>NZ_JBANBJ010000129.1:0-11666 GCF_059803515.1 Bradyrhizobium sp. UFLA05-125 | reverse complement strand
GCCGATCGCGAGGAGCAGTTGGTCCGGCGCGGACGCTATGTCGAGTTCAACCTGCTCTACGACCGCGGCACGATCTTTGGGCTCAAGACCGGCGGCAACGCGGATTCGATCCTGTCCTCGCTGCCACCGGAAGTGAAATGGCCATGACCGCAAAGCCCCTCCCCCGCGCCATGTTGATCGACATGGATGACACCATCCTGGCGCGCGCCTGCGATCCGCATCGCCCGGCTCTTCAGCTGTGAACGGCACTTGAGCGGCTTGGTAGTATGATTTGGGCGGCATCGTAGAGTGCCGTGCGCAACGAACCCGTGCCAATCTTGCTGTTCCGTCTGGTGTAATCTCGCGATGGCGTTTGGGTCGGGGCGCCATGCTCACCATGCAAGCCTTTGAATCCGAGGCCGTGACACCAAAGCGATTTACTCGAGACGAAGCTTGAAGCGACCGCTTCGCCGCGACCGCCCGCGCGATGCTCGATCCCGGCAATCTCAGGCGGCGTGCGCCCTCGTGCCTTAAGATCCGATTGCTGATGATTGCACGGGAACGGGCGTAGGTTTCCCAAAAGGGACTCAGACGTAGGATGTATGTGAGTTACTTCAGGCGGCGGCCGACCATAACCGGGGGTTTTGCAAATTATGACTGAGAGGAGTGCGAAGTGCTCTGCGTGATGAGCTATGGTCGAGCGACGGTCAGGGGAGATTTAGATGGACGATCTGGACGTATCGGCAAGGTGGCAAGCAGGGCGTCCGACGCACGAAAGCGTCGGTAACAGACATTTGTGTGCGGATATAGTGCCGGGGCAAGGAGCGTTGACGTCGTCCAACGGGACCTTCCACAATAACAATTGTGCGGCCGAAGCGTACGAACGTCGTTTCCACGCCTCTCTTGAGCGCCTGCACGGAGAGCAGCGTTATCGCGTCTTCGCGGACATCGAACGCATCTCCGGCCGCTTCCCAGCCGCCAAATTGCGCCGGTCTGACGGAACCGTTACAGAGATCACGGTTTGGTGCTCCAATGACTATCTCGGCATGGGACAGCATCCGGAGGTCGTGAGTGCGCTGACCGCAACAGCACACCGCTGCGGCGCCGGAGCGGGTGGAACGCGCAACATCGCCGGAAATAGTTCGCCCTTGGTTGATTTAGAGGGCGAGCTTGCTGATCTACATGGCAAGGAAGCGAGCCTCGTCTTTACCTCCGGCTACGTATCGAACCAGGCCAGCATTTCGACGATCGGTAAGCTGATCCCCGACTGCGTGGTCTTATCTGATGCACTCAACCACAATTCGATTATTGAAGGCGTCCGTCAATCAAGTTGCGAAAAGTGGATTTTCCGCCACAACGATCTCGGTCATCTTGAGGCGTTGCTGCGCAAAGCAGGAGACCGCCCCAAGCTTATCGTGTTCGAGTCCGTATACTCGATGGATGGCGATGTGGCCCCGATCGGCGCCATTTGCGACCTTGCGGACCAGTACGGTGCGATGACCTATCTCGACGAGGTTCACGCGGTCGGCCTCTACGGCGCTCACGGTGGCGGCATCGGCGAGCGTGATGGCGTGATGCACCGCGTGACCGTGATCGAGGGTACCCTCGCCAAGGGATTCGGCTGCGTCGGCGGCTATATCTCGGCGTCGCGTTTGATCTGCGACGCGGTGCGCAGCTTCGCGCCCGGATTCATCTTCACGACGGCACTCCCTCCAGCAATTGCTGCCGCCGCCCATGCGTCCGTTCGCTACCTGAAGCACTCGTCCGCCGAGCGCGAAGCACACCAACGACAAGCCGCCGCAACGAAACGGGCGCTCCATGCCGCCGGGCTTCCGGTCCTCCCGAACGAAACCCACATCGTGCCTGTGATTGTCGGCGATGCGCAATTGTGCAAGGCGGCGGCCGATCGCCTTCTAGAGCGCCACGCCATCTATATCCAGCCGATCAACTATCCGACCGTTCCCCGTGGGACGGAGCGTCTGCGCATCACGCCGTCACCATATCACGGGGAGACCCACATAGCGGAACTCGCAGCTGCGCTCGCTGAGACCTGGGACACCCTCTCTCTTGCCTGAGAGCCGTGCTTGGGAGCGCCCCCTTCGCAACCGCCTCCCCAATGCATCGAACGGTTGTCGGCTACCCGACGGGCGCAGACCTTGCTGGGAAGGCGTCGCCTGTTCCGGATTGCGGCCGCAGCAACACGTTGATCCAGAATCGTTCATTTCGGTAGGCCCTCCAACCGGGCGTTCGAAAGCGATCCGAACGAGACAACGGGCAACCGGAAATGAAAATGGATATCACGCAGCGGTGCTATCTCCTGATCGAGGATCTGTCCGTCGCGCGCGACGAGCGCATGGTCTTCGGCGGGGTGTCTTTGCGACTGGGCTCGGGCGAAATCGCCGAAGTGACGGGTCCCAATGGCGTGGGCAAAACCACACTTTTGCGCGCGATCGCCGGTTTCTTTCCACTGGGATCCGGCCGCATGTCATGGGTGGAGTCCGAAGCCACGGACTCGGCGCCGCTGGCAGAGCGCCTCCACTACGTGGGCCATCTCGACGGGCTGAAATCGGCGCTGACCGCCCGCGAAAACCTCGAGATCGGCCTGGGAACTTTGGGGCGAGGTCGGCTAACCCCGTTAGAGGCGCTGGACCGTATGGAGTTAGCCCACGTTCTCAATCTGCCTGTCGGTTATCTCTCCGCGGGGCAGCGTCGCCGTGTCGCATTGGCCCGGCTCCTGACTGCAGATCGCCCTCTATGGCTACTCGACGAGCCGCTAACCGCGCTCGACCGACACGCACGCGCGTTGCTGAAGGCTCTAGTGGCCGACCATGTCGGAAGCGGAGGATTGATGCTCGCCGCGACCCACGAACCACTCGGTCTGCCGGGGACAATCCAAGTCAGGCTCGAAGCGAGGTAAAGGTCGTCTCGTTGCGGATGGATCGGCACCCTCGTAGCCGTCTGTCTCAAGGTCGGGAGAGAAGAGATCACGCCGCTCTTTCGATTTCCCGCGAGCGGTCTCGAAGTGATGGCGACGCCGGATGGAGGCCATGACCCGTATTCTGCTCGTCGTTTTTCTTCGCGACCTTATGCTGGCGCGCCGCATCGGCGGAGGCGGGATTCTTGGCCTGGTCTTCTTCCTCAGTCTCGTGACGGTCGTACCTTTCGCGATCGGGCCTGACCTGCGCTTGCTGTCGCGGATCGGTCCAGCCATTCTGTGGATAGCGGCGCTCCTCGCGAGTCTATTGGGCCTTGACCGTCTGTTCCAGGCGGATCACGAGGACGGTTCGCTGGAGCAGATGTTACTGTCGCCGGCTCCCCTAGAACTCATTGTTCTCGTGAAGTGCATGGCCCACTGGTTCGTCACGGGGCTGCCGCTCGTGATGCTCTCGCCTTTGTTTGGCATGATGTTGGACTTGGACGGCCCAGCGCTCCGGGCGGTGCCCGCGACATTGTTGGTTGGTACGCCGGCTTTCACCTTTCTGGGAGCAATCGGTGCGGCGCTTACTGTCACGCTGCGGCGCGGCGGTCTTTTGCTGTCGATCCTTGTCGTGCCACTAGCCGTGCCGGTGCTGATCTTCGGTGTCTCCGCGGCGCAGAGTGGCACAGTGCCCTTTCTCACGCCCTTCCTGGTCCTCTGCGCGCTCGGACTCGCATCCGTCGCGCTCGCCCCAATCGCCGCAGCCTCAGCGCTTCGCGGCGCGGGAGAATGACGACGCACGCAGCGGAGCTTGCTGCGGGGGTCGCCGCCGTGGAACGACTCCGCGCGCCTCCGAAGCTAAAACGGCTTGACCATTTGAAATGCTTACAGCGGAGTGTCGGCCTCTAACACAGCCGCGAGCCGATCCCGCTCGGCTTGGCTTAAGGGCGCCGCCGGCGTGGACTGCGGGCGGCGCAATCCGAACAGGAGAGCAATCCCGCCCGCCAAGAGCACCAAAGCCGGCATTCCCCAGAGGAAGGCGGTTTCCAAGTCGAGTGGTGGTTTCAATAGGATGAAGTTCCCGTAACGCTTCACCAGAAAGGCGCGGACCTGCTCGTCGCTCTCGCCGAGATTAAGGCGTTCGCGCACCAGCAGTCGGAGATCCCTCGCGAGCTCTGCTTTCGAATCGTCGATCGACTCGTTTTGGCAGACCAGGCAGCGCAGCCCGGCGGAAATCGTGCGCGCGCGTGCCTCAAGTTTCGGATCGGGCAGGATCTCGTCTGGCTGCACCGCCCTTGCCAAGCTGGGCGCGAGGCCTGCGAGTACGATCGAAAGCAGAAGAATGCGACGAAGCGAAGTCATTCGGCGGGCTCCGGCGCTGCGGGGTTGGCGGCGGCGCGGACGCGAGTCGCGCGGCGCGCGAAGCCGATTCTGAGGCGCCTATCGGACAACGACAAGATCCCTCCGAACGCGATGATGACGGCGCCAATCCAGATGGCCGTCACAAGCGGCTTCCAGAACATGCGCGCATCGATCGAACCATCCGCATGCTGGTCCCCGAGCGAAATGTAGATCTGGCCAAAACCCAGCGTCACGATGCCTGCCTCGGTGACGGTGGTCCGTCGTGCGGGAAAGCTGCGCTTGGCGGGCTCGACGGTGGCCACGGCCGCGCCGCCCCGGCTAATGACCGTGTAGGCAACGACTTCGGAATAGTTCGGGCCTTGTCGCGATCGAAGATTCTCGATGGTGGCGTGATAGGGGCCGAGATCAATCCCCTCGCCTGGCTTGACGGTCGCAATCCGCTCCACGCCCCAGCCGATAGCCGCTAAGCCCATGAGTGTCACGCCGAGGCCAGCGTGAGCGATCGCCGTACCCCAGGCGGAGCGCGGCAGCCCGACCGCGCGGGCCAGCATCACCCGAGCGGGCTGCCCACGTGCCCAGATACGCGACGCCACATCGGCGAACGAACCGACGATGAGGTAGACGGCGAGGCCGAGACCGACCGCGGCGAGGACGGGGCCGCCTCGGATGATAGCAATGAGCACAAGGGCGACCACGAGGCCCGCCAAGGCTGCGACCGTCACCCGTTGCGCCGCTCCTAGCAGGTCGCCACGCTTCCAGGCAAGCGATTGACCGAGCGGCATCAGCAGAACGATCAGCGCTACTAGCGGACCGAGCGTCAAATTAAAAAACGGTGCGCCGACCGAGATCTTGTCCTCGGTGAGAGCCTCAAGCGCGAGCGGATAGAGCGTGCCGGTCAGGACCGTAGCGCAGCAGGTGGCGAGCAGCAGATTGTTGACTGCGAGCGCGCTCTCGCGTGACACGGGCGCGAACACACTAGGCAGGTTCAGGGAAGGCGACCGCCAGGCATAAAGCGCGAGGGAGCCGCCAATGAACACGGTCAAGATGACTAGGATGAAGACGCCGCGCGCCGGGTCGCTGGCGAAGGAATGAACGGAGGTCAGCACCCCTGAGCGCACCAGGAATGTGCCGAGCAGCGATAGCGAGAATGTAACTATCGCCAGGAACAGTGTCCAGATCTTGAGGGCCTCGCGTTTCTCCATGACGGCAGCCGAATGCAGGAGCGCGGTACCCGCAAGCCAGGGCATGAGCGACGCGTTCTCGACCGGATCCCAGAACCAGAACCCGCCCCAGCCTAGTGTGTAATAGGCCCAGTACGAGCCCATGGCGATCCCAAGCGTCAGAAAGATCCAAGCAATCAGTACCCAAGGCCGAACGTAGCGGGCCCAAGCGGCGTCTAGCCGGCCGCTGATCAGCGCCGCCACCGCGAACGAGAACACGATCGAGGAACCGACATAGCCGAGGTAAAGGAGCGGCGGGTGTATCGCGAGGCCCGGGTCTTGAAGCAGCGGATTGAGGTCCTGGCCTTCAAAAGGCGCCGGAAACCGTCGCACGAAGGGATCGGAGGTGAACAGGATGAAGCAGAGGAAGGCAAGGGAGATCCAGCCTTGGACCGCTAGCGTATTGGCGCGCAATTCGTTCGCCATGTCGCGCCCGAGACTCGCCACTGCCGCCCCGAAGGCCGCGAGAATCAGAACCCAAAGCAGCATGGATCCTTCGTGATTGCCCCAGACGCCCGCGATTTTGTAAACAAGTGGTTTGGTGGTGAGCGAATTCTCGGCGACTGTCACGAGACTGAAGTCGGACACCACATGGGCGTAAGTCAGTGCCGCGAAGGCATAGCCCAACAACAAGAACTGGGTGATCGCGGCCGGGACCGCAATGGAAGCGAGTCCAGAATCACCACTGCGGGTCCCCCAGAGCGGCAGAACTGACTGAAGCAGCGCGACGGCGAGAGCCAGGGCGAGCGCGTAATGTCCGGTTTCGACGATCATCCTTTGGGTCCCATCGGCTGCGATGTCTCGTGGAAGGCGGCGCTATTGGGCTCGCGCGGATCTTTCGTTGCGCCAAGCGCCTTGTTGCTTGAGCTTGTCGGTTACGTCCCTGGGCATGTATCGCTCGTCGTGTTTGGCGAGCACGGTATCGGCATGAAAAAGGCCCGGTCCCTCCACCGTGCCTTCGGCCACGACGCCCTGTCCTTCACGGAAGAGATCCGGCAGCAATCCAGTGTAGCTGACTTTGATGTCGTGCTTCAGGTCGGTCACCGCGAAGACGACGGTCGACGATCCACCATGGGTAAGTGAGCCGCGTTTCACCATGCCCCCGATGCGCAGACGGGTTCCTCGCGGCGGTGCCTTTTCGGCAATCTCGGTCGGCCCGTAGAAGAAGACGATACTGTCACGCAACGCGAACAGGATGAGTCCTACTGCGACGGCTAAAGCGAAGCCTGCGGCGCTGATAATAGCCAGGCGCCTACCCTTTCTAGTCACGGCCTACCCCTTCAAACCAAGCTGCCTGACGAGTTCATCGATGCGCGTCGGAGCTTGCGCATCGCCTGCGAACTGGGCACGTGCGCTTGCGACGGCGGCCTCGGCCTTCTGACGTTCACCCAATACGACGTAAGACCTAATCAGTTGCATCCATCCCTGAAGGTCATGGCCGTTCTTCGAGAGCTTCGCGGCGAGTCCTCCCACCATCCCGCGGATCGCGTCGCTACTCTGTTCCGGAGAAAGCGATGCGATTTCAGCCCGGGCTTGGCCGGCGATTTCAGGAACGGCGGCAGCGAAGTTGAAGTCCCCACCCGTGCGCCTCGATGCGATCGGCATGTCAGGCTGGCTGGGAGCGCCGACCTTGAAATACGACGCGAGCGCGACGAGTGGCAGCACTAGGACGACCGCCAAGACTGCAGAAGAGCGTCTCGGCTGCCAGCGCCGCGACCCGCGCGGCCGGCTCTCCGACGGGGAGTTGAGTGACGCGAGCAGCCGGCGTTCGATCTCGGCACGGGTCGCCACGGCATCATCGGGCGCAACCAGTCCACGGCGGACGTCATCATCCGCTTCGGCCAGAAGGCCGCGATAGAAGGTCACGTCGGAATCGTGAGCATCAAAGCTCTCGCACCGCACAGAGAGCGACCGGGCCAGAGCCAGCACGACCGCGGATGTCATCATTGCAAAGACAGGCCAGAGCACGTTTCAAGGCCTCCGACCGTTTTCGCCGCTGCGCAGCGCACCATATTGTTGGGCATGCGCCGAAAATCGGACTACTTCTGAGTGCCCGCTTCCATGGTCCGATCGATCAATCCTGACTAATGTAAGTGGACGGAATTCTATCCGGCCGAGGCAAGAAAACACTTTCTTTGCATCTCTCGCGCGTGGATGGGGAGCTTGCAAGACGGTCGTCATGGACGCTCCGCCTCTGCAATTGCGGCCATCAAAGCAGGTCGGCTCGCGTCCGAGATACCACCAACAAGCTTGTAGGCGATTGTGCCATCGCCCTTGATCACATAAGTCTCGGGGACGCCATAGACGCCGAAATCGATCCCCGTTCGGCCGGACCGGTCAGTGCCAACCTGTGCGAAGGGGTTCCCACTGGCGGCGAGATAGGCTATCGCGTTTTTAGGATCGTCCTTGTAGAGGATGCCGGTAAGCTTCACCCCCTGTCGCTTCAGCGTCCGGTCGCCCGCCAACGCCATCAGCGCCCCTTGTTCTTCCCGGCACTCGACACACCATGATGCGAACACGTTCACGATGGTCACGTGCCCCCTCCGCAGATCGGCGCTCGATAAACCAGGTGGACCGGACGTCGAAAGCCCATCGAGTGGCTCCAACGCAAACTGCGGTGCTGGCTTGCCGATCAGAGCCGAGCGCACGAGCGATGGGTCTCCGGCGCCGAGCCGCACCAGCAGTAATGCCGCAATTCCGAAGAAGCCCACAAGCGGGATAATCACCCACAGGCGGGCGAGTGCTGATCGAGGGGTTGCGGCGCTTGCTGGGAGGTAACTCCAGGCTGGGATTTTGCTCATACGCGACCCCGCGGATCCGAGTGATCAGGTAGCATGCGACGCAAGGTACGGAGCTGAACGCGATAGTCGAGGAGGACCGCCGCGATCATCCCGGCCAGGATGGTGCCCGTCACCAGAAAAGCCGCCGTGATGAATCCGATATGCTGCACGATGATCTGCTCAGGATGCCACTTCGGTAGGCAGCATTCGAGCCACAGCGGGTTCGCCCGCGGCAGCCAGCGTAATCGCAAGCCGCCGGACTCGGCGTCGCATGATTTCGTTACGGACCGCCATTACGTGGAGGGTCACGAACAGAAGCGTGTATGCGAGCGCCATAACGATTAGCGGCCACAACATCGAGCCGGCAATCGCCGAGCCCTCCATCCGGAATACCGAAGCCGGCTGGTGGAGAGTGTTCCACCAATCAACCGAGAATTTCACGATCGGGATGTTGATGAACCCCACCAATGTCATGATGGAAACTGCTCGTGCAGCCCTACTCGGGTCCTCGATCGTCTGCCAGAGCGCGATCAGACCGAGATAGATGAGAAACAGAACCAACACGGAGGTGAGCCGGGCGTCCCAGACCCAATACGTGCCCCACATCGGCTTACCCCAGAGGGAGCCTGTGATGAGGCAGATGAAGGTGAAAGCTGCTCCAAGTGGCGCAGCCGCCTTTTGTGCTGCATCAGCAAGAGGATGACGCCAAACTAAGGATCCGAGCGCAGACACCGCCATGAACGTGTAGGCAAGCATCGCTGTCCACGCGGCGGGAATGTGGATGTACATAATGCGCGCCGTCTCGCCTTGTTGGTAGTCGGGTGGCGCGGCGAATGTTCCAAATAGACCGAGTGCGAAGGCAAAGCCTGCCGACCCCCAAAGCCAAGGCAGCAGCTTTGCGGTAATACGCAAGAAATTACCAGGATTGCTGTAGGCGGTGAAGCTCAGCCTCAAATTTCCGATCTCCTCGAAGCCAACTTGCAGGCCGTGAATTCGCTCGCTTCCGAATGCGGCTCGTGACGAAGGTGCCATTGGTGGGCCCGTCTGCAAGCCCATGAGTATTGCATCACACCGGCGACGATTTCGCCAATTACCGACAGTTATCGTTTCGATGCCCGTTAGGCGCCCCGAGGTTCGAGATCTCCATCGCATGTTGAGGCAGATGATAAGGCAGTCATCGTGGCTGGTGCTGTCGACATCATTCGGCATGCAAAATTTGAACGCCGCTTGACAGTAATGCCGCGCTCGATGCTCGACGTAATGCGCTACCAGCGACGACTTGCGTCTTGCCGAGTGTGGCTGGCTTTAAGGGGGCGAGCGCCTCGACCTTCGTATGGGTCCGTTACCCGTTTGGATGCCAGACCTGTACCGACGTTCAATTGAGTCGCCAATCGCGATTGTCTAATCATTAGGCTGTGCGGTAGCGCTCCCGGCTATCGCTGCCCACCTTGGGCGTTTCCTCCCCAGACTTGGGCCGCTTGTGGCAACGCAGGCGGCCATTCTTTCTATGTGGACCCACATGAAATTAGAACCGACGTCTGGTCGAGCTACGGTTACTTCTTACCCGCGCGCAATGGCGTCAACCGGGTGCTCGGTGCGATCTAGTGAATGCGAAGTGGAAAGCAAGAACCGGCCCGCAAGCAGGCAGCTGCAGGACAAGGTCGGCGGCGTACGCTGCGACCGAGAAGCGGCACGAAGTTGTCCTGAAAGGCTTTACGATTCCATGATCGACGAATTCTTGCGCACTACTGGCCCATTGGGGAGATTGCCTGCGCGGCGCGCCGCATGGTTATCTTGAGGCGGCATGTCGAGCAGGCTGTGCGCGGAATTTCTCAGCCACATGCTCCCTCCATTGCGCTAAAGCAACGCGACGCGCGCCTCGGCGCTTCCAGATCTGCCTTGGCCGGACGCGGCGCGCCGTGTATCAGAGGCGTCAAAATGTCGGCAGTCCAGCAGGAACGTTTCTTGTCCCAAGAATCTCAAAATTCGTCTAAGCCGCTCGTTGAAGTGCTTGCCGGGAAGCGCCAGGCGGTCCCGCCAATCTGGATGATGCGGCAGGCCGGCCGCTATCTGCCCGAATATCGCGAATTGCGGGCCAAAGCCGGCAGCTTCCTCGACCTCTGCTTCACGCCGGAACATGCCGCCGAAGTCACGCTGCAGCCGATCCGCCGCTTCAACTTCGACGCTGCCATCATCTTCTCCGACATTCTCGTCATTCCCTACGCGCTCGGCCGCTCGGTGCGGTTCGAGGCCGGCGAAGGGCCACGGCTCGATCCGCTGGACACGCCGGAAAAAGTGAAGACGTTAGCTGCGCATGCGAACTTCGCGAAGCTCGAGCCGGTCTATGAAGCGCTGTGTCGCGTGCGGCGCGAACTCGATGACAGGATCGCGCTGATCGGCTTCTGCGGCGCGCCATGGACGGTCGCGACCTATATGGTGGCGGGTCAAGGCACGCCCGATCAGGCGCCAGCGCGGATGATGGCCTATCGGCACCCGCAATCGTTCGCCGCCATCATCGACGCGCTGGTGGAGAATTCGATCCACTATTTGGTGGGCCAGTTGAAAGCCGGCGCCGACTGCGTGCAGCTGTTCGACACCTGGGCCGGCGTGTTACCGGCGCGCGAGTTCGAGCGCTGGTCAATCGAGCCAGCCCGCCGTATCGTCGAAGGCGTGCGCAAACAGGTGCCGGACGCCAAGATCATCGGTTTTCCGCGTGGCGCAGCCGGCATGCTCCCCTCCTACGTGGAAGCAACCGGTGTCAACGCCGTCAGCATCGACTGGACCGCAGAGCCGGCGATGATCCGCGAACGCGTTCAGAGCCGCGCCGCAGTGCAGGGCAATCTCGATCCGCTCGCGCTGATTGCCGGTGGCGACGCGCTCGATCGCGCGATCGACGATCTTCTTGAGAATTACGGCAAGGGCCGGCTGATCTTCAATCTCGGCCACGGCATCCAGCCGGAGACGCCAATCGCCCATGTCGAGCAGATGGTGCAGCGGGTGCGGGGGTATCGTGGTTAGCCATCATGCCCCGAAGGCGGGGCATCGAGTAACCGCCGGCGCTCATTAGAACGGAGAGGCCTCGCACGTACTGGATTCTCCGCTTTCGCGCATCATACAGCAGAGTTTGCAGGCGCGTCAGCGCGTAGGTTACCGTGCGTCCTCCAAAATCGAGTCCAACGCTCTCCGCGACCATGATCGGCGGCGCATTGGTATTGCTTAACATCAGGTCCGGCATGATCGAGACGTCGACGACCTTCGGGCGCGGATCGATTGCCTCCGCGCAATAGGTCTTCAGGATCTTGTGCAGGAATCACGCTCCCTGATTTGACTGTGCAGGCAGCGTGAATTGGAAAGTCGCGCCCTGAGGTTGGGCGGCGATGGCCCACACTCGTCCCCCATGCGCTTCAA
>NZ_JBANBJ010000128.1:0-12960 GCF_059803515.1 Bradyrhizobium sp. UFLA05-125 | reverse complement strand
GATTCGAACCAGCCGATTGATCCAGCGACGGGCAAGCCGATTGATCCTGCGAGTTCGAAGGCCACGCTGATTAACCCAGCAAAACTCGCTGCCGGCAGGCCGACGTCGCGTACATTGTCTCCTTCCAACTGGAAGGATCCCGGTCAAGCCTACCTCGATCAGAAGGACAGCAAGCTTCCGTTCAAGAGCACCTACGAGCGCCTTGCCGGCGGCACGTCGCACTGGATGGGCCTCACGCCGAGGCTCGTGCCGAACGATTTCCGCATGAGCATGTACGACAAAAATCTGCCGGATTGGCCAATCAGCTATGAAACGTTGATGCCATGGTACGAGAAGGCGGAAGCCGAGCTCGGCGTTTCCGGCGACGTGGCGGACCACAGTTATGCCGGCGTGACGTATTCTCCCGGCTACGCCTTTCCAATGCCGAGGATCCCACCGTCACTTTTCGATCAGCACGTGAACCAGACGCTTGCGCATCTGACCGACGAGGACACCCGGTCTCTTGAATTTCTCGGAACGGCGGCGCCGCTGACGTCGCTCACTGCGCGGAGCCAGCCTGCGGCGCGAAATTCTCAACCCTATCGGAATCGTCGCGCCTGCGCCGGCAACACCAGTTGCATTCCGATTTGCCCGATCCAGGCCAAGTATGATCCGACGATTACCCTGAATGAGGCGACCAACAACGGCGTGAGGCTGATGGATCATACGGTCGCAAGCGAGATCTTGGTCGACGCGAATAATCTCGTGAGCGGAATCAACTTCATCACCTACAAGGACGAGGCTGGTCCGAAGACGGGAAGCGGCTGCATCAAGGCCAGGATATATGTCGTCGCCGCGAACGGCATCGAGACGCCGCGGCTCCTGTTGATGTCAAAGAATGAGACCCGATTTCCCAACGGCGTAGCCAACAGCAGCGATATGGTCGGGCGGAATTTGATGGACCACCCCCAATTTCTCTCCTGGGGGCTGTTGCCGGTCCAGGTATTCCCCTATCGCGGCCCGCTCGTGACCTCTGCCATCGGCGATCTCTGCGACGGTCCGTTTCGCAATAAGCGTGCAGCCTTCCGGATCAGTCTGGGCAACGAAGCCTGGACCGCGACCGTCGGCGGTTCGGGTGGCGACCCTCACGTGACCACCCTCGATTTCATCAACGGGGTCAACGTCGGCGGCCTAAACAAAAGGGACTCCACCCACATGGCGAGCAACAGCGCGCTCGTGGGCGACCAGCTGCGCGATACCCTCGGCAACCTGATCTCACGGCAGTTCCGGATCGCATTCGCGGTCGAGCAAAGTCCTGATCCCAATAATCAGGTGACATTGTCGTCGGCCACCGACGCTCTCGATTTGCCGCGTCCTAAGATCACATACGATCTTTCAGACTATACCAAGCGGGGTATCGCCGCTGCGTTCCTGCTCAAGAACGTGATCTTCAGGAAACTGGGTGCTGAGGACTTCACCAAGACTCTGCCCGACGATCCCGCAGGCTTCGACCAAGTGATCGAGGGCAACACTGTGCGCCTTACCTATGGTGGCGCGGGTCACGTCATGGGTACCTACCGGATGGGCAACGATCCCAAGACCTCGGTCGTCGACTCGTTCCAGCGCTCACATGATCACGCGAACCTTTATCTGGTTGGAAGCGGCACCTTCCCGACCGTCGGCACCGCCAACCCAACGATCACTCTCTCCGCGCTCGCGCTCCGAACCGCGGAGAGGATTGCAAAAGTAGAGTTCAAGTAGCGCCGTTAAAGGATTCAAACGAAGGTATGTGGGGCTTTGGGTTGAAACAATCGCAGCGTCTAGTTTTGTTGCTTGAACGCTACATTTTGAAGGAGATTTCATATGACCAAACGTGCTCGCTCCAGAAGGACAAAGCGTCCTGCCGCGCAGCAAGCGCAGGCTGAAGTAGCTGGCGGCAAACTTACAGTTATATTCGGATTGCTCGCATCAGCCGGCAAACGGACCATTTTATCAATCGGTGGACTTTCGGTTGAAGTCCTCATCTCAAATACTCTACCAGCAAACGAATCGGACCTGGATGAGGTAAGAAAAAATACGCAGGCCCAGTTCAAGTCGCTGATCGGCACCAATGTCCGTTTGAGGGGCTATCAATCGGGCGGATACCTTCTGAGCGCGAAGGCGCTGCCCAGGCTTGGCACCACGCCGGTCAAGCCGGAGGACCGCGGGCGATTTCAGGTCATCAATGACGTCCTTGAGCGCAATCGCCAGTTGCTGCTCGCAATTCCAGGCGTCCTCGGCGTGCGCACGGGATATCGTTTCAAGGACGGTTGGATCACCGACGAGCCCTGTATCGTCGCCATCGTCGATCAGAAGCTCCAGCCCGCCGCCGTGCCGCCCGCCGTACGGATTCCCGACCGGATCGAGAATGTGAATGTTGACGTCGCGATTGCGACACCGGTCCAGCAACTCGTCTCGCAGGCGATGCGCCAGGGCCGCGCGATCCAGGTCGACCCTGTCAATCCGGAGGGCTTTGCCGTGCCCGGCGCCAGCCAGCCGGAGCAGGCCTTCGCCCTGACGGACGTCTCGGCGCAATTGGTGCGCGAAAGCAAATATGTGCCGCCAGACAACGTCGAGCTCGAGCCCGTCAATGGGCCGTTCACGATCAAATGCCACGCCAGCCCGGATGCCGGCTGGCCGACCCTGTCGGCGTTTTTGCAGCAAACGAAGACACGGTTGACGGTGGCTATGTACGATTTCACCGCGCCGCACATCATGCGAACGATCGAGGCGACCTCCGAGCAGAATGATTCTTCGTTCTCGCTGATCCTTGATCCCGGTCAGTCACTCACCAACGGCGACGAGCCCAACAACCCAAAGTCCGGCGACTTTACCGAGGACACCGTTCGCAAGGACCTCAAGCAGAAACTGCGGTCGAAGTTCAGTTTCGTCTGGGCTGCCGTGACGCGCAGAGGCAAGGTCGACCACGGAATTTTCCCGACCGCCTATCACATCAAGGTTGCGGTACGAGACGGAACCGCATTCTGGCTGTCGAGTGGCAACTGGCAGTCGTCGAACCAGCCGGACATCGATCCATTGGGTCCCGACCGCGGCCTGCCGAACGTGCAGACGATCTACAACCGCGAATGGCACGTCATCGTCAATGACCAGAGGCTCGCCCAGACCTATGAGGCATTCATCAAGTATGACGAAGAGCAGGCGGAGCCGTTGAATGTGTCACCGCAGGCGGCGGTACGGCCCGATCTGTTCGTGCCCGAAGAACTCGTCGCGCAGGCAGTCGCGGCAAAATATTTCGCACCCAAGGATATCGATATCGCTCGCTCCGAAATCGTGCAGCCGCTGCTGACGCCGGACAACTATGCCGATCACATTCTTGACCTGATTTCGCAAGCCAAGACGACGCTCTATTTCCAGAACCAATACATCAAGATCAACGTCGATGAGAGCAAGAACCCGCCGAAATTTGCGGCCCTCGTCGATGCGCTGCGCGGCAAGATCGACGACGGCGTCGATGTTCGCATCATCCTGCGCGACATCGGCGACACGCGACCGATGCTTGAAGCCCTGAAAACCAACGGCTTCGACATGTCCAGGGTAAAGCTGCAGAAGTCGTGCCACAACAAGGGTATTATCGTCGACGGCGAGATTGTGGCTGTCGGCAGCCACAACTGGTCTGGCGACGGTACAGTGTACAATCGCGACGCCAGCCTCATCCTGTTCAGCAGGACGGCAGCGCAGTATTTCCAGCAGATTTTCGTCTACGACTGGGACCACCTTGCTCGCCAGAAGGTCTCCGCCGAAAGCGCGATGCCGAGGCTCGCGCTGTCCGGCGAAGCGACGCCGGAGGGCGCCTTCCGCCTGCCATGGGACGCCTATTTTGGTGAATATCAGGCCGATCTGCAGGATCTGATCGGTACCGACATTCCGAGCCCGTCAATGCCGGAGCGGCTCTATTCCCAAGCTGTGCGGTCGGAGCCGGTTTCGCCTCCCGCCGCCTCGCCGCTTGTAACCGCGCAATCCTACCTGGTTTCGAGCGACCTGTTGGCAGCAAAAAGCGAATTGAGCAAACGCTGGCTGCATTCCACGAACCCGTCCAGTTTCAGGGCGCAAGCGGCAGTGACCAGCCCCGATCCCGCGGTGAACGTGGTCGGCGTCGGCATTGGCGAAATGATCAGCGGCGGAACGCCGACCGGTCTGATGTCCGTCAGGCTTCTCGTTCGCGTCAAATACGCCAAGGGCATGATTCCCCCGCAGCACATGCTGCCGGAAACGTTCGAGGGCATGCATGTCGACGTCGAAGAAGTCGGCACCTTCCGCCCTATGACTTCCATTCCCAATCCCCGCACGATGATCAGACCGGCGCAGCCCGGCAGTTCGATCGGTTTTGAGTTTCCCGGTGGCTCCCCCATCATGGCGGGAACGTTCGGAGGTCTTGTCAGGGATGCGACTGGTACCCAATACCTGCTTAGCAACAGCCACGTTCTGGCGAACGAGGGACAACTCGCCGTCGGCTCGCCAATTTATCAGCAGGGTCTGCTCGATTTGCCAGCGGGCAGCACGAAAGCGCAAATCGCCAAATTGTCGAAGTTCATTCCGTTCGACCCGCAGCCGGCACTGGTGGATTGCGCGATGGCGGAGGTGACTTCCCCCAATCTGGTTTCGAAGGAAATTCTTTACATAGGTGCTCCCAGTGGCGTGACAGCAGCTAGGCAAGATATGGTGGTCCACAAATTTGGGCGGACCTCGTTTTACACTGCCGGACGCGTGACCATGGTAAACACCGACACGAGCGTCGACTACGATCAGGGAACCGTCGTTTTCAAGAACCAGATCGTTATCGTCGGCTTGAACAGCTCGGTGTTCAGTCAACCCGGCGATTCCGGCTCGCTGATCCTAGAGCGCGATAGCCAGATGGCGATCGGCCTTCTGTTCGCCGGTTCCCCCTCTCACACTTTGGCCAACCACATCGAGGATGTTCTGCGGTCGCTCAACGTGACTTTGGTAACCTAGCGTTCGGTGCTAAAAGCAGGGGATGACCAAGTTCACGAAGGACGAAGCTCTCGCCATCAAGGATCGGCATAGTCTTGCGCTGCTCAAGACGCCTGGCGTTCATGGCGTTGGTGTGCGGGCAGATGACGCGGGTAACCACAAGCTTGTGATCATGGCGGACCCCGGTATCGAGAAGGCGAGGCTGCCTCGGGAGATCGAGGGACTTCCCGTCTCGATCGAGGAGACTGGGTGTTTCCGGCCGCAATAGTCCGAAACATGTCCCGAGGCTGCCGTCGTGATCGGACCTTCGATCGTTCTGGCCGTGTCGAAGCAAAAAACTGGCCGGCTGCTCGCGAAATCCAGCAAAGCGGGCCACGCTATCGTCAAACGCCCGCGCGTCGGCGGATCTCGTCTCGTTGGCTAGAACCTCTCAGGACGTGGCCGACTTGGGCTTCTTCGGAATCGCAAAACTTGTTGGCGGCAACGGAGACAACACCCGAACTCTCACATCCGCGGCAATCCTGTCAACGTCGGATCAGGGGAGCCATGGTCGTGGCCGGGACGGGTAGTGCGGTTCGCCCCCTTACGCCTCTGCTTGTCTACGCAGTGTCTGGCCAGCCGATCCGACGACAGTGCCACCTTGACGGTCTAAAGCTTCTCCGGCTCTCGCGGGCTTAGATTACCGACCTTGTCCGCTTGGGTCGTTCATTACCAGGCGTGTACCGGTCCGGCATGGTCCGATGCTCCGACCAGTGTCTCAGCCCACCGGGTTTTCGTGATTGCCCGTGCAAGGAGGATCGATCGATGCTGAGATTTCTGCAACTTATCGGATCCCGATCGGGGGCGCGTGGTTCCAAGCTATGCACTCGGAGCTGGGTGAATGATCGAGCTATGGGCTACACAACGCGTTCTCGTGACGCAACGGAGAAAAAAAGAGTGGGTGCCTTTGAATCGCCCCCCGTTCAGTCACTCGCCGGCTCTCCTTCCGGGGGAACCCAAAATCGGCTGCCCGGGGCCTGGGCAGTTGTCCGCGGCGCATCTCAAAATGGGCTCGGCAAAACGGTCCGATTACCGGTATCGCCCTACAATCGCAAGTATACGCTACTTCGCCGCTGCGCAGTGTTGCAGCAAACGAACGCAAGAAATCGCCTGCCTTCTCATAATCGTGACGTAGACATCGGATTGATAGGTTTAACAGCAAGTTGTATATTGCGAGTTTGCTCCTCCAGAACGAATGAATAATGCCTATAAGGACGGGAGGGAGGACGGAATGATTGCAAGCGAGCCTAGGGAAATCGGTGAATTTTCCGCCAAGCCGGGCGTCAATGATGAGGACGTTCAGAGGGAACTTCAGGTGATCTGGGACGAATTGCGAGGCGATCCCAATGTCGACCAATTGGCGAGGGAAGCGGGTGTCGCGCCGGAGGTCATCAAAGGGGAGAAGCGCACGCCCTTCCGCGCGACGCGACCGGAAGCCCAGATTTTGGTTGCTGAAACCATTATGATTTCCGTCCTCGGGGGCGTTCTGGCTCACGTCGCCAATAGCGGGCTGGACGCGTTATGGCAGCGGGCCATTTGGCCCCGGCTCGAAAGGCGATTTGGTGCCGACCTGGAGCCGAAAAAGGATGAGTCCGGTTGAGTTCGAAGCCCACGTTTGTCATGACAAGCATCCTGACCTTCGCGGTCGAAAGCAAATCGTTGCGCGCCTGTTGATTGCCCGAAACTTAGGTGCTCGATCGACACTGCAATCTGGCAACCAACGCCAGCCGCTAAAGGGTACGGTAAAGTTTGCCGAGGCGACGGCAGACAACGAGGATTACCTGGATAAGCCAGCGCAGCCCTTACATGCATTTGTCAAAGAAGTCCTAAACGAAGCTCGTCGGCATTCGGTCGATGGTTCTATCGACAAGTTTTTGAATGAATTTGAAAATGATTTGTGCGCCATACACTGCGAAAAGTGCGTAGCCCGTCGTGTTGGTCAGAAGCCCCCCGAAGTTCTCGCGGCTGCGATGTGTAATGGCAGGACCGGCGATAACTTGAACTTGCAATTCGGCGCCCTGTGCTGGGAAACTTTCACCGAGCTATTTAAGTTTGGTGTCAAGACTGCACAGGAGGCTTATGCGGACGTCCTACGCGCCAATCAAAATGAGTTCCTCAAAGTAAAATTGCACACCCGGATCACGACCGATGCCGGGTTCGGTGCGCGAACGTTATTCCCTGAGGAAGATCAACCCGGACAGAGAATCGCGATCGTCGAACTCACACTCCCTGTCGAGGATTTCAACGAGAGCCATTATCTGAGACTGCCCTATTACATTTTCCACGAAATTTGCGTTCACGCACCAGAGGCGTGGACGGCCCCGACGAAGCGAGTGCCTACAAATGAACGGTGCGCATTCGGTGAGGGCTTCGTCGACGCTGCAGCCGTGCGAATTCTAACGCGTGCACTGGAGCGCGAAAACGTACTCCCTGACCCCGATCGACCCTATGCGGAGCGGTTTACCAATGAAGCCGAGAAGGCGCAGCATCAGCGCGCGGATCTTGATCCTGAGCACCGAAGTTCGTCCAAGAGGCGTGCGAAGGCCCAACAGGATGCTGCCGATGCCCGTGATAGCGGCATGCGCCTCTTCAAGCGGCTTGCAAAACGCGAAAATCAGAAACTGGCTGACGAAGCGATCAGAATTGCGCTTTGCGTCAATTTGTTACCCCTCGACGCCGACGAGCGGATCAACTTCATGACGATGCTCGACCGGGCATCGGCCAGCGGAGCCGCCGTCGTCCGCAGACGCAGCGATTGGCTACATGCCGTTCGTGAGGCCGCAAACCGCGGCGATCTAATGGTACTCAGGAAACTTATCGGATCGGTAATAGATTTTTAGTGCATTTGCACGAATATTGTGCCATTCTGTCACGACGAAAACGGATGGCAAGTATGGCCGGAGCTGAATTTCGTTTACTGGGTAAGGCCTTATCGCTTGGGCGATTCACACAACCAGAACTCGCGAGGGCAGCTTCAGCGAAGCCAAATTCGGTTGCGTCATGGATCCGACGCAATCCTTGGTGCGTAGAACAAGAGGGATCGCTGTCAGCTTCGGCCGGTCCGGGCCGACCACAAATCATTTACCGGATCAAAGAAGAGGCGCTCCCCGAGATTCGAGCGCGGCTCGATCAGTTGTTTCCCGATACGGCTAAGCTTGCCGAACGCGATCTTCGTGCCAGCGGTTATCTCTACAATGTCGACCGTGCGGAGCGATATGTCGAAGCTTGGCGCAAAGCGCTCCAGCACGGCAGCGAGCCGGATGCAAATCAGGCGAAGTCCGTGGCCCGCTCATGGATCAGAATCGCCTGGGAGGATTTCGCCGACCTGCATGGCGCCGGGCTCATGCCACCATTCCAACATCTGAAACACATTGCCGAACTAGAGCGTGAAGTAGGCTCTGGCGACGTGCCGGCTACCGCGCCACTGGCACCGCTGGCGAAGTGGTTGGTCACACGCCTTGAAGCGATGTCGCAGCGCGGAGTGACCGACGCGTTCGCAGCATCGACGTTACGCGCTCGGGCATTGGTGCGCTCGGAGAAGAAGGCCGCCGCGTTGACCGCCGCGGCGGTCGCCGCACCGGTTTGGTGGGACGAAGGCCTGTCCGACGATGCGATTGTAGATGCTAGCGCCGTCAACCGTTGCGACAGCGTCGCCGGTCTGCTGTCGCCGGACAAACTTCCCGAAGAGTTGACCCTTATGCTCGATCGGCAGGGTCTTCATCAACACCCGGAGCAGGGCCAAGCCATCGTTCTGGGAATGGCGAAGCGCTCGACTGCCAGCAACAAGTGGGTGCGTGATTGGCTGTCGTTCCTGCTGATGTCTTCGGATTGGCAGAATGATCTCGCGCCTGCGGTACTCTACGGCTTAGGGCGCGCAGGGCGCGTGAACATGCATTCCGTGTTGAGCCGGCTCAATAGCGAAGCGGTGCGTAGCGCGCTGCATCCGCGATGGACCAACGTTCCATGGGCGCCCGCATGGCACCCTGGCAGGGTGCGCACTGAGGCTCTGCATTATTGTCAGATAGTGCTGGATAGCTACAGCGCCGCGGACCGCGCAGCTCACAAGCTTGAGTTAAGAGCTCCCGAGATCGGGTCAAGAATTGAGATGCAAACCCTGAGCAGCACTGTTGCTACGCTGCTCGGTGGACACAGCTAGGCAGCGCCTAATGTCGACCAACACGATAGAGCGGGTCACGCCAGCCACGGCAAACGCGCAAGCGCAACATCAATATTTCCAAGAAATCGTTCAATTGCGACTTTGCTTGCAATGGAATGCTGACGACTACGAATTTGCGCGTAATGGCGGACGGATCCTCTACTTGATGGATGCGAACATTGTCGTGTTTTTCATGAATCCGGTGCTCGAAGCACACCACGTCGACGCATTTGATTCTGGCGCGCCCGGAAGGCACGCAGTCGCTACGGCGCTAGTCACGGCGGAGTTTTTGTTTTCGCGCGGCCTCAACGGTCAGGATGGCTATCCGGCGCTTATTGCCGCGAGCCACGCCGAAGAGCTTGGCGAAATTCTCGGCGCGATGCGGCCAGAGTCGAGCCCGTCCCTCGCCCGGCTGTCTGAGCTTCCGGATTCGGCGCGGAAGGGTCTCGAAACTTTGATACAGCAGGTTCGTCGTGCCGAAATTCCGCGAGACGCTGCTGTCAAGCAGCTGCGCCGGCTCGTGCCCGAGTTGGCGACTGACCTATTAGAAAGCGGATATCAGGAGGCGAATCAGTTTCTGAGACTTTATCGCGAAGATCTGATTCGGCCGCTGGCAGTCCATTCCGAAGCGACGAAAGACATTTTGGACGTCAGGCAATCCAGTGGCGCGGAACTCGAACAATGGACCAGCATGATTTTGTCGGAGCGGGAGGCTCGTGCTAACTGGTACATGCGCGAACGGGGTCATCGGTTACCGCCGACGCCGAAGTCTTTGGAACGAAAGCGAGCGCGCCGAGACGCTGAGGCGCTAATCCAGACGATGCACCTTGATGAAGCTGCTCGCGAAGCGCGGCAGCCGACGCGCTACGTGTTGGTGACGGCCGATCGCGCGTTGTTCGATGCTTACGCTAAGTGGTTCTGGCATGACGCCGGCGACCGAACGCAGATGCGTTTTGTGCTTCGCCATCCACTGCAATACGTGCCGATGCTCAATCTCGTGGACATGCCCAACGGAATCGAAAGATCGGATATATTCGAGCGTACGCGCAATGCGCTTGATACCCTGCTGGCTCCATTGCGCTCCGTCGATCCGCGCCGCTATCCACAGAGCCTCTCGATCCACCGCATCTTGGCCCGAGTTGCTGCCGATGATGAAGCGATGGAGATGGCCTTGAAGCGCTTATATGGTCGCAATCCGTTCAAACTCGAGTCCGGCAGCGCCCCACTATTTGATCGGATCAAAGCGGACTGGGAGGAAAGTTTCCGCGATAGCATCGTGCTGAATGCAGAGCTGATGCGACGCCGTGCCCGAGCCGAGTTCGAACCCCTCGTTTGCCTCCTTCGCGAGGATGTTGACCTCCGCACGGCCATACTCGAGAGCCAGCAAAAAATTCTGACTGAGCTTGAGGCTGCACACTTAACGGTCAACACCCGAGTCAGCATAGCGCGCCTGATGGGCGTCGATAAAACAATGGAGGTTGTCCCTCCCCGTGGGGTGCTTGCCATTCGTGCCACGTTTCCGCGGATCATAGGTAGTGCGTCGCTTGAAGATGTACTCAAGAAGTTGGCCAAGGGCGAAGACGATCAACTGGAGCGTGACATAGAGAAGAGTCTGCAAGAAGGGCTCGACTATCAAGCGCTCTTCTTTGCTGCCTGCATTGCACATCGCTGTTCGCGGTGGCATACGGCACTGCACTATGGCGAACGGGCACTCGCTCTCCTAGCAAAACAGCGCGTTGTGTTGAACGGAGAGTCGGTTGAGGCAGAGCAACACGAAATTGGTTATCTAGTAGCATCCGCTACACGATATGCCGTGCCGTCGATCGACGCGATTCGAGATGCAATAGCGCTGCTGGAAAGGGGAAAGGCCTATGCTCGCCAGCAAAGAGATCGATTCGGGTTGGCGCGCGCGCTGTGTGAGTTTACCGGGTTGGTATTGGTTTTGGCCTACCGCGACTGTTTGTTCGGAAGCTCGACACAGGCGGCAAATCCGATCGGAGACGAGGAACTCAAATATCTGTCCAGTCAGCTCGAAGAGACGACGAAACTGCTTGATGAGCTGAATCTCACATCCCCCTCGGCGGCACTTACCGGGCCTCTTCAGACATTGGAATTACAGGCATGGGGAAATGTGATTAGCGCCGAAGTAATCTCGCATCTCCTCGTAAGTCCGAGCGCGCGGAGCCAATGGTTCCGGCCGTCACCAGCTGTGCTGTCTCGCGCTTTAACCAAGATGGAAGCTATGCTCAAGCACCAATTTCTGCCGGTGGCAGAAGCGGAGCATATCATGGCCCGGTTCTGGAACGGCATATTGAGCCGCACCGAGGCGGCGCGATTGCTGAAGGCGACGCAACAAGGCGCCGAAGCCGGCGGACATTCGCTTACGGATCTTGACGGGGCCGAGTTTGAGCGGTTTGTGACTATACTGGGAGAGGGAGGGGATGAATGGCTCGAGATCTAGGTGAAGCAGCTCCCCCCAGCGCTTCATAAATCGGCGTCAGTTAGCGCTAAGGCTTTGAAAATGTTAAAAAGCCGAGGCGGAAATGGGTTTGATTGGCGGGTTCTCGGCGTAATGCATTAGCAGTTGCTGGCAAGGCCATGGAGGCCACTGTGAGGATCGATCATGCGCTCGCAATCGCGGGCAGCTTGAAGATACTGTAGTCGCCCTCAACCGTGTTGGTGGTGATCATGTCACCCGCGCTGTAGCGCACGTATTCCTCTCGGCTATGGTTCACGGCGTCATGGCCGATGAAATGAGCGCCAAGCTGGCCGTACCAACGGCCTTCGTCCGTATCAAGGACGCTCTAACGATTGACATTTTCGCAAACGATTTTGGTGATCTCATTGAGCGTCGTAGAGTCGATATGGAAGCTACGGGCAGAGCCGTCGCGCACCAAAAGCGTCATGACGATGTTCTTGTGTGCCGATTCCGAGGTCATCGCGCGCACCGTGCCGATTTGATGGCGCGCGGGGTTCCGAAATGATCGCGCGCCGCATTCCGAGCATTATCCGCGCAGGATTCCGACGTGATCGCGCGCAGTTTCGCATGATGTGAGGCCTGATCGTTGAGCCATTTCTCCAGCTGGAAACAGCTGGGAGAATTGGATGCCGACGAGGAGGGTTATCATGCGCCAGGTGCGCGAGATTGTCAGGTTGAGCCTTGAGGCTGGGCTCTCGACGCGCGTGGTTGGCGAGCGTGTCGGCGTCGGACCGACGACGGTACGTGACACGCTGAAGCGGTTTGCGGGCGCGGGTCTGGCATGGCCAGTCCCGGAAGCGATAAGCGATGCCGAGCTGGAGCAACTCCTGTACGGGGTGCCTGGCGTGAAGCCTGGTCGCCGCAAGGTGGCCGAACCTGACTGGTCCGTGATTGCCCGCGAGCTCAAGCGCAAGCATGTGACCTTGCAGGTGCTGTGGGAAGAGTACATTGCAGAGCATCCGGACGGGTACCGGTATAGCCGTTTCTGTGACTTGTTCCGCAACTGGGAGGGCCGGCTGCCGCTGGTGATGCGCCAGCACCACGGCGGGGGCGAGAAATTGTTTGTCGACTATGCCGGCGACACGGTGCCGGTTGTTAACCGTAAGACTGGCGAGGTGCGTGACGCGCACATCTTCGTCGCGGTCATGGGCGCATCCAGCTTGTCGTTCGCGCTGGCGACGTGGACCGAGCAGCTCGGCGACTGGATCGCAGGACACAACGCGGCCTACAGCTTTTTTGGCGGCGCGACGCAACTGCTGGTGCCCGACAACGCCAAGGTCGCGGTGATCAAGGCCTGCCTCTATGACCCCATGGTCAA
>NZ_JBANBJ010000127.1:0-13072 GCF_059803515.1 Bradyrhizobium sp. UFLA05-125 | reverse complement strand
GGCCGTGGTGAACACCGTGTTGTCCGCCGCAAAGCGCAGGTCGCAATAGAGTGCATGCACGAGGCCGATGCCGGCGGTCGCGCCGTTGAGCATGGCGATGACCGGCTTCTTGATCGACGGATAATAGCCGTAGCGCGTCTGCCAGTCAGGCCGGCGGTTCATGTCGAAGGGCGGCAGGTTCGAAGCACGCCTGACATCGTTGGGATCGAGCCCTTTCAGCGCATCCATGTCCGCGCCAGCACAGAAGGCACGGCCCGCGCCGGTCAGCACGATGACGCGAACATCATCGTCGGCCTCGGCAGTTTCCATGGCGTGGCGGACGTCGCGCTCCATGATCGGGGTCCACGCATTCATGCGATCGGGACGGTTGAGCGTGATGGTCGCGATCTTGTCGCTGACCTCGTAGAGAATATGCTCGTAGCTCACGGCGCGTTCTCTCCTTTTTCTTGCTTGGTCGCGCGGCTTCGGCACGCGCGTTGAGTGCGAGCCTAACACATCCGGGAAACATGCAAGAGGAAGGCGGAACGCGCCGCCAGGATCACTCGGCTGCCTGCGCCATGACCGGCCTGCGCGCCAGCCAGATATCGACGAAGTTCTTCAGCCAGGCGCGCTCGGCAACGTCGTAGACCGCGCGATCCGCGAAATGATGGTGGCGGGCGCATGCGCCGGGCGCACTCAGGCCGTCATAGCCACGCGTGGTCCAGCGATGCATCATCGCGTAGGTCACGTCGGGATGAAACTGGAAGCCGAACGCATTACCGGCACGGAACGCCTGCACCGGAAAATCGTCACCCTCCGCGAGCAGCTCCGCGCCGCTGGGCAGCTCAAAACCCTCGCGGTGCCAGTGATAGACCTTTCCCGGCCAGTCCGGGCACAGCGCGTGACCCGCCGCCGTCGGACGGATCGGATAGTAACCGATCTGGGTGAGCGCGTCGGGATGCGGCGCGACGCGGGCGCCGAGCTGCATCGCGAGCATCTGCGCACCCAGGCAGATGCCGAGAAACGGCCGCTGCTCACGCAGCGGAATTTCGATCCAGTCGATCTCGCGGCGGATATAGTCGTCGCAATCATTGGCGCTCATCGGGCCGCCAAAAAACACGGCTCCGGCGTGATGCTCGAGTGTCCGGGGCAAGGAATCGCCGAAGCGCGGCCGGCGGATGTCGAGACGATGGCCGAGCGCGCGCAAGGCGTTGCCGACCCGGCCGGGTGTCGAGGATTCCTGATGCAGGACGATCAGAACGGGCAGCGGCGGCCTACGGTCGGCGGCGGCGTCTGGCGCCCTTCTCCTGAAGGGGACCACCTCTTCGCCACCAAACCTGTCCGTCCGGAACACCATTGCCCTTTTCGAAAGCTATCGGTTTAGACCGCGAGCATAACTAAGCGATCGTTAATTTCGTGTGAGTTTGCGCACACACTGAGCTGAAGGAGACGAAGCAAACGCCGGGCCAAAATCGGCGCGCCAAAGCACGATGAGATAAGGATGAATCGTCATCGCGCTTTGGGTTGTTGTTTGAGCATGATCTTTTCGGAAAACCGCTCCGCACTTTTCCGGATCATGCTCTAGCGCCGGCGCCTCTGAAACCCGCCGACGGCGGCCAAGATGAAGCCGCGCGGAAAGAAGCGCAGCAGGAACGGCACGATCTTGATGCCAAGACCAGGCAACACCGCCCGTTTATTGGCCATCAGCCCGTGATAAGCTGCAAGCGCAACATCAGCGGCCGGGACGTCGAGAACGGCGGAATCGAATCCCGGGGTAAAGCCTGCGCGGGCCTGAAATTCGGTCGCCACGGGACCCGGGCAAAGTACGGTGACGCGGACGCCGCGGGCCCCGAGCTCGCCGCGCAGCGCCTCGGTGAAGGAGATGACGTAGGCCTTGGAGGCGTAATAGACGGCCATGCCCGGGCCGGGGAGGAAGCCCGCGACCGAGCCGACGTTGAGAATGCCGCCCTTGTTCTTGACGAGCTGATCCGCGAAGCGCAGCGACAGATCAGTCAACGCGCGGATGTTGACGTCGATGATGCCGAGCTGCGCAGCGCGATCACACTCGATCGCATCGCCGAACACCCCGAAGCCGGCATTGTTGACGAGATGGTCGAGCTCGACGTCGGCACCGGCCAGTGCCGCCGCGATCTTCTCGCCCGCGCCAGCTTCTTCCAGATCGCAGGCGATCACGATCGGCGTCTTGCCGCCCTTGGCTGCGATCTCGCCGGCCAATGCATCGAGCCGCTCGGCACGCCGCGCCGTCAATGCCAGGCGGTGGCCGTTCGCGGCAAACACGCGCGCCAGCTCCATGCCTATGCCCGCCGAGGCACCGGTAATCAGCGTCACACGCTCAGTCACGATCGACGTCTCTTCAATGCAAGCGAAATTAGGACGCAACTCAGGGACGAGAGCATAGGCCGCGTGCACGATGCAAGCCGCCCGTCAGCCTCGCGACGAGCAGCCGGGATGCAGGAGGCAGAAAAACCGCTGATTTGAAGGGGTGTTCGGCTAGGCCGTCATCAGCCGATACATTAAAGTTTCGTCATGTGGTCGCCACTGACCTCGTCCCGCCGACGCGCTCAAGTACTGGCGACGCCGTCCTTGACCTGACCGGTGCGGCGGCTCGCGATGAGGTGCTTGAGGTCGATCCGGTCACGCTGCGACACGCCGAGCAGATCCGACGCACGCCAGACGACGTTGTCCTCGAACTCGGTCACCTGGTTGTCGGCATAGACGAGCTCCCACATCATCTCGACGATACGCTTGCGGCCCTCTTCATCGAGCGAGCGCATGATGATGCTGGTGAAGTGATAGAGATCGACCGCCTCGCCCTCGACCTGGGTCGCCGACGCGATCAGGCGATCCGCAGTGCCGCGGTCCAGCGAGAAATGGCTCTCGATCAGGCCGTGCAGCTTGCGCCGTTCGGCTTCCGTCGGCTCGCCATCCAGCGAGATCACATGGATCAGCAGCGCGGTGGCCGCCAGGCGATAATCGCTGTCGCCGAACGCGCGGTCCTGCGCCTGGGGGGCGACGATGTCGGCAATGAATTGGCGCAGTCCGTCCAGCATCAAATCCTGCCGCAATGGGTGGCGCCGCAACGGCGGCCTCTACCCCCTTATATGAGCGGGAAATTCGCACCGCGCAATGCGCGCTTATGCCCCGACCCGCATTACGTTTCGGCAATCTACTTGCACTCGTTCCGGGGCGCGCAAAGCGCCACGGAACGACTCAAAGGAACTCACGGCAGCTCGTACACCACCATCTTGTCGGCGATGCCGCGGAGCGCGGCCTGTTTCTGGATCGGCTTGATCGACCACTGCTCGAGGATCCTGGCGACCGCCGGCGCGTCCAGCACGGGACCGGTGATGTGGATTTCCTGGGCCATCGACACGCTCTGCACACGCGCGGCAATGTTGACGGTCCGACCGAAATAATCCTGCCGCTCGTTGAGCATGACCGCAAGGCAAGGCCCCTCATGAATGCCAATCTTGAGAACGAGATCTGCGGAGCCGCGCTTCTTGTTCAATTCCTCCATTGCGGAACGCATGCGCAAGCCGGCGACAAGCGCGTCCTCCGGCTTGACGAACGTCGCCATCACGGCATCGCCGATCGTCTTCACCACCGCGCCCTTCTCGGAAGCGATGATCTCGAGCAGCGCATGGAAATGTGCGCGCACGAGGTCGAAGGCGGCGAGATCACCGACGCGCTCATACAGCGCCGTCGAGCCTTTGAGGTCCGTGAACAGGAAGGTCAGCGAGGTGATCTGCAGGCGCTGGTCGATGTTGAGATTGTCCGCCTTGAAGACATCGCGAAAGGTCTGGTTGGACAGCATCCGCTTGGCGGTGAGAAACGGCTTGCGCTTGCCGATCAGGTGATGCAGCGCCTCGGCAGCGATGAACACGGTCGGCAGCACACGCACGCCGGCCTGGTTGTCCAAGGACAGCCGCAAGGGTCCGGGCCGCAAGGTCGTGGTCCCCGTCGGAGCATGGACCTTGTTGTACATGATCGCGAGCTGTTGACGCTCCTTGGTCGGCTCGCCCTGAATATCGATGAAATGCGCGGCATGTGTCACCGGCTCGAACACGATGATGAAATCGTTCGGAAGCTGGAGCGACATCGTCGCCTTTTCGCCGGGTGGAAGCTCGAGCGTGTCGAGCGTGACCTCATTGGCGAGGGTCTCGAACGACGCCTTGTTGAAATCGACGCCCGAGCTCCAGAACATCTGCTTGAAATACTCCCACACCGAAAGCGAGTCGGGATCGTGCGCCGCGATGCGCCGCACGCGCGGACTGACAGTGAAGGAGACCTCGACGGCCTCGTCGACGGACGCCTTGTAGCCGCAGGCGCAGAGCGCGCAGTGATAGTCGTCGGGCCGCAGCGCCTTCAGCGTCGTGTGGGCGCCGAGCACCCCGCCGCAGCCCGGACACAAGACGTTCCAGCTCAAATCAAACAGTCCGAGCCGCGCCGAATGCAGGAAAGCGGAGATGACCCGCTCTTCGTCGAAGCCATGCTGCCTGGAGAAATCGATGGCGTTGATGCGGTTGAGCTCGTGATCCTCGCCGCGATCGATCAGCCGCTCAATCTGGTCGACCACCTTGGGCTCGGCGGTCTGCTTGAGAACCGAAAACTGGGCCTGAATGTCGCTCATGCGGCCTCATCTAGTGTGTCGGCGCAGCGATCCCAAGGACCGGCTCGTCACCGTGGCGTGATACGGAACATGGGAGAATGGTCCGGCTGCGTCGTGACGACGCCGACGGGAATGACGGGCCCGGTGTCGACCATCTCAACACGGAATTCTCCGATCAGCCGGGCCAGGGCCAGCACCGACTCGGCTTGCGCAAAAGGCGCGCCGACGCAGACGCGCGGGCCGGCGCCGAACGGCAGATAGGCGAAGCGGTCGGGCGGAGTCGCCGACATGAAGCGCTTGGGAATGAAGGCGTTGGGCTGGTCCCAGAGCTTTTCGTGCCGGTGCAGAAGCCACGGGGCGATCATGATGATATCGCCCTTTTCGATCTCGACGCCCGCCGCGTTGTCCTTGTCGAGTGCCGCGCGCGCGATCAGGAAGGCCGGCGGATAGAGCCGCATGGTCTCATCGATCACGGCGCGGGTGAATTTCTGCCGGTCGATATCGGCCATGCTGTCGAGGTGCTCGCCGCGCGTCTCCGAGGCCACTTCCTCCTGGGTTTCGGGATCTAGCGCCAGCAGATAGAGCGCCCAGGACAGTGCCGTCGCGGTCGTCTCGTGACCCGCCAGGATCATGGTCGCGACCTCGTCGACGAGCTGCTCGTCCGAAAAGCCCTTGCCGGTCTCGGGATCGCGCGCTTCGTCCATGAGGTCGAAGAGGTCGCGCGGCGGCGCACCCTCCTTCTTGCCGGCGGCCCGCCGCTCCGCGATCAGCATCGCGACGAACGCCGTCCAGCGCTTGCGAAAACGGGCGCGCGCAAAATCCATAGGGCTCGGCCAGGATACCGGCAGCAGCATGTCGAGGAAATACGGCCGGCCCAGGCGCTGGCCGTATTCCATGACGAAGTTGCGCAAGGTCGCGCCGTGCTTGTCCATGCCGAACGAGAACATCGTGCGACCCGCGATCTCGAGCGTCATCCGCTGCATGATTTCGCGGAGGTCAACGATCTCATTGGTCTTCGTCTTGAGCTTCGCGATGGTCTCGTCGAGCACCGCCGTCATGTGCGGGACGAGGTTGGCGGTGGCGTGCGGCGTGAACGCGGGCGCCAACGTTCGCCGCTGATGCCGCCACGGCTGGCCTTCCGCGATCAGCAGACCCTGGCCAAGCACCGGACGCAGCATCCGGATGCCGGCCGGCGTGCGCGTATAGTTCTCGTAATTATTGAGCAGGATGTGGCGGATCGAGTCCGGCCGGTTGAGGATGAAGCTGTTGTGGAGAAAGAAGCGGCCCTTGATGACGTCTTCCTCGTAGGCGCGCTGTGCCCACGTCGCGATCATGTTCTTGCGGATCACCGCAACGCGGCGGAGGAATGGCATGCCCTCCGGCGCGCGCGGCGGGGTCGGCGGAATGATGGGCCGGCGCACCTTGGCGACATTCATGGGCTCTCTCCCCGCATATCCACCGCACCCACAGAGCTAGTAAGTCAGCTCGGCAATCGCAATCCTGTTCTCGGCGGCCGGCCAGGCCCGCGCCACGATCCGTTCTTCGTTGAACTCAGCCACGACGTTACGCCCGACCTCCGTGGCCGAAAGCCGCAGGGTTGCTGCCGTATCCGTTGGCACGCCCGGCTTGACGTCGGCCGGCTCCTTGCCGTCGAACAGCAAGATGTCACGCGGCAGGCCGAAATAGCCACGCGGCCGTGACAAAATCAGGACTGCACCCGCCCCGGCATCGGGCGGACCGAGCGGGCGGGCGGCGCGCAGGTGCACCACGTCCGACGAGCGCGGAAAGGGCGAGCGGTAGATATGTGTCGTCGGCGCGTCCGGCGAGGTCAGGACGAATTCGAGCGACCAGGTCGGGTCAACCTGCGCCAGCCCCCAGCGGCCATCGGCGGCGGTCTTTGAGCTATGCACTGCACCGCCCTGACGCTCGCCGCTCGCGGGATCGACGCGAAACAGCTCGACGGTGGCGCCCTCCACGGGACAATTGGTCGGCATGCCACCGGGCGTTCCCATCACCAGCCCGCTCAACTTGACGCTGCTCTCGGGCGTGATCGCGATGCGGTCCGGTTCGCGGCCCGCGATGAACTTGTAGATCTCGCGGAAGGCGCGTGGATGAAACGCCACCTCGCGATGATCGAGCGCACCGAGCACGAGATTGGTGGCGCCTTTCAGTTCCGGGCCCTCGGCAGTGACATTGGTAGGCACGCCGGGCTTGCCGATGAAGCGGCCGTCCGGTTGCGCATATTTGTCCATGCCGTCGCTGCGCAGGGTGAGGAAGGCGGGGCCCGGCGTGACCTCGCTCTCGCCCTCGTTCAGGCCGCGCAGGAAGGCGCCGCGGCCGTTGAACTCGCTGCCGAGCACCTCATCGCTGGCCCAGACGCCGTGATTGGGCGTGCCGCACAGCACTGCATGGCTGACATCGCCGGCGCCGCCATTCTTGATGACATTGCGGATGGCGTAGCCGCCACGTGAGCTGCCGACCAGCGCGACGCGCGCAGCGCCGGTGCGGCGCTTCAATTCGGCGATCGCGGCAGCCAGCTCGCGACGCTGATCCTCGGTCGAGGAGCGGTTGGGCTGTTCGACGCTGTCGATGTCCCGCGCGTTGGGGTCGGTGAAATTGATCGCCATCATGCGCGCGCGCGCAATGCCATTGGACTCCATCCGCCATAACGTCGTCATCCAGAGCGCGCCGTAATCGCCGTTGCCGTGCACGAACAGGATCGGAGGCACCTCGGCGGCGGCTGGCACTGCGGGCGTGGTCTGCGCCGATGCAGCCGTCCGCAAGCTCGCAACCGCGAAAGGTAGCGCGCTGGCGCCCTGCAAGATCATCCGTCGCGATAGTTTCATGTCGTTCCTCCCCGGCAAACCAATTGGTTGCACCGCTTATAGCCGTCTAACCACTGGACAGCGAAGGACTTTCGCAGGCATCACTGGGTCAAGCAGGAATCGCCGAACCATTTCTCGCAAGCTATTTGGAAGGGGATATGACCGAGCAGCCGAAACGCCAGAAATTTGCCAATGACGGCATCACCGCGCCCCTGCGGTATACCGTATTCCGGCGCATCTGGCTCGCCAGCCTGCTCTCCAATCTCGGGCTCCTGATCCAGGGCGTGGGCGCGGCCTGGGCGATGACGCAGATGGCGGCCTCGGCCGACAAGGTCGCGCTGGTGCAGACCGCGCTGATGCTGCCGATCATGCTGATCTCGATGCCGGCCGGCGCCATCGCGGATATGTATGACCGCCGCATCGTGACCCTGATCTCGCTCTCGATCGCGTTGATCGGCGCATCCGCGCTCACGATCCTGGCCGGGCTCAAGCTCATCACCCCCGAAACGCTGCTCGCCTTCTGCTTCATCGTCGGCAGCGGCAACGCGCTGTTCGGCCCGGCCTGGCAGTCCTCGGTCAGCGAGCAAGTGCCGCCGGACTCGCTGCCATCGGCGGTGGCGCTGAACGGCATCAGCTACAACATTGCGCGCAGCTTTGGCCCCGCGATCGGCGGCGTCATCGTTGCCGCGGCCGGCGCCGTGGCGGCCTTTGCCTGCAACGCGATCCTCTACCTGCCGCTGCTCGTCGTGCTGCTGCTCTGGCGGCGCTCCACCGAACCGTCGCGCCTGCCACGGGAAAAGCTCAACCGTGCCATGGTTTCGGGCGTGCGCTACATCACCAATTCGCCGCCGATCAAGATCGTGCTGACGCGGACGCTGGTGATGGGCCTGATCGGCGGCGCCATCATGGCGCTGATGCCGCTGGTCGCGCGCGACCTCCTGCATGGCGGCGCGCAGACCTACGGCATCATGCTCGGCGCCTTCGGCATGGGCGCCGTGGTCGGCGCGCTCAACATTCACGAACTGCGCAAGCGGATGAGCGGCGAATCGGCGATCCGCGCCTGCACGATCTCGATGGCCTTTGCGATGGCCGCCATCGCGCTCAGCAGCGAGCCGGTGCTGACCGCGGCAGCGCTGGTGCTGGCGGGCGCGGTGTGGATGGCGTCGGTGGCGCTGTTCAACATCGGCGTCCAGCTCTCGGCGCCGCGCTGGGTCGCTGGCCGTTCGCTGGCCGCATTCCAGGCCTCGATCTCCGGCGGCATCGCGATCGGCGCCTGGGGCTGGGGCCATCTCACCGACTACGCAGGCGTCGAGACGGCGCTGCTGGTTGCGGCCGGCCTGATGCTGATCTCGCCACTGCTCGGCCTGTGGCTGGCAATGCCGCGCGTCGGCGCGCGCAACGAGGACGCCGAGATGCTCGCCGATCCCGAGGTGAGGTTGTCGCTGACCGGACGCAGCGGGCCCCTGGTGGTCGAGATCGAATATCGCGTGGCGCAAGAGAACGCGCGCGCCTTCCACAATGTGATGCAGGACGTGCAGCTCTCCAGGCAGCGCAACGGCGCCTATGGCTGGTCGATCGCGCGCGACATCGCCGATCCCGAGTTGTGGACCGAGCGCTATCACTGCCCGACCTGGCTCGATTACCTGCGCCAGCGCAACCGCCCGACCCAGTCCGAGCGCGCGCTGCATCAGCAGGCGATCGATTTCCACATCGGCCCCGAGCCGGTGCGGATCCGCCGCATGCTCGAGCGTCCGTTCGGCTCGGTGCGCTGGAAGGAAGAGACGCCGGACCGCAGCAGCGGCGAGGTGTTGCCGGTCGTTGCGACCGCGGCGGGGAGCAGCACGTAGCTTTGAAACTCCCGTAGCCCGCATGAGCGATAGCGACATGCGGGGTCAGAAGTCCCGGATATCGCTTCGCTCATCCGGGCTACAAAGCGATAGCGTTACTGCCCGTGCTCTGTCAGCACCTTGTCGCAGGCCTTGCTGAGGCGGGTACGATTCTGCTTGAGGCAGGCGAGCACGGCCGAATCGCCATTGTTCATCACGGGACGGCAGAAGCGCGAGACGTCGCGGGCGCAGGCATCATGACCCGGCTGCTGCTGCGCCGACGCACCCGATGCGATCAGGGCCAATGGAAAAATCAAAAGAATTCTGCGCATCACGTAAATGCCTCATACCCGAAACGATAGGCGGGCGAACCTAAAGCGGTGGTTCCCGTGCTGCAACGGCTTTGTGATGAGCCGTACCGGCGGATGCGATTGGCCCCGGTCTGGCACCGGGGCACGTCGCGAGGGAGCTCAGCGCGCGATGATGATGGCATCATCAGGCACCTGTCTTAGTGCGCACCTTCCTGGGCGTCGGCGACCTTGTGCGACGGCGCCTTGGCGAGGTCCTTGTCCATCACGGCGCGGCAGCCGGGGCTGAGATCGGCGCGGTGCTTGAACATGCAGGCGGTGATCTTCGGAATGTTGGGGATTTCCGACGAGCACAGGCGGAAGGCGTCACCGGTGCACATCTGTTGGGCCTCGGCGGTGTAGGCAAAGCTTGTCGTCGAGGACAGGATCGAAACGAAAGCGGCAAAACCCAGCGCCAGGCCGGCGTCGCGGATTCTTGACGAGAACGAGGTGATCATTTGAGGCTCCCATTGGCGCCGCCGTCGGGCGGGGTGCGTTAACGGGAGCCACGATGCCCCGGCCAAACCGTTTCCACTGTGATGATGGTCACGACCGGCCCGCCGAGCGTGACATCGGTCACTTTGGCGCACCCCCCTGAAATTCCACCGCAACCGATGTCGTGTTGGTGTCACGTTAACTGTTCCTTCGCATTATCGGCCCGGCGCGGGGAAAAACCGCTTGTTTGGTTGCGTATTTGGAAAGAATAGCGATGCGTAATGCGTTGGGCCTGATAGCGGCCAGTGTGATTGCGGCGGTCGTGATCGCCGGAAGTTGGTTCTTCTATTCCTCGCGCGCCGAACAGGCCGCTCCCCAGACAATGGCCGCGCGCGCCTCGGACTCTCTGCCGGCCTCGGCGAGGCTTGCGGCCAAGGACGACGTCGAGGTCACCGCGGGGCTGTCCGGCAAGCAGACCGCGGCTGCGGCCCCTGCCGCGCCGCCGGCGCCCATGCCGGTTCAGCAGAAATCGACCTGCGCCAATCCGAACGCGCTTGGGGTTGCCCGCGTGGTCGAAATCGACACCACCGGCGGACCGGGCTTCGGCTTCGAGCATTTCAAGCAGTTCGACTTCCTCACCGACAAGGAGGTCGTCCTGACCTTCGACGACGGTCCATGGCCGAACAACACGCCTGCCGTGCTGAAGGCGCTCGCCGACGAATGCACCAAGGGCCTGTTCTTTGCGGTCGGCAAGCACGCGACCTATCATCCGGAAATCCTGCGCCAGGTGCTGGCCCAGGGCCACACGGTCGGCTCGCACACCTGGTCGCACGTCAATCTGAACAGCAAGAAGATGACGGAACAGCAGGCCAAGGACGAAGTCGAAAAGGGTTTTAGTGCGGTGAAGTTCGCGCTCGGCACCAACCCCGCGCCGTTCTTCCGCTTTCCCCAGCTCCAGCACAATCCTGCGATCGTGAGCTATTTCGGCACCCGGAACGTGGCGATGTTCTCGACCGATCTCGACTCCTTCGACTTCCGGAAAGAAAGCACGCCGGACAAGATCGTCAGCAACGTGATGACCAAGCTCGACAAGCTCGGCAAGGGCATCATCCTGATGCATGACTTCCAGAAGCACACCGCGGAAGCCCTGCCGACGCTGCTCGCGAGCCTGAAGGCCGGCGGCTACAAGGTCGTGCAGATCAAGGCGAAGACGACGTTCCAGACGCTGCCGGAATATGACGAGGCGCTGCTGAAGGATTTGAAGGTGCCGACCTCGAGCACGCGTCCGATCTCGAGCGTGGTGCAGACGGTTTCGCAGTAACGCGACGGACCACCACGCTTCGACAGTTCATGATGGCCGGGCTTCCCGGCCATCATCGTTTTTTGGATTACCAATAGATCCCGTGGCGATGAAGCTCGCTGATGATGCGGCCTTCGGTCCAGTAAGGCGTGCGCTTCGGTTTGTCGGTCTTCGCCGTGGTCTTGGTCGGGACTGCTGGCGTCTGCGTCGTTGCGGGCGTTGAGCTTGTGGTCGTCGTGGTCGTCGGTGTCGTGGACACGGCCGCGGGCCGGTCGACATATTTCGGCGCTTCGGTGGGCTTGGAGGCCTGCGCCGCTGTGGTGGTCGTGGCCTGCTGCGCGGCCGGATCATCAGCGGAAGCGAGCGTCAGGCTGCGCGAACCGGCGGCCTGAGCAGACGCGGAGGCCAGAACCATGGCGGCAACCAGAATGATCTTGCGCATGTACATGTCTCCCGTTTGGGCGTGAGGAGAGAGTAGGAGAGCCCCGCGCGAGCTTACGTGACGCATATCACGCAAGCAGCAACGTGGCGCAGAGGCCGTTCTGCATGTCTCGCGAGGACATTGTCCGCGCCGTCAAAGCCAAGGGCGCGTCGCTCAGAGCGCTTGAACAACCCATCGACACATTGGGGCCCCGGCGCAGTTGTGTGGGCTGCGCCGGGGTCATACGCACGTCCGCCGATAGGGGGTTGGGGGCTAGGAAACCGGCAAAGTGCGCGACGCCAATAAAGCACAGGCTGAGGCGTCAGAAAGTGTACCTTGTGCCAGTGGTAGCTTCGGTGAGGGCGAAAGCGGAGCTTCAGAGTTTGCCATCGGGCCGCATCTGCTCGATGCACTGACCGACGGTCCGTCCGGGCTGCGGCAAGAGCCTCTTCAACTAGCGCGCGGTCTCGCGGGGACAACTGGCTGAGCAAAAAGTCGCGCTCCTCGGTAGTCTCGGTGATGAGTCTTTCGGAGCCAAAGTCTGCTTGCCCGATACCCAGCATCTCAATTGCGCGTGCTGCGCTCAGGTCATGAGCTTGCCAAAAATTCTCGACACGGTCCCGATCTTCTGGCGAAAGCTGACTTAACAGGAATTCACGTTCAGCGTCTGTTTCGATCATCGGTTTGTTCACGACACGAAGTTCGACATCCTCAGCTGCGCAAGCAGATTTAGGAATGCAGAACCGAGGGCGTCAGTTCCGCGGCGCGCGACCTACCGTCGTGCCTCCCCACAAATCTATTGGTCAGGATAATTGTCGTATGCGGGCTATCACCTTTGCTGCCGGTATTCCGTTCTAGCAAAGATTGAAAATCCTAAGTGTTGCCTTCGGGATACATCGCATCTGCGCCAAGTCGACTAGGTTTGCGGTCGGGCGGGGTTTCTTCAAGAAAGTTCTGGCGGTCGCTTCAGGCGAAACGACGGGACGGGAGCAATCACAATGAAGAAGTTCCTACTGAGTACCGCGGCCGTGTTGGTGGTGGGCGCGACCGCTCCCGCCTCGGCGGCCGATCTGGCTGCGAAACCTTACACCAAGGCGCCCCCCGCGCCCGTAGTCACGATTTACGATTGGACTGGCTTTTACATCGGCGCCAACGGCGGATGGGGCCAAAGCCGCGGTTGCGTGGACTTCGTCACTGACATTTTTGGAACAGTCGCAGGTGGTTGCGCTACCCGCTCCGGAGGCCTTGTCGGCGGACAGATCGGGTATCGCTGGCAAACCAATCAGTTCGTGTTCGGATTGGAAGCACA
>NZ_JBANBJ010000126.1:0-13910 GCF_059803515.1 Bradyrhizobium sp. UFLA05-125 | reverse complement strand
ACCCATTCAACCTTCAATCTGTCGACCGACGGAAACGCCGGCACTCTCGTCATCGATCCGCCTGCCGACGCGTTCAGGTTTGCGCAGCTCTCGATGTCGCAAACGACTACCCCTCGCGCGCTTGCTCAGATTGGGAGCACTGGCGACGGGTTTTTATTTGGCCAGTCTGGGACGCTCGCCGGCCACCCGGAAATCGGACTCAATAATTTGTACGGATATCTCGCTTCCGCTGACGCGCTACATCAGTTCGGACTCGATCTCGGTGCCAATGCACATCCTGGCGCCGAGAATGAGCATCTGATTGTACTTCATGCCCTCTCGACGGACGCATATCTATTGCACGCTTAGGGAGCCAAGCAGGCGGTCGGTCTCCACGCCCCGCCGTCAAAGGGTTTCTCCGGCGCTTTGAAGATCGCGTCTCGTCCTTGCGCTTCGGTCGAGAGGGAAAGCGAAACCCGTTCGACTTGACGGTGCAAACGCCGCGGTGGCGCTAGCGATCACCGATGGATGCGGTTGTGTCGACCGGACTTTCAGAATGAATGCATCCGGTGCAAATAACCAGTTTTTTGGCGATCGTTGCTTCCCGATCAGCCTCGATTTCGTCGTGGACCACCCACCACGCGGCTGAGTAGGGGCGCAACTTGGCCAGCACTGCTTCTCGTTCGAGGTTGGAATCCGGCTCTGGTGTGCCCGACTTTCTCGAAACTCGATGCATTTGGGGTCGGTTAGGATCTTGCCCCAGGCCGTCCCACGCGTATTGGCGCGACGATGCGCTGGCGGTCAGCTTGGCCGAACCTTGAGCCGACCCCCAAGTTTGCTGTAATGCGCAGCCCCCAAGGGCGACAGACAAGAGCAGGAGAAGCAACGTGCGAATGGCCATGATCGCGTACCGAAAGCCTGTGCGGCGCGCACCGCGAAATCCGCGTCGATAGTTCTTACGATGTGGTTAACAATTGATTAAAGTTGCCTCGCTTGCAAGCGAGGTTGATGAACAGAAGCAGTCTTATGCGTTGAGGATTTAACCACGAGCCTGGCAAGGGGCTCGCGTGGCCTCAATCTACTTTCGCCTTCGATCGTTCTAGAAACGCACCGAGTCCGAACCTGGATGCGGGCGTCAGGTCCTTGTCGAGATGGGGAAGCGAACGCATCAGCTCATCGGGATCGAGGATAGCGAGCGACCCTTCCGTCACGACGATCTCATCGGAGGGAATTCTCTTCACCAAAAATACGTGTCCCCGGACGACGTCGCCTCCAACAACCTCGCCGCATTGGTCGAGAGTTGTCAGAAACTCGAACCTATCAAGTGCAATCGGGTAGCTGATCTCTTCCTGCAGTTCGCGAGCGATACATTCCAGATATGTCTCACCCGACTCCCGATGCCCCCCGAATAAGGAAAGCCTTCCAGGATAAGCTATGCCCGGGATGTCATCGCGACGCTGGAACAGGTGGCGGCCTGCGGTGTCAAGGACAACTGCAAGCGCGATATGACGATCTGGCATTACGTACCTTTAGGGATTCAACAGCTTCAGCATAACCGTCTATCTCGAGACCAGCCAGATAGTTATGCTTGACGAAGATGTGTGATGCCTCTTGCGTGGATCGCAGGTATCGCGCTTGGCTACGATTCCAGCAAGGGCAAGGCTGTCAGAAAGTATCTTAGAACTAACAGTCATCACAGCCCGGGAAGTAGGCATTGAAGCGCCAACTCGCCTAGAATTGGTTCGTTTCGCAATTTTGAGGTTGTGCAAGGATTTTTTTCGCTTTGAATTAGTAAACAAAATCAGTAAATTATCGAATGAAATGGCGCTGGCGATGGGCGGGTTCACCACGCTGCAAGTTGAGCACCAATCGACATTGTTCTGGCCGGTCGAGGGCCCTATTCTTGGGACTGGCGGATAGGGGGTGCAATGACCAGTCTCGAACGACAAGACTACCGGGTGATTCTTCGACCGCAAGTTGAGGACCACCGGGGAGCCGAAAAGGAGATTGAGCAGCAACCCGATAGCTTGGAGCTGTTCGTCCTTCGTGCGCTTCGTCGATATTGGTTGATTTCGGCGGCTGTTGTCGTTTTTGGCATATTTTCCGCGTTGGTGCTGCATGCCTTGCTCGATACCAAGTACGAGGCGACAGCGTCTCTTCTCATAGACAACGGCAAGCAAAGCGAAGCCAATCAGGGCTCTGATTCGGTCTTCGTGAATTCACAGATCGAGTTGCTGAACAGCGAGCTCGTCCTGAGGTCGGCGATCCAGAACATCGGCGACGGCAGCTTGTATCCGAAGGCCCCGGAGAGCGAGCTCTCGAAGCTGCTAACCTATCTGGGTGTAGCTGGGAGACAAATGAACAATGAGGACCGCGCATACAAGCTGGCCGCTCACGCATTGAAGGTGCAACTAGAACCGCGGACGAGCATGATCCGGGTTTCGTTTCGGCATGGGGATCCTCGCCTCGCCGCATCTTTTGTGAATGCACTTACAGAAAGCTATCTGAGCAAATACAGGGCTCTCTATACCCAGGCTGGGGCGGCTGATTTCCTCCGTGGCGAGGTGGACCAGCTTCAGCGCAAGGTCGCGACAGCGGCCGGGGTCCTTGGTGCCTTTATGACCGCCAACCGCACTTACGCGATCGATGAGCAGAAAAAGCTCCTGCTCACCCGCCAGAGTGATCTCGCCAAGTCGTTGGCGACGGTGCGAACCGAACTGGCGCAGAAGCAGGAGGAGCTGAGGGTTGTCGAGGAGCAAATAAGCCAATTGAAGCCGAACGCTGCTCGTGCTTCGCAAGCCCGCGATCCGTCTAAGCCGGCACCGGAGTCGGCAGTTCCTCTGCCATACAATAGAAACATATTTGGCGACGATCCCCCGCTGTTACTCGTGAAGCTTTATCAGGAGACCACGCAGCAGTTTCTGACGCTCAAGATGACGATCGCGGGGCTGCGAGCCGCAGAGTCGGCTCACACGGCCGAACTGGACAACGTGGCAAAGGATCTTGCAAACCTCGCCGGCCTTGAAGCCGAGACCAATCGCCTCAAGAGGCAACTCAGCTCGGCGGAGCAGGAGCTTGCGGAAATCACTTCTCGCGCCGGCGAAAAGCGGATCGCCGCGGCGATGACGGAGAACAATCTTTCGGCGATCAAGATCGCGCAGCCCGCGTCCGTTCCGTTCGAAACTGCGGGCCGCAGCGTTTGGCTGTTCTTGGCGATCGGCTCGTTCCTGTCTACCTTGATTGCCCTGGGAGTGGCGTGCGTATTGCAGCTGATCTCGACCTATCGAGATCCGCCTTCATACGTTGCTGCAAATTTCCTGCGCACGGTTCGTTTGTATATGTTCTTTCCACGCTAGGCAGGACACCTGCATCCCCGCCGACATTTGGGTTGGATGGCCGTTGTAGGCGTCGACCGACTTAGTGCGCGGCGCTTCCCCCAAGAATCGATATAGATTGCCGAATGGTTTGTGGACTGAGCCAACCCAAGGGCCTGATCTCGGGGACGTAGACCGACAATCCGCGCCAGGACAGGAGGAGAAGCACGAACTCGGCCAGGACACTCGCGTAGGCGGCACCCAATGCACCAAGAGCGGGAACGAAAATGCAGGACGCGACGATCGAGGTAAGAGCCGCGAGCCCTAGGTATATGACACGCGGTATCGTCTGCGGTCCGGTCACGAGCAGCGAACTGTAGGAACTCTGGAGGAACCTTGTCGGAATTCCAATGCTCATCACAAGAAGAAGGTCGACAGACGGAACGAATCTCGATCCGAACATCCAGGGAATCAATCGGCTGGCGGTGGCTACTAGGATCGCCATTACGAGCAAGCCGACCGCGGCCATCAACGCCGCAGACAGGTAGAATGCAGCCGCGAATCTTGAGCGGTCATGATGGCCCCAGTGAAAGACCCTTTCTGCAATGAATTTGGTGTAGAAGACCGACGGAAACATCGTCGCCGCAGAGACGATGAGAAATGCGATATTGTATTGCGCGGTCTCGGTGCCGCCCCGGATGTACTCCAGGATTACAATCGGCCCCTGGAAGAATATGAGATAGATGGCGCCGAACAACAGAAACGGGCCGGCCGAGCGGGCCGTGTCCACTAGCGAGGGATGGGGGTGCCGATAGCTTTTCACAAGGCGATCCCAAGATCGCGCCGGAACCGCAAGCAGACTCGAGATGACGGCAATCGCGCCCATCAATCCAAATCCCACGAGGACTGTCCGCAGGCTTGAGATCGCGAATACCTTGAGGCAAAGGGCAACCACCGCGCGTCCAAGCTGGGTAACGATTTGCCAAAAGGCGACTTGACGGGTGCTGCGCTCGATTTGATAGCGGACCGACGAAAGTTCTACGGCCAGCTGTCCCAACAGGATAGGCACCGAGGCCGCTAGCAACAGCAATCGCTCTGAAGGAGGAAATTTCGCGACGGTCAGCGCATAGGCTGCGAGGCCGACGATACCAAGACCTGTGAGCAGCGCCACCAGCTGCGCGGCGGGAAAGTACCAACGAAAAGCCTCTTCCTTTTCCCTGCCAACAACCTGCAGTAAAAACCAGTTCATCCCTCCCATGCCGATTAATGCTAGAAGATTTATGATTGACGACAGGGCGGCAATCGTACCGAGAGCCTCCAGATCCATAGACCGGGCCAATGTAAGTTGCGCAATAAAGTTGAATAAGGCCGCAAGGAATGTCCCAGAATACAATAGCGTCAGCGCGCCTATCGCCCGCTTAATGAATGCGTTGCGGATCATCCGACCTGTCCTTTTCGTGCCGCGGCTCGTCGCCCGGCACGCAATCCCTTATCGAATCTGTAGGGCGAATGCCCGATGTGTTGCCATCAGAGGTTAGTTAATGACGGGGCGCTCGATACTCTTTGTAACTGACGAGCTCTTCCTCCCCCTGCCGTCCAGGAATGCGTCCGGCTGGCTGTACTACACGATAGCCGAGACCTACAAAAAGCATGGCTGGAAGATTTATTGCGTTTCGTTCTTCAGGGACCAGCAGCTGGCAGCATCGCACGAGGTGAACTCGGCCTATAAGGAGCTTTTTTCGGATTTTCTTCTGTTGCCTGGCTGGAATCGGGGAGGGCATCCGCTGGGTGCGATCGGGCAGGTCTGGAGAGAGGTGCAACGGGCGCTGACCGGCAATGTCCTGTCGTCCCACCCATTTCTGTTCACCAACAGCGTCGAAAACTCGCGAGGGATTGTGAGGAGGCTGAGCGAGTGGCAGGTCGACGTCATTTATCTCGCCAAGCCGCAATCGGTTCAACTGCTTGGTCGAGTCCTATCTCGATTGCCCAACAGCCGAAAACCGCTCGTGGTAATGAGTGCTCACGATGATTTTGTCAATCGTGCGCTCGCCTACCGAGGGACTTATCAGAGATTGTTTGATGCGCTGAACTTGCCGGAGATTCTGCGCGATCATCCAAATGCCTGGGTAAGGCATCATCTCGAGCGAATTGACGTCAGACGTTCGCGGCGGGCGGAAGCGGAGATATTCGACGCTTGCCATTTGGTTCGGGTGGAGTCCGCGGATGAATTTGCCAACTACTTAGCCATAAACCAATCGACGGCGAAGCTCTCTCACAAGCCGTTTTCCTACGTCGCCCCCGTTCAACAAGCGCGAGAGACAACGGCCCATGAGTTCGATGCCGGGTTTATCGGCTCGAATGACGTGATGAATCTCGACGCCGTATTGTACTTGCGGGATGTAATACTCCCGATCATCCGCAACGTCGCGCCGGAGTTTCGTATGCTGGTTGCCGGAGGCATCTCAAGCAAGGTAGGGCCGCTCATCACGGATGTTGCTAATATTACGGTCTGGGACCGCCTGGACGATGTATCAAGATTCTATAGCGCCATTCGCGTTGCCGCGGTGCCTCTTCGTGCCGGCACCGGCGTCAGCATCAAGGTACTGGAGGCGCTATCGTTCGGAAAAAGGATTGTCAGCACTCCTGTCGGTGTCCGCGGGCTGCCGAACAAGCTGCTTCGAGATGCGATCGTGACCAGTGACCCCAACGAGTTTGCACAAGCCTTGCTGAGGGAGCGAACCCGGCCTTGCATGCAGCACAGCGAGCTTGCCGCCGATGGTTGATTTCGAGACCGCGACTCCTCGGTCATGGGTGGCGAACGCGTGGCTGAGCGAGATGCTGTTTGCTGCAACCCTGGTTTGCTATCTCCTGATCGCTGCGGATATCGTGCCTGGCGTGACTGGTCTTCAGGCCGAGTACGAACCCGGCTATCTCGACGTCGTAAACATAGATAAGGCTGGGGACGTCATACGGCAAGCCCTTCTGGCCCCGTTCTTTCTCGGTTCGGTTTATATGCTGGCACGCGCCAGGCTCAGCGAGAATCTGCGACGGTTGGGATGGCCGGCCGCTGCTGTGATCGCAATCTGTTTCTTGTCCGCAGCCTGGTCGTCAGATCCCATGGCGACCCTCAGGAAGGCGCTCGGGTTGTTCGGGACCTTCTCGGTGGGTACCTATGTCGCCGGGCGGTTGAGTTCGTACCGTTTTTCAAGGCTGCTGCAAATCGCAGTGATCGTTGCGCTGGCGGGTTCGTTCGTATGGTTGCTCATCGCTCCGAACAAGGCTCTGGACACCAACGGTCAGCTACGCGGGCTCTTCAATCACAAGAATATTCTGGGCCAATTTTCTGGCATTGGTTATCTCGCCTTCCTTTCGTTGGCGCTGAGGGAAACGGGTCGCCGCAGGCTTGTGCAGCTTGGCGGTGCCGGAGCCTGCGTCCTATCGCTTTTGCTGGCGAGCTCTGCAACACCGCTGATCGCCATTGGATTCGTGACCGCTTGGATTTACGCGAGATCTCGATTGGGTCTACGTCCCCGCGAATTGGCCGTGCTCACCGCCGTGATCTGCATTGGTGGCATTCTATTCCTGATCGCGGCGCCCGATGCTTTTACATCTGTCGTCGGTCGGGACGTGACCCTGTCCGGACGAACCAACATTTGGGAATTCGCACTGGATATGGCAGCGGCGAAGCCATTCCTAGGATATGGATATGGCGTATTCTGGTTGGGGCCAAATTCTCCCGGATCATTATTCTGGGATACGACCCTGCAGTTTGAGCTGAGTGCTCACAACGGCTATTTGCAGTGTCTTCTCGATCTCGGGACTGTGGGGCTTTTGTCCACGCTCGTCGCGGTGCTGAAACCTCTTCGCAGAGCGTTGTCCAGCGTTAAGCGTCCCTATATCGGTCGCCCCGAGAATTTCTCGGAGTGGTTTCTGATCTTCTTCCTGATTCTCAACGTGGCAGAGATCCGCTTCTTCGACCCAACCTCCGTCGTGACGTTTGTGTTCGCCTATATTTCTGCTCACCAGAGAGGGCAGACTGGAGGGCGCCTAGTTCAGGAAAGGCCGTCGGGCGATCTCTAGCGGGCCGTGAAACTCATCAAGAACTGCGTCCCAGAAACGGGCGGGGTTCTTCCGCAAACCCACCCTCGGTTAACCGGGATGCTTTAGCGGAGGCTCTCTCAGAGATCGAATAAGGTAGTTGACTATATTTGCATCGTTCACTGAATCAACATAATATGACAAAAGATGAAACACAACTTGGGCGATTTCGTCCTATGTTTGTCTGATGTTGTCTGATGTTTGACGTTGCTTAGTTGTTCCGCGATTGTAGCGAAGTTTTTTATGGGGTATTGAAAGGTGGTGGGGCGTGCGAATTGGAATATTTGTTGAATTGTTTGCACCCAGTGTAGGCGGCCAGGAGCTTTTTTTTGAGGGGCTCGCGCGTCAATTCGTCAAGAATGGGCACACCGTCGACGTCCATTGCATCGGACACGCATCCGGATTGGCCAGCGTGGAGAGTGTGGACGGGATCACGATTTTTCGGCACCCCACGGATATCTTCTACAAGGCCCCGCGCTTCAAAATGATGAAGCGCGCCTGGCCGACGATCATCAAATACGCGCTGCACGCTCGGCGGGTTGTCAGGGAGGCGAACTACGACGTGCTCTTCCTGAATCAATGGCCGCTCTTGCATGCGATCACGATTCCGAAATCACAGCGCACCAAAGCAGTGATGCATTGGTGCGAAATTCGCACCGGTTTGTTCTACGGAGTGATTCAAGCCCTCCTGCCGCGTTTCGTGGCCATGAACGTGGCGGTGAGCGATGCCGTCGGCCATTCAATCCAGCGTCACAGCAAGGGTCCGGTGCATACGCTTCCCAGCGGGATTGACGTCGAGCTCTATCGCTCGCTTCCGCGGAGGCAGCGTTCAGGTATCTGCCACCTGGGCCGGATGGCAACCCACAAGAATATTCCGCTGCTGATCGATACCTATGAATTGCTGAGGGATCGGGGATACGTCGGCTCGCTTACCTTGGCGGGAGATGGTCCTGCCTTTGATGAGATCAGGGGACGTGCTCGAACGTCCAAGTACTCGTCCGACATCATTCTGCCGGGTTTGGTCTCAGACCACGACAAGCTCGACTTGCTATCAAGGTCCGAAGCTCTGGTCGTCTCCAGCGTGCGGGAGGGCTTTCCGAGAGTTGTTGCCGAAGCGATGGCCAGTGGTTTGCCGGTGGTCACGTGCGACTATGAGACGAATGGGACAAAGGAAGTCGTGTGCTCCTATGATTGCGGGGTCGTGACGCTCCCGACTCCGGAGCACCTGGCTCAAGGCGTGTGCGACATAATCTCACGTTGGGATTACTACTCGGAGGCGGGCAGGTCAGCGGCAAAGACACTCTCCTGGACGTTGATAGCGGAAAGCTTTGAGAGGTTGGTTGCTCCGGGCCTTGGTGATCGGCCTTCGTCCCTTCCAAGCCGTTTCAGCGAAGCCAGCGTCGCATGAAGCGAAGGATTTTGATTACGGGCGGAGCCGGCTTCGTAGGGCGGCAGCTGGTTCGAAAGTTGCGTGATCGGCACGAGATTTGTGTCGTGGATTCGCTGAAATTCGGCAACCGCTTCGGCGATAGTGACAATTCGAGCGTTGCGCTTGAGAAGATCGATATTCGGGATTGGCGATCGGTCTCGGACGTCATGGAGCGATTCCGGCCCGAAATTGTGATTCATCTCGCGGCAATACACTTTATCCCCGAGTGTGAGCGAGACCCTGCGGATGCCGAGGCGGTCAATGTTCTCGGAACGATGAACCTCCTGCGCGCATGTCCTGTCGGTGCGCGCTTTGTTCTTGCCAGCAGCGGTGCGGTCTATCGTCCGGACGACGCGCCTCACGATGAGGCAAGCTCTCCGGTAGAGCCCGCCGACGTCTACGGCCTAACGAAGCTCCATGCAGAACATTATGTGAATTATTTCGTCAAGCGGAGGAGCCTCTGTGGGATCATTGTCAGGCTTTTCAACGTGGTCGGGCCGGGGGAAACTAGCCCACATATCTTGCCCGAAATCATCTTTCAGCTGAAGTCGGGAAGCACGAAGATTAAGCTGGGAAACGTTTGGCCCCAACGTGACTACATCCATGTCGAAGACGCGGCAGAAGGATTTGGTCGGGTTGCACTCTACGGTGATGTTCCGATGGGTGTGACGAAGGTGGTCAATCTGGGCACCGGCAAGCAATATTCAGTGTCGACTATCCTGGACCAATTGCGGTCTCTTACCGGACTTCCGATCGAAATCGAGCATGATACCTCGCGCGCTCGCGCGGTAGACCGGCCCTTTCTTCAAGCGAGCATCGCGCGGATTCAAGCGGATTTCGGTTGGTCTCCGAGGCTAAACATCACCGCCGCCTTGGCGGATCTTTGGAAAAATCCAGATCTTTCGCCGAGTCTGGTTGAACAATTGCGGGGCCGCTAACCCGATCTGAGCCTGGCGCTTTCAGCGCGGACGGCCTTGCGATAGGGCGCTCTCATAGATGCGCAAATGCGCGGTGACCTGACTGTCGATCGAGAATGTCGTCGACGCAACCGATGCTGCCCTCGCGGCGAGCGATTGCGCCAGTTGAGGAGAGTCAAGCAGCGACAAGATAAATTCTGAAAACTCTGCCGGGGCCTGCGGGTCGGCGAGAAGGCCAGTTTCGCCGTGGCGAATGAGTTCTTGGTTGCCGGCAATTTTTGATGCGACGACCGGTAACCCCATCTTCATCGCCTCGACCACGGAAACTGGGACGCCTTCCCAGAGCGATGGCAGTACGAAGACGCGGGCCTTGGACATCAGCGCGAGCGCATCTGCATGAGACTTCGCGCCGACCATGGTAATCTGTGATTCAACGCCAAGTCTGCTGCAGCTCTCGCGCAACGAGGTCTCCAGCTCACCACCGCCGACAATCAGCATCCTCACCCGTGGCCGCTTCATTGCCGCCAGAATGGCCGGCAGCGCCAGGGGATTTTTCTGGGGATGCAGCCGCCCGACAAAGACGACGTCAAACTCGGGCTGCTGCGAGATTTTGCACCCCACTGGCAGCTCAACCCCATTATAGACCTGAGTCCATCGCTGCGGATCGTCGACCAGGCCTTCTCTATAAGCGAACGCCTCGTCTCCTTTGCCGACAAGGATGATCTGGTCCGCGCGGCGAATGCACAGTTTCTCCACCGCTTTGAAGAACTGCCTGCTGCCAGGGCCCTTCTGGGCGTAGTGGAAGCCGTGAATTGTATACGCAAAGGCTGGACGCTTGCCTCGAGATAGGAGCGACACGGGCAGCGCCGACCTTGCACCATGGGCGTGAACGAGGTCAGGCGCTTCGCGCTCGAGCAATCCCGAAATCTCCCGCGATATCCTGAGCACATCTTTCCGTTGGCTGAAATCAACGCCGTAAGTCCTCCAGCCCTTTGCGTTCGCGAGTTTGAAAAAGTAGCTTCCGGTCTGGGTAACGATGGTAGCATTCACGCCGCTCGCGGCCATCCCGGCGCACAGTGTTTCAACGACGACGGGGCCGCCGCCGGGGTTTCCATCGCCCATAATGTGAACTACGCGCATTTTTTCTCAAACCGGGTGTTTGGTCGCACGATCCAGTTCAGGAAAATTCGATCGGTGCAGTGTAACCTACACATAGAATAACGAGATGTTCGATGGAAGCGGCAATGAAGGTTGGTATTGGTGGGCAACTCCTGCGTTTGGCGAAGCGGGTCATGAGGTCTTTCGTTTTGCTGATACTACTCGGCATCCCTTCGATCTGCCAGTGTGGTCCTCTGCAGAAGGGCATGAACGCTGGGGATCTTCTCTTCATGCCGCCATGGCAGCTCCGATCCCGGTTCGCGGAGTTCAGGGAAATCGGCGTTAAATGGCTGAGAGTGGAGTTCGACTGGAGTCGGATCCAGCCGGATAATCAGGACACCTATGCTCTCGAGCAGCATGATAGGATTGTCGCCCTAGCTCGCGAGTTCAACATTTCCGTCCTGGGCCTGATATATTTCTGTCCAGCATGGGCGAACGGTGGACACGAGCCGCCGGCCTATCCGCCGGCCGACCCAAGTGCCTTCGCCCGGTTCGCAGCGCATCTCTCGACGAGATACGCATCATCAGGTGTTCGCCATTGGGAGATCTGGAATGAGCCAAACCTTGGCGGCAGCTGGGCGCCGGCTCCATCGCCCCTGCAGTATGTTGCGGTCTTAAAGGCGGCTTACGAGGCCATCAAGAACGTCGACAGCGGCGCGACCGTCATTTCGGGTGGGCTGGCGCAGCCGAACAACACCAGCACAACCATGCGTGCTGCAGAATTCTTGGATGCGCTATACAGGAACGGGGCGCGATCATTCTTCGATGCGGTCGGCAACCATCCCTATACGTCTCCGAGTCCCCCTGATCAGGGAAACGGAAATTCTTGGCAGCAAATGGAAAGCTCGGACGGTCTTCGAGGAATCATGGCCAGGCACAAAGATCAGGACAAGTTGATATGGGTGACCGAGTACGGCGCTCCGACTGACGGAGAAGCAAACACGGTGATTTCGGAAACCACTCAGGCCCAGCTTCTCAAATCGGCCTTCACGCTTGCGTCGCAAGCGTCAAATCTCGGGCCGATTTTCTGGTACAACTTCCGAGATTGGTGTCCCAAGGGCAAGACTGATCCCGATTGCTACTATGGACTCCTGAGATTCGACAATTCTCGAAAACCCTCATACGCAACATTCATCGACTTGCACTGACGCACCGAGATCACCCATTTTTTTCGGGCGTCGCAGAAACCTGCGTGAAATGTCGGTAAATGCCGCATTATGTATCGCGTTGCACTGTTTTGTGGCAAATCGCCTGAGTTGGTCGACTTCGCAACGCTAGATTATCCGTAATTGGACGGGATCAGCGGCCTCATCTCCTTCGTGAAGTGCAATTTCGGCATTGCAACTGCTCATTTTCGGATTTTAAGACATCATTATTGCTACTAGGTTGTCCTTGATCTTCCTTCTTCGATAAAAACGAGAAACGACAGTTTAATCGATTGCAATGGTTGTGGGGTACTCTACAAGCGAAACGACCGCCACCGGTCGTCGTTGCGGGGCTTTATAATGACGACCGCCACATCAAATGTGACAGCGATCGACGCGTCCAAGTTCGTGCAGTCTATCGGTGTGAATACCCACCTAGGCAACTGGACGGTCTACGAGAATATCGGATTGGTCGAGAGTTCACTTGCGTATCTCGGAGTGACCACCGTCCGCGACGGCAGCATGTTTTCGACGGCGCACGCTCAGGCGGCTTATTCACAACTGGCAAGTGACGGGATCAAGTTCGACTTTTTCACGCCGCAAGGTACCGACCTCTCGACGTTCATCAAGCAGCTTGATGCATTTGTTGCGGCCCACCCAAATGGTCTGTTCGCGATCGAAGGCCCGAATGAGGTGGATATCCAAGCCTTCACCTATAACGGCAGTTCGTCGCTATCGAGCGCGGCCGCATTCCAGAAAGCGCTTTTTGCAGCCGTCCAGTCTGATGCAAAACTGGCGGACGTGCCGGTTTATAATCTCACGCTGTCCCAGCCGAACAGCGCCAACTATAGTCAAGTAGGGAACCTCTCGTCGTCGGCCGATTACGCCAATATTCATGCCTACGTCTGGTCCGGGGCCACGCCGAACCAGGTCCTGCTCAATGACATGAAGATTGCGCAGTCGGACGCGACCGGATTACCCGTCATTTTCACGGAGACGGGCTACGACACAATGACGAGCGATTCCATGAGCGGGGTCGATCAGACGGTCCAGGCGAAGTACACACTCGACACCCTGATGGACGCTTTCAAGGATGGCGTCGCGCAAACGTTCCTGTATGAACTCTTCGATGAGGCGTCTGATCCGAGCTTTACGAACAAGGAAGCTCATTTCGGGCTGTTCAACAACGATGGCAGTCCGAAGCTCGTTGCGACGGCAATACACAATCTCACGACGATTTTGAGCGACCCCAACGCTTCGAAACCGTTCACGCCGGGCAGCCTGGCGTATAGTCTGGACAACATGCTCTCCAGCGGCTCCCAGTTGCTACTAGAGAAGCATAACGGCACGTTTGACTTGGTGCTGTGGGATGAGCACGTCATCTGGGATCCAACCCAACAGAAAGAGATCGCCTCACCGACCAGCGATGTGACGGTCAATCTCGGGAAGTCCTATGCGGTGGTTTATGTCTACGACCCTCTTGTCGGGACCAACCCGATCGCGACCTATACCAACGTCTCGCAGATTCATGTTTCGTTGACCGACCATCCGCTTGTCATTCAGGTCGGCAGTGGGAGTCTGACGTCGGGTACCTCGTCTGGTACGGTCGCTGATACGACGCCGCCGACAGCGCCGAAAATCGAGAGTTTCTCGCCGGACAGCAACATCCTGGGCGACGGCATCACGAAAGCCAATCAACTGACGCTGAGTGGCACAGCGGAGGCAGGCAGCAAGGTTCTGGTGTCCGACGGCGCAACGCAGATCGGCACCGCCACGGTTGATGCCAACGGCAACTGGTCGTTTGCGACCGGCACATTAGCCGACGGGACCCATGCCTTTACGGGCAAGGCGGTGGACGCGGCCGGCAATG
>NZ_JBANBJ010000125.1:0-15207 GCF_059803515.1 Bradyrhizobium sp. UFLA05-125 | reverse complement strand
TCGGCGGCAAGACACCAAAGGGATTTGCCGAGGCCCAGACCCAAACCATTCGATCACCGAATTAGTGAACTTGCACAGCAATGACGAGAGAGCGAAAAAAACAAGGCCCGCCGAAGCGGGCCTTAAAAAACTCAGTTTCTCGACTTAGACGCACACATCAGGCGGTCTTGTAGACCTTCGCGAAATTGTCCTGAGCGGACTTCGCACCGTTGGCGGCGAGCTTGCCGAGATAGTCAGTGGTCGCCTTGGCGCGCGAGACGAACACTTCGCTGCGGGCACGGAGCAGGCCGGACTGGATCTCGACGGCTTCGCTGATCGACTTGGCCGAAGCGAGCTTGTCGATGCCGGAGAAGAACGCCTCGGCGTCCTCATAGATCGCCTGCTGGATGTTGCGGCTGATCTTGCCGGCCTCGGAGACGGAATCGGTCACCGCATTCTCGATGGCGGCGGTCACCCGCTCGGAGCCAGCGAAAACCTCGGCAGCGCGGTCCTTGGCGGTGTTGGCAGTCTTCTTGACGAATTCGCGGGCAGCCTCGGGAACTTCCAGGTTCTGGATGTTCTTGAACGCGTCCTTGAAGCCCTCGAAAGCGGGGTTGGTTTCGGTCGTCATGGGGTCTCTCCATCCTCAATTGTCTGAGCTATGGGCTCACCCCGTCCGGATTGGCCCGGGGCACGGCTTATATGGCATAGTTAATTGTGCGATGCAACATCCATATTGCACTGCGATATCACGAAATCGTGAAAAGCCTTTGCGGAAGGCATTGTGATGCCTCCCTAGCCGCTTCGGGATCCGTTGGATCCAAACTGAGCCTGACTGCCGGGCTCTAGTGCTGGACAGCGCCTGGCAGTCCGTAGGCCTCCATCTGGGCCTGGACCTGCGCGATGTTGTGCCCGAGCACGACGATGTCGTGGGTCTTGCCGTCGATGTCCCGGACATGGTCGCGCAACAGCGCTTCGGCCTTGAAGCCGAGGCTCTCGAACAGGGCAATCGCTGCCTGCTGATCGACCGTCATCTGGACCGAGAGCTTTTCGAGGCCAGCACCGAGCGCGAGCGCAAAGGTCTCCTGCGACACCGCCCGTCCGACTCCCTTCCCGCGCACGTCTGATGACACCACCATCCGGATCTCGCCGACATGCGGCGACCAGGAATGCGGATCGCGCACCAGCGTGCCGCAGCCGACGACCGTGCCACCCCTGACCGCCAGCAGGCTCGTGATCGCACCACGTTCGATCTCCTTGACCCAGGCCGAGAGCACCTTCGGCTCGCTGATGTTGCGCGGCAGGAACAGGAGATCATGAGGCGGCAGCGCCTTGCCGAAAGCGAGCACGGCCGCTTCGTCCGCCGGCGACATCAGGCGGATCTCGACGTCGCCAGCATCCGTCTTGACGTGACGCGGATAGGAACGCGCTTCACTCATGTCGATCTCTTCCCCAGCCAGGAGTCCAGTTTCGGCCACAGCCGCCGAACCGCGTTGGCGCCGGCGACGAGCGAGACGTGGCCGCCCTTCAGCATCACCTCTTCCTTGTCCTCGGACCCGATCTTCGTGATCAGGTGCTTCGCGGCTTCATACGGCACGATGTGATCGTGCTCGGCCACCGCATGCAGGATCGGCACCTTGATGTCTTCGAGCTTTGCCGCTCGTCCCCCGACCGACATGGTGTCGTTGAAGAGCTTGTTGTCCCACATCAGGTCCTTGGTGATGGCGCGGAAATATTCGCCGGCGAGCGGCAGCGTATCGGTCGCCCAGCGGTCGAACATCCGGTAGGATTTCACGAACTCATCGTTCCAGATGTTCTCCCAGAGCTGGATCTGGCTCACGGTGCGCGAGGCCGGGCGCAGCATCTCGAAGGAGGAGAGTATCATCTCCGGCGGCACGTTGCCGATACTGTCGACGAGACGATCGACGTCGAAATAGCGGCGGTCGGAGAAATTTGAGAACAGCTTCATCTCGCGGAAATCGATGGGCGTGGTGAAGCAGATCAGATTTTTCATCGGCCCGTCGTTGACGATCGAGCCGTAGAGCAGCGAAAGCACGCCGCCGAAGCAATAGCCAATGATGGAGACGTCCTCCTCTCCGGAATCCTGCTGCACGCGGCGGATGCAATCGGGGATAAAGTCGAGAACGTAGTCCTCCATCGCCAGGCTCTTCTCTTCCGGCCGCGGCGCGGTCCAGTCGAGCATGTAAACGTCGTAGCCGCGCTTCAGGAGGAACTCGATGAAGCTTTGGCCCGGCACGAGATCGAGGATGTAGCCGCGGTTGGTGGTGGCCATCACGATCAGCACCGGCACGCGGTAGATCTCGTCCGACATCGGGCGGTAGTGATAGAGGCTCATCGTGCCGCGCGAATGCAGCACGTCCTTCGGCGTCGACCCGAGCTTGGGGCCGGAGGTCGAGAAATATTCGACGCCCTTGATGCTGCGCATGATGGCGCGCTGCACCTCGGACTGGATGCGCTCCGGGATCTCTGCGAAATCAAGTCCCGTCGGCGCATTCATTTCGGCTCTCCGGATGGGGGACGTTTGGTCCGCGGCGGCCTCGGCGCCGCGCTCATCTGCGATCCAACAGAGGCGCCTGACATCTGGCTGAGCATGGACTTGATCTCGCCGAGCTGACTTTCGATGGATTGCAGCCGTTCGGCAATTCCGGTCATCTGCTCACGGCTCGGCAGATTCATCGACAGAAGGTATTTCTCCATGAGGTCGCCGAACTGCTTCTGAGCACCCGCAGCAACGCCGCCGGCCCGGTTCATGGCCTGCGAGAATTCGGGCGTCTCCATCGCTTTGGTGGCGAACGAGTTGAAGCCTTTCTCCATCTCGCCAATCATCTTCTGCCACAAGGCGACCGGATCATTGATCTTGTCGGTCATCGGCGTCCTCCAGGTCGAGAGCTGTGTTGCCCTTCTTTTCGCGCCATACCACACCGTTGTGACGGGCGGGTCAACCCACGAGCGGCGGCCTGATGTCGCGCACGCGGCTTCTTTGCGGCGGCAAACCGTGCGATACAACGTTGGTCGCCAGCAAGGGGAACATGCCCGTGAATGCTTCCGCTCATCAGCCGCCGCAGACCGTCCGCGCCAACGGCATCGACATCTGCTACGAGATTTTCGGCAACGACAACGCCGAGCCTCTGCTGCTGATCATGGGCCTGGGTGCCCAGATGATCCACTGGGACGACGCATTCTGCGAACAGCTCGCCGCACGCGACTTTCGCGTGATCCGCTTCGACAATCGCGACATCGGCAAGTCCAGCCATCTTACCGGCGGCAAGCGGCTGACGCCGTTCGAGCTGTTGAAGCTGCGTTTCCTGAAGATTCCCGTGGCCGCCACCTACAAGCTGATCGACATGGCCAGGGATACGGTCGGCCTGATGGACGCGCTCGGGATCAAGTCGGCGCATCTCGTCGGCGCCTCGATGGGCGGCATGATCGCGCAGGAAATCACGCTGTCGTTTCCGCAGCGCGTGCGCTCGCTCACCTCGATCATGTCGACGACGGGAAATCCACGCGTACCGCCGCCGACCCGCGAGGCGGCTGCCATGCTGATGGCGCCGCCGCCGCGCAGCAAGGAGGAATTCATCGTGCGCTACGGCCAGACCTGGAAAGTGTTGCGCGCCGGCCATTTTCCGGAGGAAGAGGCGCTCGATCCCGGCCGCGCCGAACGAGTGTTCGCGCGCGGACTGAATCCGGCCGGCGTCGGGCGGCAGTTGCGCGCCGTGCTCGCCTCCGGCAGCCGCAAGGAGCGCTTGAACGGCATCAAGACGCCAACGCTCGTCATCCACGGTACCGTGGATCCGCTGGTGCACCCCGAAGGCGGCAAGGACACCGCGGCATCGATCCCCAACGCAACACTTCTGATGATCGACGGCATGGGCCACGCACTGCCGATGCGCTTCTGGCCGCAAATCATCGACGCCGTCGACAAGCACGCACACGGGGCGGCGGCGAAGGCGGCGTAGGACAGTGTGACCAGTCTCCTCCCGGTGACTATGTGAGCTACCGGATACTCTCTTACGGCAGGCCGGCGCGAAAGCTATACAGACGTTCTGCAATCGCGAGGGAAAGAGGCCACGGCCTCTCGGAGCTCACCATGCATCTCATCTTCCGGTCGGGCGCGATGATCGCCGCCTCAATCCTCCTGCTGTCCTTCGCGAGCGGCGGTGCGACTGCTGGCGACGCGAAAGAGGAAGCCAATCGCAGCAACGTGCTTGCCTTCTATGAGAAGGGCCTCAATCAGAAGGACGCCGACGCTGCGCTTGCCTATGTCGGCGATCGTTACGTTCAGCACAATCCAAACGCTCCCGACGGCCCGGAGGGTTTTCGCAAATTCATCGGCTTCCTGCGCGAAAAGTTCCCCAACTCGCACAGCGAGATCAAGCGCTCGTTCGTCGACGGCGACTACGTCATCCTGCACGTTCACGCTGTTCGCGAGCCCGGCACCAGGGGCAATGCGATCGTCGATATCTTCAAGCTGGAAAACAACAAGATCGTCGAGCACTGGGACGTCGTCCAGCCCATTCCCGACAATCCCGCGAACAACAACACGATGTTCTGACGCAGACGGCGTACGGCGGCGAATATGGCCTAGCTCTTCTTCGCAATCCAGATCACGTGGCGCGCGCCACCGCCTTTTCCGGTGGCGCGGACGTTGACCTCGTTGACCTCGAAGCCCGCAGCACGAAGATGGCGTGAAAACTTCGCATGTGGCCCGGATGACCAGACTGCAAGCACGCCGCCCCGCCGCAGCGCCGTGTGGGCGACTTTCAACCCGGTGACATCGTACAAGGCGTCATTGGCCTTGCGGGTGAGACCTTCCGGGCCATTGTCGACGTCAAGCAGGATCGCATCGAACCCGAGCGGATGTCCTTCGATCAACTGCCCAACATCTGCTTCGCGTATATCAACGCGAGGGTCGTTGAGACTGTCGCCAAAAATCTCGGCCATCGGACCTCGCGCCCATGCCACCACGGCAGGGACCAGCTCGGCCACCACGATCTGCGCCTTGCTTCCGAGCACGGCGAGCGCCGCACGCAGCGTAAAGCCCATACCCAATCCGCCGATGAGGACAACGGGTTTGGCGACCTTCTCGATCTGTTTGGCTGCAAGCGTCGCGAGTGCAGCCTCGGAGCCCGACAGGCGGCTGTTCATCAGCTCGTTGGTGCCGAGCATGATGGAGAACTCTTTGCCGCGACGCATCAGGCGCAGCTCGCCATCGGAGCCGGGTATCCCGGCGGTATCAAGTTTTTCCCAGGGAATCATCCGATGAGCTTTAGCACGATTTGCTTCGTAGCCCGGATGGAGCGAAGCGCAATCCGGGAGTGTTCCCTCCATGAAAGACCGACCCTGATTTCGCTTCGCTCCATCCGGGCTACAACAGCGCGGCTCGGCTATCCGCCCGCCCAGACGTCGAGCACGTAGCGGTTCTTTGTACCAAGCTCCTCGATCCAGCGCGCGCCGGCGGCAGCATCGCTGCCGCTCTTCTCACGATAGATCGCGAGCAGCGCCGCCTTCACGTCGGGCTCCATCTTGCCGCCATCGCCGCAGACATAGATGATCGCGCCCTGCTCGATCAGGCTCCATGCCCTGTCCTTCTGCGCAGCGAGCACGTGCTGCACATAGGTCTTCGGCCCCTCGGCACGCGAGAATGCAGTGAACAGCTCGGTGATGCCGCTCGCTGCAGCTGCCTTCAATTCGTCGGCATAAAGAAAATCCTGATCGGGGCGACGGCAGCCGAAGAACAGCATCGCCGGCCCCAGCTCAGCGCCCTTGGCTTTCCGCGCGGCGCGCTCCTGAAGAAAGCCGCGGAACGGCGCAAGACCCGTGCCCGGGCCGATCATGATGATCGGCACCGACGAATCATCCGGCAGGCGGAAGCCGGCCTTTGTCTCACGCACCGTGGCGTAGATCGTGTCGCCTGCGCGGCGATCGCTGAGATAGTTCGAGCAGATGCCCTTGTAGTTGCCACGACCTGAAGCAGCTGGGCCGCCGACCACACCGACGGTGACGCTGCATCGTGCCGGATCGACCGAGGGCGAAGACGAGATCGAGTAATAGCGCGGCGCCAGCAGCGAGAGCATTTCGAGATAGGCATGGAACGGCAGCTCGCAGGCCGGATATTCGATCAAGAGATCGAATACCGATTTGCGCCTGGCCAGGATCTCGGCACGGTAGCGCTCGCCAGCCTCCGTGTCGTCGCCGACGAAGGCAAGCAGCTTCGGCTTGGTCACCGGGCAGCGCGTGTGTTCCGACATGATCAGGATCTGCTTGCGCGTTGCAACCTGCTGGAGCTCGACGAAATCGGTCAGGAGCTGACCGACCGACACGCTCTCGCCAACCGGCAATTGCGCGCGGCGGCCTTCAGCCACCGCGAGCTTGATCTGGTCGGCCGGCAGGAAGCCGAAGCGGCGTGCCACGGCATCGACCAACGCCGGATCGTTGCGCGGGACCACGCTGAGATGGTCGCCGACGCGGTAACTTACGCCTTGCGGCAACTGCACCTCGATATGACGAGTCGAGCGCTCGGACGGGTTGGGCCCGCTCTTGCTCTGGAGCTCGTCGTTGGCCAGGACCTTCATCGCCGCTGTTCCGCCCAGCGCAGCGATCGCGTTGACCGCACCGGGTGCGACCGGCTCGACCTTGTAGAGCGGCTCGTCGTCGGCGCTGCGGCTGAAGTTTTGCGTCAGCCCCCACTCCTTCACGGCCGCGGGCGCGGCAGCGGCGAACCATGTCTCGAACTGGCCGTCGAGATCGCTCCGCGCATCGCCCTCGCCGCGCGCATAGAGGCTGCGTGCGCCATGGGCCGAAAGCTGCTCGTCGATGAAGCGCGGCACGGACTGATAGGTGGCGGCCCAGTCGCTGTTGCCGCAACCGAATACGGCGTAGCGCACTTTTGAAAGCGCGTCCTTCGGCATGTCGCCATGCAGCCATTTGACGAACTGCGTGGCGTTGTCCGGCGGCGCGCCATTGTAGGAGGCGCAGAAGATCAGCACACCACCTTCCACCGGCAGCTTGCCGGCATAATCATCGAGCGGCGCGAGCTTGCTGGCAAAGCCGTTGACCTCAGCAAGATCGGCAACGCGCATCGCCAGCTCTTCAGCCGTGCCGAGATTGGAGCCATAGAGCACCAGCAGCGGCGTATTATGTCCCGGGCGCGTGGTAGCGCGTGGTGCAGCCGCGCCTGCACTCGTGCTCAGCGTCGCGGGGCCGGAATAGGCGCCGCGTTCGCGATCGGCGCGCGGACGGACCTTGATCTTGAACCCTTCCGGCTTGATCGTCAGCGTTTCCTTGAGGTGCATCTGGTAGCGCTGATGGTCGATCAGCCTGAAGCGCTGGAGGATCATGCCGAGCGCAAGCGCGGCCTCGTGCATGGCAAAGCCTCGGCCGATGCAGGCGCGCTGGCCGTTACCGAACGGCTTCCAGGCATTGACGGGGCGCTTGGCTTCCGCCTCGCGGCTGAAGTTCCCGGGATCGAACGCATCCGGGTTGGGTCCCCAGATGCCGGGGTCGCGATGCAGCGCCGTCACCAGGATCGTGGTGAAGGTGCCCTTCTTCAGCCTGTACTTGCCGCCGCCGATGGTCTCGTCCTTTAGCGGCGAGATGCCGTAGGCCGGCGCCGGCGGCCACAGCCGCAGCGCCTCTTTCAAAACCTGTGTGATGTAGGTGAGCTGCGTCACCTGCTGGTAGGTCGGCTTGGCATTGACGTCGGGACCGAAGACGCGGTCGACCTCGTCATAGGCCTTCTTGAGAATGTCCGGGTGCTTGAGCAGCGCATAAATCGTGTAGGACAACAGACCGCTGGTGGTCTCGTGTCCCGCGATCAGGAACGTATTGATCTGGTAGCGGATGTTGACGTCGTCGAGCTGCTCGCCGGTCGTGCGATCGACGCCGGTCATCATGGCCGCGAGCATGTCCTTCTTGTCGTCCGAGCCTTCCGCGCTCTTGCGCCGCTCGACGATGATCTCGTCGACCATCTTGTTCATGAAGGCCACGTCTTCGGCGAGCGTCTTCCGCCGCTTCTGCATCCAGAGCTGCTCGAACGGCAGGCCTCGGGTCATCATGATGGTCTCGAGCGAGCGCACCAGTGACTCGACGAACGGATGGTAGTCGCGCCGGTAGAACGAGTTGAAGCGGTAGTCGAAGCCGCAGAGACCGATCGTATCCAGCGTCAGCGCGGTCATGTCGTGGACGACGTCGATCTCGTCGTCGGCGTTGAGCCGCTCCCATTTCTTGACGAGCTGCTCGGCGATATCGACCATGCTCGGGTGATAGGATTGCATGGCGCGATTACCGAAGGGCTGGAGCAGGATGTTGTGGGCCTTGCTCCAGTTCGGCTCGTTGGTATCGGCCGTGAACAGGCCGTCGCCGCCGACGGCGCGCACCCGTCGCAGCGCGCCGCGTACCACCTTGTCGAAGCGCTTCTCGTCGGAGAGCTCGTCGACGAGATCATGGCCGGAGACGATGACGATCGGCGACCCCATCATGTCGAGCCAGAAGATCGGGCCGAGCTCCTTGGCAAGACGCGTCAGATGCTGCACGGGCGCGGCCGAATCCAGCGACAGCATGTTGCCGACCACCGGCTTGGTCGGAGGACGCGGGATCGGGTCCAGACGGTTCTTGGATGACATTTAGCTACGCTTCCCCCAATTGCGTCATTCCGGGGCGATACGCAGCATCGAACCCGGAATCTCGAGGTTCCGGGTTCGGTCCTGCGGACCGCCCCGGAACGACAGCACAACTCACACCGATGACCGCGTCGTCACCCGAACCGCCTTCTACGCCATTCGATCAGCTTGGCGCTGACCTCTTCCGGCTTTTCCTGCTGCGTCCAATGGCCGCTGTCCCTGACGAGATACTTTTCGAGATCCGGCACCAGCCTCTCCATGCCATCGGCAGCCGAGGGCGGCAGCACCGCGTCGTTCTCGGCCATGATCATCAGAGACGGCACGCGCACGTGATGATCCAGGTCCTTGGAGTGCTGCCAGTTGCGGGTGAAGTTGCGGTACCAGTTGATGCCGCCGGTGAAGCCGGTTTTCGCAAAGGTGTCGACGAACACCTTCTTCTCCTCGGCCGACAGGATCGGCGTGCGCGGATCGAATTTTGCATCGTAGGCCGCAATCATCTGCGGAAACGCCAGGTTGGTCTTTGGCGACGCCCCGACGCCGGCAACCGGCGGCTCGGTCGGCTTCGCGTCCGGCCGTGGCAGCGGCTTGCGCATGAAGGCATCGAAGGTCTGCTCGACGCGGCTGCCAAAAATCCTGTCCGGCTCGCGCGCCGGGTCCTGGAACTGCACGATGTACATCTGGTCGCCGAACCGCTTGCGGAACAGCTCGATCGGATCGGCCGGCGCACGGTCCCAATGCGGCGTGTTCACGCCGACGACGCCGGCGACGCGCGAAGGGTGGCGCAGCGGCATCTGCCAGACGATGAAGCCGCCCCAGTCGTGTCCGACGAAGATCGCCTTGCCGATTTCGAGATGGTCGAGCAGACCGACGAGATCGCCGGTCAGATGTTCCATGTCGTAGTCCTCGACCGGCTCGGGCCGATCGGTCGCGCCATAGCCGCGCTGGTCCGGCGCGATCACGCGGATGCCGGCCTCGCTCAGCGCCTTGATCTGGTGACGCCAGGAGAAGGCGAGCTCCGGCCAACCATGGCACAGCACCATCGGCGGCTTGTCGCTCTTCGGGCCCGCCTCGTAATAGCCCATGCGAATTCCGTTCGTCTGCACGAACTTGAGCGGCGGCATTTCAATCATCACAGGATTCCTGGCAAACTTTCCTACTCGGCGGCGCCCTTGACGTCGGCCGCGGGCGGCGCGTAGGCCGCTTCCAGCGCGGCGAACTCCTCCGGCAGCATGTCGCACATCACCTGCACGTGCGGGATGATGTTGGCTCCGACGATGAAGCCGAAATCGAGCTGGTCGCGGTAGCTCTGCACGGTGATGTTGAGCGCCTGCCCGTGGGTGGAGATCGACACCGGATAGATGTGCAGCAGCTCGGCACCCGCGGCATAGAGCGTCTGCCGCGGCCCCGGCACGTTGGAGACGGTGATGTTGGCCGCCGGCGGCAGCACGTCCGACAGATTCGAGCGGCTGTAGAGCAGCGCCAGGATCTGCACCATCATCGGCGCGCCAAGCATCGAGATATTGGAGACCTGCGGCATCAGCGCGCGCAGCGGATGCGACATCTCCTTGGCCTTGGTCGACTGCGCGATGATCGCCTCCAGCCGTCCCTTGGGATCGTCGACATTGGTGGCGATCGAGCAGATCATGCCGAACACCTGGTTGTTGGCCTCGGTGTTGCCCTCCTCGCGGAGCGAGATCGGCACCGCCGCAGTGAGCGATTTCGCGGGCAGCGTGCCGTATTGCTGGAGATAGCGCCGCACCACGCCGGAGGCGAGCGCGAGCACCACGTCATTGAGCTTGCCGCCGGCCTGCTTGGCGAGCGCCTTGGCGCGCGACAGCGGAATCGAGACGCCAGCAAAGCTGCGCTCGGAGGAGATCGACTTGTTGAGCATGGTCGGCGGCGAGACCATGCTGGCAAGGCTCTCGCGCGAGTTCGGATCGGAGATCTTGCCGAGCACGTCGGAGACGCTCTTCAGCACGGTCGGAATGTTGCCGGCAAAGCGTACCGCGCTTTCGATCTGGTACATCGCATTGTCGAACAGGATCGAGCCGATGTCGCTCTTGCCCGTGCGCGGCAGTTGCAGGTTCTTGGCGGCTTGCGAGGCCTCGAGCGGCTGGGTGAAGAGCTGCTGGTAGGAATCGAGCAGATTGGCGGCGATGTCCCGCGGTTCCTGGCCTGGCTTCGCCCCGCCCACCGGCGGCTCGACCTGTCGCGGGATCGGCGAGACGTCGTAGATCATGTTGGTCAAGGCCGCGCCGGCACCGCCGTCGATCGCGGCATGGTGCATCTTGGAATAGAGACCGACCTCGTTGTCCTTCATGCCCTCGAACACGTAGAACTCCCAGAGCGGACGGGCGCGGTTCAGCAGCTTGGCATGCATCCAGCCGACGATGCGCTCGAGGGTGGCGCGGTCGCGCGGCGCCGGCAGGCTGGCGCGGAAGATGTGACGATCGATGTCGAACTGGTCGTCCTCGACCCAGGAGGGATGGTCGATATCGAGCGGCGCCTTTTCGAGGCGCGCTTTCAGGATCGGCGCGATGTGCAGCCGCGAGGCGATCATCGCCTTGAAGTCTTCGAAGAAGTCGCCCTTGTAGTCGTCAGGCAGGCGAAAGATCGCCATGCTACCGACATGCATCGGCATCTCCGGCGTTTCAAGATAGAGAAACGACGCGTCCAGCGACGACAGCTTCTTACCGTCACCCATAGTTTCCTCCCACACATTGGACTGGCGCCTTACCGGCGCTTCTTGTCAGGCCGATACTGTAGGGTCCGGCGGGGCATATGCAATGGCAAACGGGCCCGCCCGGTCGAATGGCCAGAACTCCCCTTCCGGTTGTGCCAGCCGATCGGCCACGGCCCAGAGCGCTGCGGGGTTGACCCCGAGCCCGATATGGCTCGCGAAATAGACCTCGATGTTCTCGGCACGCTCGCAGGGCCGGCACTGGCAGGTGCGCCAGTGCACGATGCCGTCGCTGCGCGAAAAGATCGAGCTGCTCGGCACCGGCAGGTCGCCGGCGATGGCCTCGCGCAGTTCGGAAAAGTCCTCGACCCGTTCGCCCGACAGCGCTTCATAGAGCCGCGTCGCATTGGTCGCCCGCACGTCATTGGCGAAGGGGCTGCCGAGCGTAATGACATAGCGGACCATATCGGGCGCCTGGAGCGCGAGGTCGCGGGCATAGACGCCGCCGAGGCTCCATCCGACGAGGCTGACCTTGCGCCCGGTCGCGGCATGAATTTCCGCCAGACGGGCACGCAGCGCGTCCCGAACCCGCGCCAGCCCGCCGAGATTGCGGCCCATCCGCCAGGCCTGGGCGTCATAGCCGAGTTCGTGCAGATAGCGGCGCATCGGCGCCATCGACAGGTCGCTGGCGAGAAAGCCGGGCAGCGCCAGCACCGGATGGCCGTCGCCCTTTGGCGCCTGCATCAGAAGCGGCGACAGCAACAGGCTGGCGTTGAATTCGAACAGGCCGCGCGCTTCGGCGAGCAGGAGCCCGAGGCCCGGCGGACGGAGCCGGGACGACAGCTCTGCTCCGTCCGGCTCAACCGGCATTATTTCTTCTTGTCGCTGCTGCGCGGCGCGCCGAGCCCGGCCATCGTCACGAACATGTTCTGAAACTGCTCGGCCAGCTTCGGATCGAAGGAGAACCAGCTCTGGATCAGCGATTCCGGCGAGACCTTTTCGATGTTGCTCAGCACCTGCTGCTGCAACTTGTCCATGACTGCCGTCTGCATCGGCCCCACGTCGGGTAACCCGAAGAACTGGCGGGCCTCGAGAGGAGTGCAGTCGATTTCGATGTTAACCTTCATGTCCCCTCCTGATCGGATTCGGGCGGCCTTGCCGCAGTATCACCGCGAGTTGTGGTACGACGCAAGCGACCTGATGCGGGCGCCACATGGCCGCTCCCGCAATCGGTCAATATGGTCAATCAAAAGTCGAATGTCGCGGGTGGGCGATCTGTCGGACTATCGGTCAGCATTGCTGCACAGCGGCGCAAGTTGGCGCGTTCCTTGCTGGAATGGCGCTTGCACGGTGCAAAAACTCTGGGCAACATGGATTCATAAGCCGGCCGAACAATCAAAAATCACGGCACGGCGGAGTGGAGAGGGTCAAGAATGTCGGTACGTCAGGGTCTTTTAGCGATGACGCTCGCCTCGGCGCTTGCGTTTACGGTCTCACCGGCCGTGAGTCAGACGCTGCGCTACGCCAACCAAGGCGAGCTCAAATCGCTCGATCCCTACACGCTCAATGAAAGCACCACCCATGCCCATCTCGGCCATGTCTATGAAGGCCTCGTCGAGCGGGACAAGGACCTCAAGATCATCCCGGCCCTGGCGGAAAGCTGGGAAATACCGGAGCCGACCCGCTGGCGCTTCCATCTGCGCAAGGGCGTGAAATTCCACAATGGCGATCCCTTCACCGCTGATGACGTGGTGTTCTCCGCCGACCGGGTGCGCGCCCAGGGTTCGAACCTGCAGAACCGTCTCCCCGCCGACGCCAAAGTCATCAAGGTCGACGACTACACCGTCGATTTCGTCCTCAGCTCGCCCAACCCCATCCTCCATGGGCAGTGGGACGTCTGGTACATCATGGACAAGAAATGGGCTGAGGCGAACAATGCGGTGGCACCGACGCCGGTCGCCGCCACGACCCCGAGCTACGCCTCGCTGCATGAGAATGGCACCGGCCCCTTCACGATCGAGAGCCATCAGCCCGGTGTGAAGACCGTGTTCAAGGCCAATCCGAACTACTGGAAGAAGCCCGAACACAATCTCAAGGAGATCATCTTTACACCAATCGCCTCGGACGCGACGCGCGTCGCGGCGTTGTTGTCGGGCGAGGTCGACGTCATCGAGCCGGTTCCGATCCAGGACATCCAGCGCGTCAATGCGAGCCCCAATGCGACGGTGCTGTCCGGGCCGGAACTGCGCACGATCTTCATCGGCATGGACGAGTCGCGGGACGAGCTCCTGTTCTCGAACATCAAGGGCAAGAACCCCTTCAAGGACGTCCGCGTCCGCGAAGCCTTCTACAAGGCCATCGACGTCGAGCTGATCAAGAATCGCGTCATGCGCGGGCTCTCGACGCCGTCCGCCCTCATGGTCGCACCGGAGCTCTACCCGCTGTCGAAGGAGTTCACGCGACCGAAATTCGATCTCGATGGCGCCAAGAAGCTCTTGACCGAGGCCGGCTATCCCGATGGCTTCGAGGTCACGATGGACTGCCCGAACGACCGCTACGTCAACGACGCCGCGATCTGTCAGGCCGTGGTCGGCATGCTAGCCCGTATCGGCGTCAAGGTGAGCCTGCTGGCGCAGCCCAAGGCGCAATATTTCGCCAAGGTCCTGAAGCCGGGCGGCTTCAAGACCTCGTTCTTCCTGCTGGGCTGGACGCCGGCCACGATGGACTCCCAGAACGTGCTGCACGACATCATGGGGTGTCGTGACGATCCGAAGGATCCCAACCGCGGCGAAGCCAATCTTGGCGGCTACTGCAACAAGCAGGTCGACGAGCTTACGGACAAGATCCTGGTCGAGCCCGATATGACCAAGCGCAATCTGCTGATCAAGCAGGCCTTCGAGATCGCCAACAAGGATTACGCCTATATCCCGCTGCATCAGCAGGCGCTGGCCTGGGGCGTATCGAAGAAGGTGAAACTGGTTCAGCGCGCGGACAACCAGGTCCTGCTCTACTGGGCCACCAAGCAGGAAGAGTAAGTATTGACGTGTTGTGAAGTCCCGGAAGCCTCGGCTTCCGGGACTTGCCGTTTAGAGTTGCGCAATGATGCGGGCCTCTGAAGAGACCTGAAAGGAACCGATGCTCGCTTTCACGCTTCGCCGGGCAATCCAGGCGATCGGCGTCATGATCGCCGTCGGGATCATTTCGTTTTCGATGTTCCGCTTCGCCGGCGATCCCGTGAACCAGATGGTCGGAATCGACACCTCCGGCGCCGAACGCGCCGCGATCCGCCAATCGCTCGGCCTCGACGATCCCGTCATCGTGCAGTTCGGCCGCTATGTCGCCAATGCGGCACAATTCAAATTCGGCATTTCCTACCAGTTCCGCCTTCCGGTCACGAACCTGTTGATGGAGCGGATGCCGGCGACGCTGGAGCTCGCGATCTGCGCCACCATCTTCGCGATGGTCGGCGGCATTCTGATGGGAGTCTATTCGGCGCTCCGCCGCGACAGCTTGCTGGCCCACGCATTCCAGGCAATCTCGCTGATCGGCATCTCGCTGCCGACCTTCCTGATTGGCATCCTGTTGATCTATCTGTTCTCGGTGACGCTCGGCTGGCTGCCCTCGTTCGGCCGCGGCGACGTCGTGCATATCGGCTGGTGGACGACGGGGCTGCTCACGCTCTCCGGATTGAAGGCGCTGATCATGCCGTCGATCACGCTCGGCCTTTTCCAGATGACGCTGATCATGCGCCTGGTTCGCGCCGAGATGCTGGAGGTGATGCGCACCGACTATATCCGCTTTGCTCGCGCCCGCGGCCTCACGACGCGCGCGATCCATTTCGGCCACGCGTTGCGCAATACGCTGGTTCCGGTGATCACCGTGGCGGGCCTGCAATTTGGCTCGGTAATT
>NZ_JBANBJ010000124.1:0-15438 GCF_059803515.1 Bradyrhizobium sp. UFLA05-125 | reverse complement strand
CCTTTTCACTCTCGCGGGCAACCTTCGGCAAGTCGCCACAGCCTGTGGTTGAATCTTGTTTCCTGACTGAGTATTCCTGAACCTTACCGCCTCCATAGACCACCACCGCTGCAGTTTGGCCGGCAACAGCATTCTGGCGGGCTATTTCCGCCGACACGTCGCAGCTCGAAATCGTGCGACTGTCGGCTATGTCCCGTGGCTCTACAGCTGATCGCATGGCCAGGGAGAGCGATCCGAGATTTTTTGCAACCGCAATCTTCTTGACCTGCTCTGGCGCAAGCTGCAGTGACACAGTTTGTGCGACCTTCGCGGCCGGGGTGTTATTGGCTCCGCCGGTCTGCACAATCTCCTGGTCAATCGCAATGATTCGAACATTTTGCAGAATGGTTTCGCTGAGGGCGCGACGCGCAACATCTGCGTTCGCGGCTACTTGGGTCAGGACAACATCCACATAGTCACCCGGCTTGATCAGTCCCGCGACACCAGATTCCGCGTCAACCTTGATGCTGATGGCACGGGTGCCCGGCTCCAAGACGCTTGCAAGGAAACCCCGATCTCCCCGCAGCAAGACGTTTTCTGATGTGATAGGACTGCCCGCGTCGAGGTTCTTGCGAACCAGAGAACCGAGAAGTCTGTTCCTATCGTCGGTCGTATCGTGGATCGCCCCTGTTGGAACGCTATCCAACGGCTCGGCGCGGAAATCTTCGTCGCGCGTTAAGGTACCAGCCTTCAGCGGACGTGCCGCGACAAGGTACCGAGTGAGGGGCGCTGCCGGCGCCATTTCCGTGGCGTGTACTACCGGGGCCTGTGCATTCGGCAGATTCATGCTGTAGGCAATAAGCCCGAGCGCAGCGGCCGCGAGCAGGAAGACCATTATGATCGAAAGACGCAGAGTAGATGACATGTTCAAAGCCTTTGACTGAAAATGGTCCAAATACCGCCGCACGCAATCGCAACCCCGTAAGGTAGAGGCGCGCGTCGCAAATGGCGCCAACGTTCTATCGCGTAAACGCGGCGCGCCAACGACGATCCCGCTGGCGCGAGCCTGGGATATGGCAGGAGACGCATCATCAGATGCACCACGGCAAGGACGCCGCCGGCCAGAGCGGTGATAGTCAACAACTGAAGCACGCCCATCAATGGGAGGCCAACCGCCAACGCAACCAGCAGTTTGACATCGCCGCCGCCCATCCATCCCCGCTGGTAGATGACTAAGAGCAGCAGAAACAGGATTGTCGCGGCGATCAAGGATTCTACAAGCTGCATCGGGCTGGCAAAATGCCCGGCGATCCCGAGGAGCGCCAGCACCAGACAAATTTCATTTCGGATCAATCGTGTCGCGATATCGATCGTTGCGACATAGAGCAACAAAACAATTTCAAGAAACGACGCCGTGGGAGCAATCCAATCCATGGGAGCAATCCAGTCCATGAAATGCATGCCTGAAATGGAGGCGTGGCATTGGTACATCCATTGCCACGCTCTGAACTCAAAGACCTGTCATAAAATAAAGACGAGTCAGGGCAGTCCAGTCATAGTAGAGGCGATCGCGCCGAAGCCGGTATTCAGTGCTCCGCTGAGGGTGTTAGTACCGGTGCCCGTAAACAGAAGGAGCACGACGGCGCAGACACAAGCGCCGACGATCACGTACTCGAGCGACACCACACCGTCCTTGTCCGTGCCCAGACGCTTCAACGCTCGCGTGGTCTCAACATAATATCTCAACATAGCAAAATCCCTCCTTCGAAAGCGTGACGCGGCATTGGAATATCCATTGCCGCGCGCTGGACTCCGCTTATGGCAGACCAGACATCGTGGTGGCGATCTTGCCGAACCCGGTGTTCAGCGCTCCGCTAAGGGTGTTAGTACCGGTACCAGTAAACAGAAGAAGTACGACGGCGCAGACACAAGCCCCGACGATCACGTACTCGAGCGACACCACGCCGTCCTTGTCCGTGCGCAGACGCTTCAACGCTTCGGTAGCCTTGAAATAATACTTCAACATGAGGGAATATCCTTCTTGCAAGATGAAACGCAACTACTACTGCTCGCTGACAAATCCCTGCCAACTGGGTAAACTTTCTGTTAAAGGGGCCGCTCAGTCAATGTTTACAGGGGCTTAACCTTAACCGTGAGAACCCGGTGTCGCCTGGGGGCAACAACGCAAATTGTTGAGCAATTTCGGCCTTTTCTCTTACGTCAAGCGGCATAGCGACAGCCATGACCGAGTGGTACCCCTAAAGAGTACTGGCGAGTTGTACCGGTTTGTTACGCGGCATCCGCCGGTGGCGGGAGACATATCGGGTGGAGAATGGGCGCGCAGACGCGGGCGCTTGCCATTTGAGCAAGCTGCCGGGGCGGCACGCTGATCGGCTCGGATCCGGAGGAATTGCAAATCGAGCGGTCGCTGCCGCATGGCCAGGTCGCGGCGGCGCTGGGGATGATCTGGTGGTGGCGATGATGGTCGACCGCCTGATCGCACCGCACTCGCAGCTCGGCTTCGTGCAGCGGTGGATGAAGAAACGGCGAGCCCGGACGAGGTCCTGGGCCTGGACAGACGAAGGAGCGCGAGGCTTACGAGGGGCTCGATCGGCTGCTCGAGCGCCAGCTTAGCATCGAAAACGCGGCGGCATCTCGCGGATGGTGCGCCTTGATGATGCAGGCTGCCCGGCGCGACAGCCTGAGCAGCCCGATCCGGATTGCTACTGCGACTTCAGCCAAATCATTATTCGGATTAACGACGCCGAAAGCGAATGCTTGTCCTGGCGCAGATGCTTGCAGTCCGCAAGCCCGGCGGCTGCAACTATAGATCGTATTGGGCTGCAACGGACATCGCCGCTGCACACAAGCTTGACTACGGTTTTTCTTCGTCGCTGAAGGGACGGCTCAGGTCAAGTGGACTCGATCGATCAAACGCCAGCCTAACCACCTACTTGCGGGTTCGATCCCGTAAAAAACTGGCCAAGCTTGGGGATCAGAAAAGATGTATTCGCAGCATAGACGCGATATTCGGGAAAAGCCGCCTGTAGAATCGCTTCTTCATTGATCATACGCCGACATTGAACCATCACAATCGCAATGGCCATCAGCGCGGCAAGCGGAGAAAGCACCTGCAGTGTGATACCGATCAAAGCAACTCCTTCACAGAGGTAGAGCGGATGCCGGACAATTCGATAAGGTCCTTCTGTCACCAAGCGCCTTGCCTCGGCAAAAATGCTAAAGGATTTGCCCAGCCAGCGGAGCACCACGAAAGAAAGCGACGTGCCCACCAGGATTAACGTCGTCGACACGAGCGACCAAACAGGTCCCAGTTCTGCCTTCGGTAGCAAAGCAAGGATCGTGCACAGGAACGTGCCTAGCAAAGCCGAGATCCGCGGCTCGATGCCTTTGGACTTCTGTATCGGCACGAGCCGGGTAATAGTTGTTGCTGCAACCAGACTCAAGAAAAGAACGTTAGCAATTCTGGCCGCGATCATGAGCAGCTTGTGGATGCTGTCCAACGGAAGCAGGCGGGGAATTCCTGCAATGCCAATCACAACAAGCGTGGTAAAGACAACGACGACGCTCGCTCGCGCGGTCCAATCGAGCCACCGATTGACAGTCAATTCAACGGCCGCCCTCTCCGCCTGGGATCGATCGATATCATCGGATTTAATATTCGTCATCGTCTCAATCTCGTGCTCCCAGGTGATCCACAAGCGCTTGGGTTTTGCCTCCGTTCGGCGCCCAGACAGGATAGGTCATCGGTGAACAGCTTCAGGCTGCAGATTAACCTGACGGGAATTTCGTTACTGACCGAGGCTGGGCAAACGATTGGGCGCCTCCTCTGGGGCCCGCATCGTCTCTGCCAGCGCCGCTGTGTCGGATTTGGCCTGGAAGATCCGCTCGCCGATGAAGGGATAAAGCAACTGAGGCACGTAGCGTTGCGGCATCGGCCGATCGAGACCGTAGCTCGTCGGGATTTGCCCTCGCGGCAAATGAAGGCTTCCAAACAACGCGTCCAGGAAGGACAGCTGGCCGGCGAAATTCCGGTCCCTAGCCTCACGTTGGTTACTATGATGCCAATGATGAAACTCCGGCGAAGCAAACAGGAAGCGCAACGGACCAAATCCCAAGCGAACATTGGAGTGAATGAGAACCGCCTGCCACTGATAGAGCAAGGCATAGACTCCAATTGCCCATTCGGAGAAACCCAGTGCGAAGACCGGGATCAGCGAGGCCCCTTTGGTCAAAATCTGATCGACCGGATGGACCCTGGCCGCGGCCAGCCAATCAAGCTCCTCGATACTGTGGTGAATGGAGTGGAATCTCCATAGCCAGGGAACGGCATGGAACATGCGATGGGTCCAATAGAATCCCAAATCGGCAAGGACGATAACGGCCGGGAGTTGCACCCAATAGGGCAAGCCACCGACCATGGCCTGAAAGGATGCCGGAACAATCCATGCGGCGACAAAGATGACCGCCACGATAATGGCTAGCAGACCAAGCTTGATCAGCACACCATTCAAAAACAGGAAGATCAGATCGTTGGCCCAATTGCGACGAAAGAGCTTCTGCGGATGCATGGCGAACAGCCGCTCGAGCGGTATGAACACAAGAATGGTGATAAAAATAACCTTAATACCAAAGGGATCCATGGGGTTCCTCGCTGGGCGTCACCCTATCGCTATTTGCCGATGGCATAAAGAGCAAAGGGACGGCCTGGTTAAGCGGTCCGGGATGTTGACCATCTAATCGACCGACGCGATCAGTAATCTCACTCGGTGCGCCAAGCGCGAACATGAAATGGTGTAGTTCTGGTGGCCGAGGCGTTGTCCTTTGCAAAACCATCTTTGGTGCCCACGATTGAGTAGGCTCGCCGTCCGCTGGACTCATGACAGCCTGCAGCTGCGCGACCGCAGCGCACTTGGCGGCGGGCCATACCATTTGTTCTGCCCGCGAAGGATGGCCGCACCGAGCATCTTTTTCAGCGTCGCGTTCTCTTCCTCCAACGCCTTCAGCCGTTTCGCCGCGGAACGTCAATGCCGCCGAATTTGGCTTTCCAATGGGAGGCCGTCGCTGCGGAGATCCCATGCCTTGCGAGTCAGGTCAGCCGTGCTAGGCCCGAACTCATGCTCCTCCAATATAGCGATAATCTTCCTTTCCCTGAACCTTGCTCGCTGCACCTGTTCGTCCTTCTTCGGGCGGACTCTAACTACTTCCCGAGGAATCACTCAGTAGCTGTCAGGCTCAATGCGATCGAAGGCGTTTTCGCCAACTTCATTCGCCGTGCCTCGAACGCCGCTCCTTCGATCACTTGCAAGTCGCTACCATTCAAGCGTTAGAGTCGAATCTGCTGGACGAGCCTTCAGGCTGACCAACTAATCGCGGCGGCGCTGGTCTAGCTCATTTCGCCTCACGAATAGCTCGGAAATATCGTCAGAATAGACGCCGACCCACTCCGATGAAGCTCGAAATTCCTGAGACTCCGTAGAGTTTGGCGCGACGAGACCAATTGAGACGCGGTACTTATCCAAGTATCGAATAAATTCATGAGGGCGTGTTGCGACAATGGTCCAATTTTCATCCATAAAGCCATCATCGAACACATTTCTGCCGTCGACAAAGGTAGGAAGTCCTCTAAAAATCAAGTATCCGCCCAAGTTGTACGAGTTATAGATATTTCCATTTAAATTGTGCTCGAAAATGTAGTCGACAGCACCCTTTGGAGAAATCTCCCTAAATCGCGGGCGCTCAACAACATTACCAAAGATGCCAATTCCAAGGATCATGATCGCGATTAATCCATAAGCCCCGTAGAGACCGCGCCTCCCTAGATGAGACGTTGTCGTGAAGAATTGTGGGCGAGTCGCAATTTGCTCAGAGAGGCGCAAAAATCGAAATTGCTTTGTTAACGGGGTTGCGAGCAGTAGAGGCGCAAGCAAATTGAATAAGAAGATGAATCTCACTGCGGTGAGCATATACGCTGCGATTGATATCAATATTGTTAGTCTACAAAACCGAATTTTGACCCCGTTCAGCAAAGCGAAAAATAGGAGTGCTAGAACAGCGAACAGTGTAATCGGCGCCGTCTCGAAGCTTACGGCTCGCCACTCGTTAATGTAAGGTTTGGCTTCATGTGCCCCGATGAGCTGAAAGTCCATCAGGAACGGGCGCGCGCCGTAGGGCGTGACGCACGCGGCGCCGACCGCGGCGACAAAGAAGACAGCCCATCGTCGGGCTGCTAATAGACGCTCACTCCCTGGAGCTTCGAATAGGGCTTCTGCAGCGAGCGCGAATGTCAGGGCAAGCCCCGCCACAAAGCTGCCATGGACGTTCGCCCACAGCGTCATGACCGGGAGCAGCATCAAGCTCGGCGTAGTCTTGGTGTCGACAGCTCTCACTAGCGCCGCGACCCAGACCACCATCAGGCCATCAGCAAATATCTGCGGGCGAGCATGCAAGTGGTTGACCGACAGCACAAGCGCCACTATTGCCACCACGACTGCAACCGTGAGCCGCATGGTGCGCGCTAGCATAAGGAAAAGCAGCGCGTAGGCGAGCGCCACAGCTCCGCCGGTAATGATGGCGACTCCGCGGAAGCCTGAAAGACTATACGCGCCGTAAAAGAGAAGATCGCTCAGCCAGTCTCTCGCTATCCAGGGATGCCCACGAAAGGTATGCGAGAATACGTCGACCTGAGGAAACGATCCGCTTTCCCAAATCTTGCGCCCAGTTGCTATGTGCCAATACAGGTCCGGATCTAATAGAAGCCGATCAGCAGGAAGAAGCACGATGTACAAGAGTAAAAGAAGCGCGACCAGCAGCACAAATATGAACCATGTCGCCCGCTGAACGTCTTGATCGCTGGCGCGCGGCCTTTCAGGCTTCTCGCTGACCGTAGCCGGAGCGACGGCATATCCGGCGCCGGACCTAGCCAAATCATCGAGATGGCTCATGCTCCCCTCTGCTCCTTCGCATTCCCGGGAATCTGCGAGCATATTGTAGCAATCGTCAGAGAATTTAGAAGGTTCTAAGCGAAGCTTGTCAGAGCCTCATTTGGGATCTGCGTACGAATCCCCCTCGCCGGCCATTAGCTATCGCTATTTATCGATCGCATAGAGAGTGAACCGTCGGCCGTGCATCATACTGGTTAAGCCGTCCGGGATGGTAGCGGGCTGATCTCCGACAATGTAGAGGTAATCATAATCGGTGCGCCAGGCGCGAACATGCGATGGGACCGTTCCGCCGGCCGAAGCGCTGTTCAACTGCGAAATCGTTGCCGGCAGGTAATCAAGCGCGTCTTCGATTTCGAATGCCGATTTCGAAGCCGATTTCTTGACGGGTTGCTGACCAGACAGCGTGTATAGCGACGGCACGAACGCAGTTGCATAGTGTACTGCCAAGGTTGGGGCATAGAACATCGGTGCGTTTATGCGGCCGACTTCAACATCGCTGCGCGCGACCAGAATTGTTGAATTGGCACGAAGTAGCCGAAACGACGCGATGATCTCGGCGTAGTCAGAACGGTATGCGGACCAAATCGAGGCTACGTTCGCTGCATTAATCAGTATGATGCTTACAGCCACGAGCGCGGCCACTGATCGAACAGCGGCTGACGGCCAGCGCACCGTTAAGAACGCCGGCAGGATTAACATTATTGCAGGAATGAGACGAACGTCAGCATATGCACCGCCGAACAGACGGGCCGGCATCAACAGGTACACAACGAGAAACCCGGATCCGATAAAAACCGCCGGTCGGGTCAAGCCGAATATTCGATTGTAGCCTAAGAATACCAACAGCCCGGCAATCGAAACCCCAAGCGCGATCGAAAGAAAGATGTTGTAGCAGTTCATGACCAGCAATGGCCACATCAGCTTCAATCCGAACCACCATGTAACTACTGGCCGCTCAGGCGCGCCGCCCGACCACATCAAAAACAGGTACGCAGTGAGCGCCGGGAGCGCCATCGCGCTGAAGGTTCGAGCGGCGTGGCGATATCCGCGAACTTGGCTAGCTTCATAGCAGCCAATCGTCAACCCATAGACACCGAGTGCGAACAAGTGAGCGAAGAATAACACGATGAAAAAGCAGGTATGTAACACGACCAAAAAAAGCCAAGGCCCTTCGCGAAAGTAAATCCAAAACACGATGGCCCAGAGTGCGATGCCACAACCAAACTCCCAATTCGTCAGCCCCCAAAGAAACGGCAAACTGTAAAGTGAGATCAGTGCGGCGAAGCCCGATAAATGATGTCGCCCACGAACCTTTAGCTCCAGCGCTATCGCGCCACTAACCACCAACGTTTGACTTGCAAGCAGGAAAAGGCGCGCGGCCATATCGACGCTTACGAACCGCGCCACCACTGGTACTATGAGGTCGACCGCGAGATTCGGATAGGGCCGCCAATCTAACTCATAAGCTGGGTTCGGGCGGCCCGCGGCAGCGTCCACGAGAAGATGCATCCGAGCGAGGTGGTTTACATAATCGATCATCGCTGGAATTTCGACCGACAGCACAGGGACCACCGACGCGGCAAATAGCAGACCAACGAGGATCAGACTTCGCTGACATATTGGTTCGCGTGGCATAAACGGTTCGCCTCTCATCCGCGTGGATCGCGTTCACTTTACTTATCGATTGATTAAGCCTGACGACCTAGCTTGAGGATACAGCAGCGTTGCGAATTTCACCGGATGGCGAAAGTCGACTCCCTTGGGGAATGGATCAGCTGGAAACCTTAATTCCTAGTTTTTTTATTTGTGGCGTGGGGGTTATTATAATCAGTACTGCAACTGTCTAGACTAGCAGGACGCAAAAACCGGGCAGATGAACCCAATATTAATTGTATAGCGAAGGCGCACTTCGCCTAGCTGAACCGATTGTTCTGCACCCGGAGCCATCGTCACCGTTCGGCGAAGATATTTTAATAAACTTCTTTAACTGGCGAACATCGAAGGAATTACCGCACGTTTGTTGGACATAGGTTCTGCTTGCAGGAGATAGGCCCGCTATGATTGTCCAGAGGCCTTTGTTCACAGAGGCAAAGGCCGGCTTCGTCCTTCCGGCGTGGTTTTGGCTCGGGGCTGGTGTCTACGCGCTCCTCTTGGTCAACGGCAGCTCTCTTCTGAGAGACTCCGATACCTATTGGCATATCGCGGTGGGGAAATGGATCCTCGATCATAGCAGCTTTCCGCGTGTCGATATTTATTCCTTTTCGAAAGCAGGCGGCCCGTGGATCTCAACTTCCTGGCTGGCACAAGTTCTCTATGCCGGCAGTTACGAGATAGCCGGCTGGGCCGGGCCGATCATCCTCGCTTCGACCTGTATCGCCGGAACTTTCGCCTTTCTAACCTTCATTCTCGGCCGGCGCATTCGTTCGACCCTTGCAATCATAGTTGCGCTGGTAGCTTTGGCGGTTTCGGCGTCTCATCTTCTGGCCCGCCCACATGTAGTTGCGTTGCCGGTCATGCTTGCCTGGGTAAGCGGACTTTTGGGCGCAAGCGAAAGAGGCGAACCACCGTCGTTCTGGCTTTTGCCACTAATGGCGCTGTGGGCAAATCTTCATGGAGGATTTGTTTTCGGGCTCGCATTAATTATGCCCTTCGCATTTGACGCCTTGTGGAATGCGGCGGCTTCACAACGAGTGTCATTGGCGCTGCATTGGATCTTTTTTGGAGCGTGCGCATTTGCCGTCGGTTGCGCAACCCCTTACGGTTGGGGGGCGATCCTCGCGGCACGCAACATTTTGGCACTCGGGGAATTGCTGAATCTGATTTCCGAATGGAGCCCGGCGGATTTCAGCCATTTCAGCATACTTGAAGCGTCTATATTGGCTTTGATAGCGGGTTGGCTTTATTCCGGCCTAAAGCTTTCGCCGCCACGAATTCTATTGGTGCTGGGGTTGCTTCACATGGCCCTTTCCCATGTTCGAAACGCCGACATCTTCGCCCTACTGATGCCGTTAGTGGTGCTGACGCCGGTGTCATCGCAACTGGGCTTGCAAACGGATCGAACCGGCAAGATGATTTTCCCAACGGTTCCGGCTGTCATGTTGGTCGCGGCTTTCGGTGTGTTGACATGGGTGTTTGCGGCCAATCACAGGTTTTCGCCGCCTCTCATCCATTCGCCTGCGGCTGCCGTCGAAGTACTCAAGCTCAGAGGTGCCAAGCGCGTCCTCAACGACTATCCGTTCGGCGGCTACCTGATCTGGCAACAAATTCCGGTCTTCATCGATAGTCGGGCCGAGTTATATGGCGAACAATTCGTCATGGCTTATTTCCAAGCGCTGCAGCTTAAGGACGTGAACCAGTTCCTAAGCTTACTTAAAGAGTACGAGATTGATGCAGTGCTCTTGATGCCGGCAACACCAGCGGCAGGTCTGCTTGATCATTTAGGTGGCTGGCAGCGCGTCTACTCAGATGAGACCGCTGTCGTGCATATGCGCGACGCGGGAAATGCAGGAAAGACGGAGCTTTTTAGATGATTAACTCATTCCGCGATCGTCAGCTCGTTCATTCTTGCGCTTTAGAATCGGGTCCGTCCGGGCTAACTGTAGTTGCGTCTCACGAACGATACTATCTCCTGATTAACTTCTCCGTCGCCGCAATTGTTGTTGTCGCGATCTGTCCAGTACTGTTGGTCGCTCTTCCGGCGATGATGGACTATCCTTTCCACGTGGCCCGCATGTATGTGCTCACTGCAGCGGGCACGCCAGATGCCAACCCTTTCTACGAGATTAGTAAAACACTCTACTCCAACCTCGCTATGGATCTTCTTGTTCCCCCGCTGGCGCGGATTATCGGCGTCGAAGCGGCCAGCAAAGTCTTCCTGATTGCGTGCCAACTTCTGATCGTGAGCGGCGCGATTGCGCTCGAACTGGCAGTGAAGCGGCGGCATGAAATTTCAGGGCTCGCTGCAGTGATGTTGCTATATTCCTTCCCATTCGCGTGGGGATTTATCAATTTCCAGTTTGGCCTTGGGGTCGCTCTATGGGGGCTGGCTGTTTGGGAATTGATGCGTGGTCGCCCCGCCGCTGTGCAACTGATCGCGCATTCACTTTTCGTCACAGTGCTCTATGTTGCGCATCTGTTTGCGCTGGGGCTCTACGCGGCAACGCTCGGTTTTCTTGTACTCTCGCGCTTCAACTGGCGGCGCTCCGGCATTGTGCAACTTGCCATCTTGTGCGCACCCATGCTGGGTGTCTTTGCAGCCTTTCTCGCGTCACCCACACATGTAGGAAACGGCCCTACCGAGTGGAGTATCTCGAAGTTATTGCCGATCTTTGGACTCCTCAACGGCAACAACGCGGAACTAGCCGCGGTTGAGGCTGCTGCGTTGATCCTACTCTGCTACGTTTTGTTCCGTACCGGAAGGCTGTCCTTGTGCCGCTCAGGTCTCTGGCTTGCAGTTGGCTTCGCGCTGTTATTCCTTGTGATGCCCTTCCGCTTGCTCGGGGTATGGGCTGTCGATGTTCGCGTGCTGGTCGCCGCCCTTCTGATTCTTCCGGCTTACACCACGATCTCGATGACAGGGCGTGTTGCTGCCCTGGCGGTCGCGGTTCCAATCGGCATCGCGCTCATTAATGTAGCGGTTACCACGGCCGCCTGGTTCAGCTATCAAGATGATTACGCAAAAATCAAAGCATCGTTCACACTGCTCGACCGTCCGTCTCGCATTCTGGTCGGGCGCAGCACTGATGCACCGCTAGGATTGCCTCTATCGCCGATGGATCACGCCCCAACTCTCGCCGCATCGGCTAAGGCAATGGTGACGACACTCTCGGCGCTGCCAGGAGTAGTGTCGATCAATGTTGTTAAAGAACACCGAAACGAGGCAGTCGCTGACGCTCTCTACTTCGTCCCCGTGCCGCTCCCGATACTTGTGCCCCTTGCGACCGGCACCGACGACCCACGCGTGCCACGATTCCTGCGCCATTGGACGAGCGAGTTTGACTATCTCTATCTGGTGGGACCGCACACCGCAAATCCCCTCCCCGGTCAGATTGAGGAACTTACTGGTGGAAAGTTATTCACCATGTACCGGATCAGCCCGATTCAAAAGCCGTGACGGTCTTCAACGCTTCTGTGATGACAGCCTCGGGCGATGATGCAATGGGTCATTTTTTCCTCAGCCGTTGCGCTCGACGAAGTTGGCCTGATTGGCAGCTTCGCTGCTTAACTACGATGTGGGATCATTAACATGTGCCCGCGAAAGCGGGCAGGGCTTCACCCCTATTTGCAATCACATGGTCGAGGATCGGCGCAGCTACCGCACAGGAAAATAATGCTGGGAAATGGGATACACGACGGAGCTTTTTAGATGATTAATTCATTCCGCGATCGTCAGCTCGTTCATTCTTGCGCTTTAGAATCGGGTCCGTCCGGGCTAACTGTAGTTGCGCCTCACGAACGATACTATCTCCTGATTAACTTCTCCGTCGCCGCAATTGTTGTTGTCGCGATCTGTCCAGTACTGTTGGTCGCTCTTCCGGCGATGATGGACTATCCCTTCCACGTGGCCCGCATGTATGTGCTCACTGCAGCGGGCACGCCAGACGCCAACCCTTTCTACGAGATTAGTAAAACACTCTACTCCAACCTCGCTATGGATCTTCTTGTTCCCCCGCTGGCGCGGATTATCGGCGTCGAAGCGGCCAGCAAAGTCTTCCTGATTGCGTGCCAACTTCTGATCGTGAGCGGCGCGATTGCGCTCGAGCTGGCAGTGAAGCGGCGGCATGAAATTTCAGGGCTCGCTGCAGTGATGTTGCTATATTCCTTCCCATTCGCGTGGGGATTTATCAATTTCCAGTTTGGCCTTGGGGTCGCTCTATGGGGGCTGGCTGTTTGGGAATTGATGCGTGGTCGCCCCGCCGCTGTGCAACTGATCGCGCATTCACTTTTCGTCACAGTGCTCTATGTTGCGCATCTGTTTGCGCTGGGGCTCTACGCGGCAACGCTCGGTTTTCTTGTACTCTCGCGCTTCAACTGGCGGCGCTCCGGCATTGTGCAACTCGCCATCTTGTGCGCGCCCATGCTGGGTGTCTTTGCAGCCTTTCTCGCGTCACCCACACATGTAGGAAACGGCCCTACCGAGTGGAATGTCTCGAAGTTATTGTCGATCTTTGGACTCCTCAACGGCAACAACGCAGAACTAGCCGCGGTTGAGGCTGCTGCGTTGATCCTACTCTGCTACGTTTTGTTCCGCACCGGAAGGCTGTCCTTGTGCCGCTCAGGTCTCTGGCTTGCAGTTGGCTTCGCGCTGTTATTCCTTGTGATGCCCTTCCGCTTGCTCGGGGTATCGGGTGTCGATTTTCGCGTGCTGGTCGCCGCCCTTCTGATTCTTCCGGCTTACACCACGATCTCGATGACAGGGCGTGTTGCTGCCCTGGCGGTCGCGGTTCCAATCGGCATCGCGCTCATTAATGTAGCGGTTACCACGGCCGTCTGGTTCAGCTATCAAGATGATTACGCAAAAATCAAAGCATCGTTCACACTGCTCGACCGTCCGTCTCGCATTCTGGTCGGGCGCAGCACTGATGCACCGGTAGGATTGCTTCTATCGCCGATGGATCACGCCCCAACTCTCGCCGCATCGGCTAAGGCAATGGTGACGACACTCATGGCGCTGCCAGGAGTAGTGTCGATCAATGTTGTTAAAGAACACCGAAACGAGGCAGTCGCTGACGCTCTCTACTTCGTCCCCGTGCCGCTCCCGATACTTGTGCCCCTTGCAACCGGCACCGACGACCCACGCGTGCCACGATTCCTGCGCCATTGGACGAGCGAGTTTGACTATCTCTATCTGGTGGGACCGCACACCGCAAACCCCCTTCCCGGTCGGATTGAGGAACTTACTGGTGGAACGTTATTCACCATGTACCGGATCAACCCGGTTCAAAAGCCGTGACGGTGTTCAACGCTTCTGTGATGCCGGTGACCTGTTCCCATCAAATTAGCCCAATCTGAACTGGAAGCCTTTGTCTTGAAGCAGGCTGAGGACGGCCCGCCTGGCTGTTGCGGAGGCCTGCCGCAAGGCTGGATCAGCCGGGCGACCTGTTTCAATTGGAAGAAGAAGTATGCGGGCCAGACGCCCTCGGAGATGAAGCGGCCGCGCAAGCTTGACGAGGAAAATGCCAAGCTGAAGCGGATTGTCGCCGCCCCGTCCTTGGACAAGGCCATGCTTCAGGATGTGCCATCAAAAAGCTCTGAGGCCCGGCCGGAAGCGGGAGCTCTTCGACAAGGTTCGCAGCGATTGGAAGGTCTCGATCAGGCGGGCCTGTTCGACGCTTCGGATCGAGCGAGCACTTTGCGTCTACAAGTCGAAGCGTGGCGACCAGGCCGACCAACGACGATCCGCGTCGACCAAGGATCGGAATTGATCCTCGGCATCTGGGCTTATCAAAAAGGGTCACCTTGGACTTCTTGCGGCCAGGCAAGTCGACCAAGTTGAATAATCTCGAAGTGTCTCATGCAACAAAAGGAATCTGCCGCGCCAACTGCCAGAGTCTGAGCGCCACTTTATAAGAGCCCGCCGCAACGTTACGAGATCTGCGCTCGGCCTTTAGGTGGGATTCTTCTGGCTACGACCGCTAATGTCGTTGCAAATGGTCTCATCCCTCTTGAAAGCTTTCCGCAAATCAAATTTGCCATCACTCGCGACTAGGCTAAATGATCTTTCAATGGCAGATTCAAATAGGATACGTTCGGGAGGAGCTGGATCCCGTATCGCTGGAAAATAGGTTTGCCAGTTATTTATCATTGCGTGATCAAAGACAACCCAACCGGCTGCGTGAATAACAGCTCTACATTCCTCTTCAAATTGATTTGCGGTTGTATAGTTGGGAATAAAGATATCTGACCTTGAAGGATGCCCACGAGCCGTGAGAAACGCCAAGACCGGATCATAAGGATAATAAAACACAGTACTGTCGATAGGCAGGTCAGCGACGCGACGAATGATTAGCCTTACATCTTCGCGTAACACTTTCGCCCTGCCGCGGGGCGTCTCAATAGTTGGTAATTGCAACACCAAGTAACTATTTATCAGAAGGACTGCAGTCGACAGCGCCATTGCAAGAACGAGCGCCGCTATAGTCGCAAACCGAATCGGCCTGAAAACGGCAACAAAAGGTCGGCCCGAATACAAAATTAATGGAAGCGCCAAGGGTGCTGCGAATGTGATATGAACAATGTCCGGCCGCACCAACAATCCGACAAATGCGGCCAACGCAAATGCCACGCATACGTGCAACGTCCGGTCGCGGATCGCAGCGGGCCAATCACGCGCAAAGTGAACCATCGCCAGCAACGCCGCGACCGGAAACGTAAAGTTCAGTGGCATGTTTTGAGCGTCGGCCGCAAAGCCATAGGGCACACTCTGAATATTGCCATAATGTAGCGCGGGGTAGACAATAACGCAGTTAAAGGCCGGACCGAGCCCGCCTTGAAAGGC
>NZ_JBANBJ010000123.1:0-15471 GCF_059803515.1 Bradyrhizobium sp. UFLA05-125 | reverse complement strand
CACATAAGTGCACACCTGCCGGAGTACATGGTGCCATCGGCGTTCGTGCGGCTGGCGGCGCTGCCGCTGACGGTGAATGGCAAGCTGGACCGCAAGGCGCTGGCTGCGCCGGACGATGAGGCGTATGCGCGCTCCGCCTATGAGGCGCCGCAAGGCGAGATCGAGATCACGCTGGCACAGATCTGGGCCGAGCTTCTGGGTGTTGAGCGGGTCGGACGCCACGACGACTTCTTCGAACTGGGCGGGCACTCACTGCTAGCGGTGCGGCTTCTCAGTCGAGCGCTCGATGCCGGGTTCAAGTTTACCGCCGCCGATCTCTTCCAAGCTCCTGTTCTGAAGGAACTTGCATTGAAGGTTCATTTGGAGCCACAGCCCAGTAGTCCGGGAGTGATTTGTGTTCGCGCAACCGGATCGCAGCCGCCGCTGTTCTTTGTTCCCACAGGCTTAGGAGATCGTTCCTATATCCTCAACCTGGTGGAGGAAATGGACGCGGACTGTCCAATCTATGGTCTACCGTGGCCTTCTTTCAGTGAAGTTTGTTCACCAACTCTTGAAGCGATAGCCTCGCAAGTCATTCCGGCGATCAGGGAGATACGGTCCCGGGGTCCATATCGATTTGCTGGATACTCATCAGGCGGAATATTGGCTTACGCCATAGCCGAGCAGTTACTGAGCCTCAATGAAACTGTCTCATTTATGGCGTTCATTGATGTTGCCCTACCCGCAAAGCCAGCCGGCATGACGCCCACCCAGATGGTATGCGAAGTGGTGCTGGAAACTCTTGAACCCCTTGAGGACGAGCACTTTAAACTATTAAAGCGCTTTGCACGACACAGTTCAATCGCTCAATTACTTGAGAAGGCTCATCAAATAGGAGCTATACCTCCGGATCACAATGATGCTTTGATGTACGAGAGAATTGAGCAGTTTCAAAGGGCGCTGCAGCTATATCGGGCTCCGTCGCTGCCAATTGACGTACATCAGTTTTACGCGACGGATTCTTCCGTAAGTTGTTGCGCACGACTAGACAAGAGCTCAATAGCTCCAAAGATGAGCTCGCCGATGCGAGGCTGGGACAGGGTTTTGAGTGTAGCAGCCATTGATACCACACCGATTCCAGGCAATCACGCGACGATGATGAACACTCCAGAAAACCGCAAAGTCCTGGCACGCTCGTTATCAAGAGCCTTAAATAGCTCACCGACGTGATCTGAGGCCGCCGGCGAACTGGACCATTTTTGGTTAGAGTTTTTCGCGATTTCCCCGGCCGGAAGGAGCGAAGAACGATGAAGGCTCGAGGTTTTCGGGCGCCCAGAAGGCGTTCATTTGAAGCTCCACTGAAAGTCCTTGAAGCGGCGTGCGGGTTGATCGGTCTTCTCGGCCGTAGCCCGGGCCGCCGTCAGTTCGTCCGCGATCATGGCGAGCAGCCGCGTGTTGCGGGCGAACGCTACGCCGCCAATCGAGGAATAGCTCTCTCGACCAATCGCAAGAATCGGGTGTTGCGTGTCCCCGCAACCAAGATTTCAAAAAAGGACAGAGGATGACCCAGCATCTCGGCGCAGGGACGCAATCGAATAGCAATCGTGCCTCACTCTATTCCGTCAGAAACCCCGGATATACGAAGGCGCCCTTGATCGTTTCTGCGTCCTTCTCGCTAATTCCTTGACCGCGAACAGCATCTACCACGAGGCGCGCACTTGTTCGGTCATGCTCGCGACAATCGCTTTGGCCTCTTCGGCATCCAGCAGAAAGCGGGCATGTTGCAACAACACGTTCTTTCCATTTGCAAATCGCCCCTGGTCGCCAACCTCCAGCGCTAGATCACGATGTTCCTGCAGGGCACTATAATGTCGCCTCAAAAAGGCGATCGATGCAATCGCCACGGATCTGCGCGGCTAGTCTCTTATGTTGTTCGGCAAACTGCATCCTGAAGGCATCCCTATGCCTGTGGCAGCCAGAAATTCCGCTGTTTGTAGTCCGAATTTGGTGTCCTCGGTGTTGTTCGCGGGATTGCTGACCGCCGAAAAATCCGCATTTGCGTATATTTTTTCTTTATACGCGATCGCGTATGACGCTTGGATATACGGATTTGCGTATATTGACAGTTTATACGCACTTGCGTATACTGCGTGCGGAGGTCAACATGACGCAGCACATTGCCCGCACGGAAAAGCAACTCGGTGCCATTTTGCGTCGGGCACGCAAACAGGCAGGCCTCACCCAATCAGGCCTTGGTAAGCAGATCCACCTGCGTCAAGGAACTGTGTCTCGGCTCGAAGCGGGCGCGCCTGCCATTCAGCTCCGTACCCTCATGGAAGCGTTGGCCGCGCTCAATCTTGAACTGGTCGTCCGTACCCGCTCTAAGGCCAGCCCAACCGATATCGAAGGCATTTTCTGATGGGGCGCCCACCAGCAAATGCGCCGCTGAACGTATTCGTCAACGCGCGCCTGGCCGGCGTTCTCCGGCGCGAGTCCAGCGGCGCAATAGACTTTCGCTATGATCCGCAATGGCTCTCCTGGGAGTCGACTTTTCCGATCTCCTTGTCGTTGCCGTTGCGCGAGGACCGTTATATCGGCGCGCCGGTCATCGCCGTGTTCGACAACCTGTTGCCGGACAGTGAACCAATACGCCGACGCGTCGCGGAACGGGTCGGGGCCAACGGAACCGATGCCTACAGCGTGCTCGCCGCACTCGGGCATGATTGCGTCGGCGCACTCCAGTTTCTTCCTCAGAATGTCGATCCCGGGCCCGCAGGGAAGATCGAAGGTAAGCCCGTCAGCGCGCGTGACATCACGGCTATCATTCAGAACCTCGCCGCCGCTCCGCTCGGCGTGGACGAAGACGAAGATTTTCGAATCTCCATCGCCGGCGCCCAAGAGAAGACGGCTCTACTGCGCCGTGATGGCAAGTGGTGCAAACCGACCCGCACTACGGCGACGACGCATATCCTGAAGCCGCAGACCGGCCGTCTACCGAATGGCATCGATCTCTCGAATAGCGTCGAAAACGAATATCTCTGTCTCAAGCTGCTGGCGGCGCTCGGCATACCGGCGGCTAATGTCGAGATCGCCGATTTCGGTGAGCGTCGCACGTTGATCGTCGAGCGCTTCGATCGCCGCTGGACAAAGGACAAACGGTTACTTCGCCTTCCGCAGGAAGATTGCTGTCAGGCTCTGTCGGTACCCCCCACCCGGAAATATCAATCGGATGGCGGACCCGGGATGAAAGACATCCTGCAACTCCTCAAAGGCAGCGATGCGCCGACCGAAGATCTCGCCACATTTCTGCGGGCGAGCATTGTGTTCTGGCTCATCGGCGCTACGGACGGTCATGCCAAAAACTTTAGCCTCTTCCTAAGTCCGGGCGGACGCTTTCGCCTCACGCCGCTCTATGATGTCCTGAGTGCGCAACCGAGCCTTGATGCCGGGCAAATTCAACGCAAAGCATTCAAACTCGCGATGTCGGTTGGCAAGAGTCGTCACTATGCAGTGAATGATATCCTGCCACGTCATTTCATACAGACAGCCGAAATCGCGGGCGTCGGCGCTGCTGTGGTCCATGCGATCTTCAAGGACCTCGTCGAAAACTTCGAACGAACCTTTGTGAAAGTGCAGATGGCGCTTCCCAAAGGCTTCCACGAAGAATTGACAAATTCGATAAGGGCAGCCGCACTTCACCGCATCGGCCTACTAAGCGATGCCTGACACTTCATCGCAGCCGATGCCCCATCTTTCCAAGCCGTTTACGGCTTACCAATCTTTCCACGGCACAAAACTGGCACAAAAGAACCGCGGTATCATTTCCTCGATGCGGTCCCGGTTGGCACGATCGATGACGCACAGGCCTTGCCATCCGCTGCGATAGAGGGTCACTTGGCCCGGTGGTAACGGACCAGCGCTGGCCTCCGGTTCCCAAGCACGCCTCACTCGTGGGTGTTAATGCTGCGGTTACGATGATAATCAGCATAGACGGGCTATCATCCGCCGTCTTTATGCTCGATCGGGCTAGGGTGAGACGAATGTCGTCGTCGGGGTTGCCTTGGCGCCATCTCTTACTTCGTTCGGCGCGCTATTCGGAAATCGCTGGCGGAGAGGGAGGGATTCGAACCCCCGATAGGCTTGCACCTATGCCGCATTTCGAGTGCGGTGCATTCAACCACTCTGCCACCTCTCCTGAAGGCGCCAAATCGGGGTAGCCCCGTGCGGTCGGGGCGTGTTCTAGGCGAGGATGACGGGTCAGACAAGGCGGGCGGGACGAAAATCCAGGGCCTCGTCGATGACGCCTTGGTCGTGTGGACATTACGGACACGCGCCGCCGATCGAGTCGAGCATGTTGTCGATTACGGCCACGGCTGCACCGATGGGAGTGGCCCTCATCGACCTCATCAACAGCAAGCGGACTGACGAGCCGATCATGGCGCTTCCATCTGTTCGACGACGTTCTCGCCGCCGTACTGCGCCGCGGCGTTGGCCAGGAAGCGGCTCCCGCAAAATCACCGAAGAAGCCAGCAAGGCGATAAGAGACCAGAAGGAAATGCTGATGCCAATTCAAAGCAAGCAGCCAAAGACGGCAGCGGCGACCAGAAAGCCGTCGGCACGCCGGCGCAAACTCGATTTGAACACTGAGATCAATCGCGCGCTGAGTACGATCGAATAGTTCTGAGTTTTTCTGCTGAATGGCTGGACATTTCCGTGCTCCCTGGTAGGCGGGAGCACGACCGGTCTCTCGGCCACCGGCGCCCGCATCGGTCACTGCCGGAGATGTTCTTTGTCTGACACATGATGGTCGGGCCGTTGGGTTGAATCGTGCAACCGGCGGCCGAGGAAAGTATCAGGTGGCTGGCTGGACTGAAGTATTTTTACGGACTCCGCGATGCGCAGGCGGGCGACTTCAATTGCATCTGCAAGTTCCGCAGCATTCGTTCGATAGATAATTGGGGAACGAGGATAGATCATGATGCCTCTTCGACAGGACTGTCGCGCTTGTCCGAGAAAATAGGTAAATACGCGCGAGAGGTGGAACAGAAGACCCATCAAAGCGAGCCAACCCTGAATGATTTCCGCGTTCTGATCATCGAGAACGAGTATTTTCTGGGCGATGACCTCGCCAAAGCGCTTCGGTCGCTCGGCGCTCGCGTGATCGGACCACTCGCCGAACTCAACGCTGCGATGGCCACCAGGCAAGACGGTTTCGATGGCGTGGTGATTGATATCAGCCTGCGCGGGGAATCTGCTTATCCGGTTGCGGACGAACGTGCTGCGTCCCGGCAGGCCTCTTGCGCTCATCAACAAAGGGCGCTCTCCCGCTCTGGCCACGTTCGTCGCTTCAACTGCCGTTTTCTTCAGCTGAGACTATTAGGGTGTAACTTTCCCATGAGTGAGATTGTGTCGGGCTCGATGCGCGTCTTGATGCGTCGCCCGTCAGTCGTGAATAGCCGGTCAGGCCTTACCTCGTGGGGATCTCTGGCCGCTAAGCCGGGACTGTCGGAGGCTGATTACACATCCGGGCGACATCGACCACAACGTATTCAAGCTCACAGGGCTTTTCCCATCGCTGCACATCTCGAAAGCGATCAGGGACCAAGCCGGCACCATAGCCAGTCATGAAAATAAAGGGTTTGCCGATGCGCTTAAGTTCGTCCGCAAACGGATAGCTAGATTCGCCGCGCAAATTTATGTCGAGCACGGCAACATCAAAGCTGTCTTGATGGACGGACAGTGCTTCTGCGAGTCTGGGAATTGGTCCGATTACATGAGCGCCGAGCGACCGAAGCGAACCTGCAATGTCATCCCCGACAAAATACTCATCCTCGACGATGAGAACGCGGCAGCCGCATATAGATGCTTGGTGGGCCATGTTACCACCTATCTCAATCGTTCCGCCAAGTAGGACAAATGCCCTTCACTGCAAACGTTCCGGCATAATGTTTCAACTTCCGCGCCTATTGCGGAAAGAATTGGCACGTTCGCGGTTTGGTCCGACCTAGGAAAGTATTTCCAAAAACGGGCAAAACCTTCCGCGAACAGCGCTGATGTTGTTAGTGAATCTACTGAGAACAAATTAGCGACGATGGCCAATCGGAAAGCCAAGCTTCAATGACGGCGGCGTACCATTCGCGGCACCGCTTGCGCCTACGCTTCTACGAACCAGCCGCGTTGATTCTTGGTCACGGCAGGGATCGGGACGGCCTTTTTGAGCCGACGTGAATTGCTTCACACTGATTTCTCGGACCAATCCTAAAATCGTGGCGCGCAATGACCCGCTGCTCACTAAGGAACTAGGAATCCATTTGCCGGGCAGCTGTTGTGCGGCTAACTCTGCTTTAGCAGGGGACGGCAGATGCAAACGAAGGCGCGCGAGTACATTGATTTTTGGGTCGAGAACAGCATTCACGCCGCTGAGCAGTACGGGACTCCCGGCTCTTCGCAGGACGTGAGCGAATTAGTCGTTCGTCTTATCGCAGGGGCGAAGGGGCAAGGCATTTCCCAAAAGGCTATGGAGAAAGAGGTCGGTGGCTTGACGGACTATGTCCGTGACAAACTCGCGACTGCGAACAAAGTCGAGAAGGATCGCCGCGAGTGAGCTAGAACGGGATTGTTCGACGATAGTCAAGCCGAAAAGCGGCCCGTGCATTGCTTGGGTGGTCACAAGCTTATCTAGCGCAAGGCTGCAAAATGCACCGCAACACGCTAGCCGATCTTGAAGGCGGCAAACGTGGTTTGTCGTGATGAATGAGCTTAGCAACACCGGGATCGAATTCACCGAAACTGGCGTTCAACTTCGGAGGCGCCGTCCTGCGTGTCAAAAAGTAGCGCTCAACCTATAGGTAGTCAATTTTGGATGCCGATCCCCCGGCTTAGGGGGACAATGTTGCAGGTCGACGTCAGCGAGGCCAAAGCACGGCTGCAGGGGCCTTGCTTCTTGAGCCGAAACCTAAAATTGACCGTGCAGATTCCGCAAAAAAATTTTTGCGTAGCTCTTGAAATGGACCCCGGTTTTTCTAATTCGTTTTTTGCCGCTTGCGGGCGGTGCCGGGCGCCAGCTTTTGGGACCGGCGGACTGAACAGGGCGCCAGACAGGGTCCTGAACCGACGTCTTGCGCTCCTTCGTACCATCTTGCTCTTAGGAGGACTTGGCTATGAGGACTTACGATTTTGCTCCCCTGTGGCGTTCGACCATCGGCTTCGATCGCCTTTTCGATCTCCTCGACGAAACCCAGCACAGAACCGAGGATAACTACCCGCCCTACAACATCGAGCGGCTGGGCGAAGATCGCTACCAGATCTCCTTGGCGCTGGCTGGTTTCAGCCCGGATGAGATCGCCGTGACCGCCGAGCAGAACGTGCTCACGGTGGAAGGCCGCAAGAGCGATAAGGACCAGCACGAATACCTCTACCAGGGTATCTCGGCGCGACCGTTCAAGCGGCAGTTCAACCTTGCCGATTACGTGCAGGTGAAGACCGCGACGTTCGACAACGGTCTGCTGCGGGTCGAGTTCGTCCGCCAAATCCCCGAAGCCCTGAAGCCCCGGCGCATCGCAATCGACGGTGGCGCTTCAGCCAGGCAAATCATGCAGAAGGCGGCCTGAGCCGCGTCTTGCCTGATCGTGTCACGCGCGGGCAGCATCCGTCCACGCATCAATAGGCTTCATGTCAAGGAGGATACCATGGGTGTTCGTGACCTTATTCCACGGACGAAAGGCCAGCAGCTCTCGACCGGGCAGGAGGCTTTCGATCCGTTTTTCACGCTTCATCGCGAGATGAACCGGCTGTTCGACGACGTCTTTCGCGGAGTCGGTTCGTTCGGACGATTGGCCAATCCGCTGATGGAAGGCCAGTTCGGCTGGCCCAGGCTCGAACTCAGCGAAACCGATAAGTTTGTGACTGTTTCCGCTGAACTGCCGGGTCTCAGCGACAAGGACGTTCAGGTTGAAATCGCCAACGGCGTTCTTTCAATCCGCGGCGAGAAGAAGGCCGAGCGAAGCGACGAATCGAAATTCGTCAGCGAGCGGTATTACGGATCGTTCCAACGTCAGATACCGCTGGAGGAGGTTGAAGAAGACAAGGCCCAAGCAGATTTCAAGAATGGGGTCCTAACTGTGACGATCCCGAAATCGGAGCAGTTAAATCGCAACGTCAAACGCATAGCTATCAACACTAACTGACGCCGAAGGCGGCGGCGTCTCGCCGCCGCCTTCGCCCCAAACCCATAGCAACTCGTCCCTCGACGAAAGGAGCAAATGGAGACAAGAAATGAGCGAGGCTGATCGTATTGCCAAATGTGCTGATTCCTTCCGTCCCGTATTCCACTACGATTCCCCGGACAGCGTATTGAACGATGCCGAACTTTCGACAGACGAGAAGCGAGTGATCCTCTCGTCCTGGGCGTCGGATATGTACGTCGTCGAATCCCACCCAGCGCTTCGTGAAATCCCCGGTATCCCACACAGACTACGTTTGGACGATATCCTCGCGGCACTGAAGGAATTGGACGACGAGAATGATCCGTCGCCTCGGATGGCCATGCGGGTCGCTCGTTTCAATAGGCTCGATTGCGGCTGTTTCGACAAGCCGCAGCCTTCCATCGGAAGGCGGGCGGCCACGATACCGTATCGATCGACTCAACCTTCACACCCGCACGGTCATCCGCGGTGGACGCGCGAGGCGAATGTGAGGCGATATCGCAAGCTTCTCAACACACAGCTGACCGATATTGAACGCAACTTCATACAGCGACGGCTAGCTGAAGAGTTGCAGGCTTGACTAGTCGTCAAGGGCCAACTCGAACCGAGTTGAACGGAGATGTCTGCGATCGATGAAAGCCTCAGCGAGATCAGATCAGTGCGAAACGACATTTGACGTGATTGCAGGCTGCTTCAAGCCGATCTGTCCGATGCTGAGCGAGCAATCATTGAGAAACGGCTGCTTGAACAGCGGTGAACTTTTGAATTGCTGTTAGCCTCTACGTTCCCTTCAGCGTTAGAGCTCTAAGGCAGTTCGAGGAAACTAGAAACCACGCCAGGAGGAGTTGGGTATGACTGCAGGCTCGTTAGCTCAGGTCAAGATGGGTACGGAAGCGCTTGCGCTTTGTGTGGCCGGCGTCTTGTGCGAACGCGATCCATCTCTGTTGGCCGCCTTTCGAGAAAGAGTACAAATGCTCAGTCGCGTCCTCGAAGATCGCGGAGACCATGAAGCGGCGGCGATGGTTGGCGCATTTGGGAGAGCGTTGGTCGATCCCGCATTCAGCTGTCTCTCGAACTAGTCGGTGCAAAAGTCCAATGACAAGATTTCCTGTAACCGCTGCAGTCATGTTGCCCTCGAAGAGGAGTTGAGGCACCGCATTCGAGTCGCGAGACCTTGCCTTGTTCAGAGAATCCAGCAGTCGATTTCCGACGATGCCAACCTGATTGAAAACTCGGAATACCAGGCTGCGCTCGCGGAGCAAAAACTTAATGAGGCTCGAATAGCCGACTTGGAAGACAAGCTCGCGCGCGCCGAAATCGTCGACGTATCGAAGCTTTCCGGCGATACGAAAAAGTTTGGTGCCACAGTGACGCTGATTGATGACGACACCGGTGAGAAGCGGATCTGGCAGATCGTCGGTGAGCCCGAGGCCGAAGCGAAGGAGGGCCGGATTTCGGTGACTTCACCGATCGCTAGGGCTCTGATCGGCAAGACCAAAGGCACAACGGTGCTCGTTGAAGCCCCGGGTGGCGCCAAGGCTTACACTGTCCGGCAAGTGGAGTGGCTCGAGGGCAAGCGAAAGAAACGATAGCTGGTGTGAGGGCAAAGCTCCATCTGACGGTGCTTATGCGGCTCGCTGTAGGCAAATTAGGAAGCGCCACCATGCCGACTAGCGCTCACTATAATCAGCGCCAAACAATCGAGGAAGAACGGACTTACCTCGAATCGTTGATCTGTGAAGATTTCGAGCGATGCCATCCCGGTGAGACGCTTGAAGACCTTAAGCGGCGAGCTTCATTTTCGAAGGAGGACAGGGGACCGTTGCACGACTGGATGGCGATCGCAGCGAGACGCGCCGCGGCTGATCAGGCCAAGCGACTGATCTCAACGGCGTAGGGTACCGCCGCTCGGTCGTTCAACCTCTTGGGTCTGGGAGGCGGGGACCTCCTCTTCTCGGCAGATGTGTTGAAGTTGTGTGGCGGGTTTGTTGCCTGCCTGGCAACCTTCGGCGTCGGTATAGAAAGGGCGGTACCCAGCGCGCGTCCGCCGGCTCCGAGACGAAGAGGGAGCCCTTTCGGTGGTCGGCGAGGCCCTCGGTCGCTGGCGCGGCCGCAGCCTATGGCGAAGAAGCGATTTCGAGTCGACCGGGTTCAATAGCAACTGCACCGGTCGCATTCGTTCGCGCGGGGCCGATGGCAGACAGCGGCGATCAAATCAGTCGTCAGCGGACGTCTGTGCCCCGGCTGTGCCCCGTAATTTTCGGGGCACAGGCGATGGGAGACTGTGAGGCAAGTTATTGATTTTATTCCGTTTCTGGTGGGCGCACAAGGGATCGAACCTTGGACCTCTCCCGTGTGAAGGGAACGCTCTCCCGCTGAGCTATGCGCCCGGGACCATTGTGCCGGTCAGGCGGTTGGCCGACCGGCACGTCAGAGCCCGCGATTTAGAAGTGCGGGCCAACGGTGTCAAGTTTTGAGGCGGCACCAAGCCGGAAAATGATCCGTAGACCTCGCAAATCCCTGCGAAATCGCGTTTTGGTGGCCTATGCGCCCTGCTGGCGGGCGCGGGAGGCGTGGGCCTGGAGTGCGCGGATACGCTCGGCGAGCGTGCCGCCGCCTTCGGGCAGGCTGGTCGCGGCCACGCCGTTCGTCGTGGCGCCATTGGCCGGGTGAGGGGCGGGCTTGGGCGCCTGGCCTGCTTCGGTCGCGAGCAGCGCCTCGATCGGCGAGTTCGGGCCTTCGAGCTGTATCGCAAGCTTGGCCACCTCGGCGGCGATGTCGTTGATACGTTCGCGCAGCAGCGCATTCTCCATGCGCTCGGTCGCCCAGGAGCTCTCGGCCTGCTGCTGGATCGCGTTGATGTCGCGCTGAAGTTTTGCACGCTCGTCACGCGCGGCCTTGAGCTGCTCCTCGAGCGCAGCCTTCTCGTTGCGCAGCGCCTCCAGCGCCGGCGACTTGTTGCCGGCGCTGAGGCCCGCGATCTCGGTGCGCAAATCCTTGATGGTGCGCTCGGACGTCTCCTTGCCCTGTCGGAGCTGGTTGTTCTCGTACTCGCGCTCGGCGAGCAGCTTGCCTTGCGTCGCGAGCCGGCCTTCGAGATCGGTGACGCGGCCGGACAGCATCTCGGCCTCCTTGACCTGCACGATGAGCTGGCGGTCGAGCTCGGTGACGCGCTGGCTCAAATTCTCCACGCGCCCGCGGGCGTCCTGCAGCTCGCGCGAGGCGGTCTCGGACTCCGAGCGCTCCTGCGTCAGCCGCGCCTGGGTCGAGGCAAACTCCTTCTCGGCGTCGCCGACACGATTTTTCAGTTGCTCGATCTGCGTACGCACCGCGACCAGCTCGACCTGGCGGCTTTCCGCCATCATCGAACGGTCGGAGAGCTCATGATTGATCTTGGCGAGCTCGCCCTGCTTGTCGGTCAGCGCCTGTTCGGCGGTGCGCAAGCTTTCGGTCTTGGCGCTGAACTCCTCCTCGGTGGCGCGGAGCTGCTCCTTCACCGCCTTCTCGCGCGCCTCGAGCGCGAAGATCGTGGCGTTCTTCTCCCCGAGCTCGATCTTCATGCGGTTGATGGCGTCGCTCTTCTTGCCGAGCTCGGCAAGCTGACTCGTGGTCTTGCTCTTGAGCTGATCGACGCTCATTTCCAAGCGTCGCGCGGACATGGCGAATTCGGCGCGGAGCTGGTCCTTGTCGGCCTGGATCTCCGCCATCGAGAGCGGCGTTGCCGCCTCGAGCCGGCGCGTGGTCAGGCGCACCGCGCGGTTATGCACCAGCGGCACGATCGCGAGCCCGCACAGCATCGAAAGCAGGAAACCGATCGCAAGGTACATGATCGGTTCGACCATGGGCCAGAACTCCCAGAAACAAGGAAAAATTTACCAAAGACCATGCCATGGCGCGCCGGCAAAAAGCCAGCCCCGGCCCGTCGTTAACGTGAATCTGTAACCGAAAAAGAAGGTGTGCCTCGGGACGCGATGGCTCCCCCGCTGGCTCGCAACGGCTCCATCCATCCCGCGTGCCGCGACGATACAGTGATGCAGCTGATTTGCCCGACGGTTCCGCACGATGCGCAAGGCATCGCGCCGGCGGTCATCACCGGCTACTTTGCATGGGGTTGTTTTCGACATTTTTGTCGAAGGCCCCAGTTGAGGCTCGCTAGAACGGGTTCCAGGTCGCGCGCGGCGTATATTTCAGATAGCCGATATTAGCCCCGAGTCGCAGGCCGATGCCGGACCGGATCGGCACCAGCACGATGTTGTTGGCGGTCAGCGCCGTCATGCCGAAGCCGCCGATGATGTAGGCGGAGCCGTCGATGCCGGCGAAGCGCTGGTAGATCGCGTTGGTGGCGGGCAAGTTGTAGACCAGCGTCATGGTGCGCGCGCCGTCGCCGCCCCAGTCGAAGCCGAGCGAGGGTCCCTGCCAGAAGACCCGCAAGTCCCCGGCGTTCTTGGTGTAGAGCGTGCCTTCGCCATAGCGCAGGCCCGCGACGAAGGCGCCGGAACCTTCCTCGCCGAGGATGTAGCCGTTCGGCAGGCCCCATTGGCTGACCGCCTTCTCGATGATCGAGGCGAGTCCGCGCGAGACGTTGCCGAAGAAACGATGGCCGGCGCCGACGAGCTCGTCCGGCCCATAGGTGTTCGGCGTAGGGGTCCGCTGCGGCGGCGGCAGGTTGGGCGGCGGGGCCTGCTGCGCGGAGGCCGGCACGATCCAGCCCACCAGCGCGGCGACTGCGACCGCGGCGAGGTGTGATGCGAAAGTCATAAAAGAACCCCTGGTATCGAATCCGGTCGCACCCTTAACCTGACGCCAACAGGCGAGGGCTAGGTTGCGCCGAATGTCCCCTCGACTCGGATGTTATCCGCAGCAACTATGACGGCACCACGGCAGGAAGAAAGCCCTTTGCGCCCCGGAATTGCCTTGATCGGCCCCTGGATCGCCCTATTGGCCGGCTTTTGGCTCGCCTTTTACGGCCTGGCCGTCGAGGCCGCCACCACCGAGCGGATCGTGGTCAACCGCTTTTCCGGGGTGGCCATCGAGGGGTTCGACCCCGTTGCCTATTTTGTTGATGGCGGGCCCGCCCTTGGTACGGCCGAGTTCGAGGCAAGCCTGTGGGGCGCAGTCTGGCGGTTCCGCAACGAGGGCAACCGGGCGGAGTTCCTGGCCCATCCTGAGGTCTATGGACCGCAGTTCGGCGGCTATGATCCCACCGATATCGCCCGCGGCGTCGTCATTGCCGGCAACCCCCGCTTTTTCGTGATCTCCGCCCAGCGGCTCTATCTGTTCAGCCGGGAGGACAGTCGCGACGCCTTTGCCGCCGATCCGGAGCGTTTCCTCTATGAAGTCGGCAAGCGCTGGCCCGCGCTCCAGGAGCAGCTCAGCCAGTAGGGCCGAACGCGCCTTGCGGGTCGCCCCAGGCGATAAACTCCGGGACGATGAAGCTTTCACGCCTCTCGCCGAACCGAATCTCGCCGCCCTTGCCGTCGGTGACCTTGCCGCCCGCAGCAGTGACCACGGCACAGCCGGCCCCGACGTCCCATTCGGAGGTCGGGCCGAGGCGGGGGTAGATGTCCGCGCTGCCTTCGGCGACGCGGCCGAATTTGACGGCCGAGCCTGCGGTCTGCCTGACCGCGCCGGGCCGGCCGGCAATGAAGGCTTCGCTCAGTGCATCACAATGCGAGCGGCTGACCGTGGCAACCCAGGGCTGGCCCGGCTTCGGCAGCTTTCGGGTGCGGATCGGTTCGGTAGCTCCGATGATAGCACCATCAAACGTCACGCGCTCCGCGCCGTGCCCGACGACGCCGCGCCAGAGCAGGCCGAGTGCGGGCGCGCTGACGATGCCGAGCAGCGGCACGCCATCGGTGATGATGGCGAGATTGACGGTGAACTCGTCGCGGCCGGCGACGAACTCCTTGGTGCCGTCGAGCGGATCGACCAGGAAGAAACTGCCATGAAATGGCGGCGTCGCCAGCTGGGCCCGCTCTTCCGACAGCGTCGGCACTTCTGGCGCGAGCTGCAAAAGCCCCTCGCCGATGATGCGGTCGGCGGCGAGGTCCGCTTCGGTGACCGGCGAGCCGTCCTGCTTGCCGTCGATCCGCATTGCGGCCCGATTGACGGCGAGGATCGCTTCGCCCGCCTTCAGCACCAGCGCGGTCAACGGCTCCATCAGGCCAAGGGCGGTCGCCCCATCAATGCGCCCCTTCACCAGCATGCCTCATTCATCGGCAACCTCTTTCGCCTCAAGTTGATTCGTGTCCCTTATGGCCGCTTCGAGCCTATCGCAAGCGCTAGCTGCAACGGGGGTACGGATGTTAGAACCCGGGCCAATTTCAGGGCACGCGTGATTCGCCGCCTTTTGGCCGTGCAATTCCAGGAACCATCGATGTCTGGCATCTCGTCACCCGGTACCGCTACTGCTCCCGATATGCTCGAACTCGCGGCGCTTCTGTGCTCGCGGGTCTGTCACGACCTCATCAGCCCTGTCGGCGCCATCGTCAACGGCCTCGAGGTCCTCGATGACGATCCCAAGCCCGAGGATCGTGAATTCGCGCTGGACCTGATCCGTAAGAGCGCCAAGACGGCATCGGCGCGGCTGCAATTCTGCCGGCTCGCCTTCGGCGCGGCGGGATCGTCCGGCGCGCAGATCGATCTCGGTGACGCGCAAAACATGGCGCGCGGCCACATCGAGGACGGCAAGTGTACCATCACCTGGAATCTGCCGCGGCTCTTGTTGCCGAAGAACCGCGTCAAGCTGCTGCTCAACATGCTCGTGATCGCGCAGCATACGATCCCGCGCGGCGGCATGCTGAAGGTCGATCCGATCGGCGAAGGCGAGACCATGAGCTTTCGCGTCACCGCCACCGGACACAATGCGCGCCTGCCGCAGAACATCGCCGAGCTCTTGAGCGGCGAGCGCGGACCCGCCGCGGACGCGCATGCGATCCAGCCCTATTATACGCGCCTGCTGGCGCAGGCCTGCGGGCTTACCGTGAAGCTCGCGCCGGAGGGCGAGGCGATAACCGTTACGGCTTCGTAAACGGCAACCGCACGGCACTCGTTAATCAAAGCTTTACGGGGCGCTTCGAAACCTTCGAAGCGCCTTATCTCTTTGTTGGTTCCGTTCTTTTGCACTTACTCAACCAATATTAAACGCTTTGCGGAGAAGCTGGCCCCATTCTGAAAGGCGCACATGTGCGCTCTCCCTTATGAAGGCCTGTTTCCATGGATGATCTGTTGCGGGAGTTTTTGACGGAGACCAGCGAGAGCCTGGACACCGTCGACAATCAGCTGGTGA
>NZ_JBANBJ010000122.1:0-15825 GCF_059803515.1 Bradyrhizobium sp. UFLA05-125 | reverse complement strand
TAGGTCGCCGCGATCTTCTCGTAACCGCGCTCTGCGTAGAAACGGCCGGCAATCTCATTGGCAATTGCCTGGTTGTGCACGAACCCGTATTTGTGAGCCTCGCGGATGGCCTTGTCGTACAGCTCCTGAGCGTCCTGTACCCGGCCCTCAATGCGGGCGATTTCGGCGCTTACCAAGGCGACGCGATCTTGGAAGGTTTCAGGGTTGATCTCCGCCCACATTTGGAGCTGCCGGTGGTGGTCCAGCACAGAATCGAAATGCCTCGGTCTCTCCTCCGGTGTGGCGTGATCCCAGATCGCCGCATGCGCCAGCGCGCCATAGAGCCGATACTCCGCCGACTCGAACATTGCCGCCGACGTCCAAAGCAGCGATTCCGCGTGCAGTGAGGCGTCCACCGCCGACGCAAGGTCTCCGGCGAAAAAGTGCGCCTGCAGCTTTCGGGTCCAGTAATAGAACTCGGCGAACACCAGATCGGGGCTCTTGGCCAAGCGGCGTTCGGTATCGAGTTCGCTGTATCCCTCGTGATCCAGGCACCCAAAAGTTGCAGTCAGCCCGCGCAACGTGAGGATCAAACCGAGTTGTGCTCCGCAGCGCTCGATGACCAGGCCGAAATGCACCCGCCTGGCAAATGCCAGGCCGTTCTCGCATTCCTTTTGCACTTCCGCGAGTGGATCCCCGGCGGCGAGGCAAACCGTGACGGTCAGCAGCTCACACTCGGCTGCTAGATACTCGATCGAGAAGATGAGCTGGTGATTACGTTTCCAAGTCTCTTCTGGAAGAAGGGCTCTGCCGGCTCTGAGATACTTGAGCGCCGAGTCGTATGCTGTCGAGAGCTTCGCGCGCCGGCCTGCGATCAGATTAAGTTCTGCAACGTGCTCGCGATCCTCGACTAAGGTAAGGAGATGGGAGCCCCGGTTGAGCTGATTAACGATCTCAAATATCGCCTCCTCACGTTTTTCAGCGGGCGTGCGCTGGGCGAGGAGCATTCCAATGCGCAGGTGAGCCTCGGCACGCAACTCCTTAGGGATAAGCGAGTAGGCGGCTTCCTGCACACGGTCGTGCAGGAAGCCGTACGAATTTTCCGCACGGAAGATGAGGCCCGATCGCACGGCTTCCCATAGATGGTCGTGCATGTCCTCGGCCGAGCCTTGATGCCCCATCCGCAACATCTCGAACTCTGCACTGTTGCCCATGCAGGCGAACTGCTGGAGTACCTTCTGAGTTTCCGGCGGAAGGCGCTTCAACTTCTCGACCATCAGCTCTACAACATTGTCCGTGAAGCCTTTGTCACGAATGCGGAGCAGGTCCCAAACCCAACTCCTCGCGCGGTAATCGAATGTCAGCAGACGATCATCCGCCAGAGTAGAAATGAACTGGATTGCGAAGAATGGGTTGCCCGTGGTCTTTTCGTGAATCAAGTCTGCCAGTGGGGCGGCGCGCTCCATTTGGCAGTGGAGGGACTCCACAAGCAGTTTACCTAGATCGTCGCGACTGAGCGGTGTGAGAACGATGTCCTGCACTGCCGCTCCGGCCCGACGGATCGCTTCTAGCTTACGTACCAGCGGGTGGGTGGCATTGACCTCGTTGTCCCGATACGCACCAATGAGCAGTAGGTGCGGCAAATCGTTGCCGGTCAACAAATCCTCGAGGAGGTCGAGTGTGGCGACATCCAGCCATTGCATGTCATCGAGGAAGAGCGCGAGCGGATGTTCAGGCCGCGCAAATACGCCGATGAACCGTCGAAATACGATCTGAAAACGTCTCTGCGCTTCCTGCGGCGGCAATTCGGGCACCGGCGGCTGCTCGCCAATGACATGCCTCAATTCCGGGACGAGATCGACGAGGAGCAGTCCGTTGGGACCCAGCGCCTCACGAAGTGCGCCCTGCCATTTGCGCAGGTCTTCTTCGTTCTGGCTGAGGAGCCCCCGGACGAGGCTCTGAAACGCCTGGGCCAGCGAGGCATGCGGAATGTCGCGCTTGTACTGATCGGATTTGCCTGATGCATACAAGCCGCGTGGCGGCACAAGTGGTTTGTGGAGCTCATTGACGACTGCGGATTTGCCGATGCCGGAGTATCCGGAGACCAGCACCAGTTCTGCTCGGCCACCGCCAACGATGCGGTCGAAGGCGGTGAGCAGGGTGTCAACCTCGCGGTCTCTCCCGTATAGCTTTTCGGGGATCAGGAGGCGATCCGGGGTGTCGCGAGCGCCAGGAGTGAAGTCATCGATCCACCCCTGGGACTCCCATTGGGACAGGCAGCGCCGAAGATCGCTCTCAACTCCCGCCGCTGTCTGATACCTCTCCTCCGCCGTCTTGGAGAGCAACTTCATCGTGATCGCGGAGACCGAGGCCGGCACGGTTCCCATCCGCTCACTGGGTGCGGCTGGTTGTTTCGCGATGTGACAGTGCACCCATTCCATCGGGTCGGAGGCCGCGAATGGAAGACTCCCGGTCAGCATTTCGTAAAAGGTCACCCCAAGCGAGTAAAGGTCGCTCCGGAAATCGATCGAACGGTTCATTCGTCCCGTCTGCTCGGGTGCCATATAGGCGAGCGTTCCCGCTATGAACTCCGGAGGTTCGGGCGACTGGCGCTCGCGCGGAAGTTGGGACGCAATGCCGAATCCCGTGAGCCACGCATTGCCGGTGTCGTCGACAAGGACATTCGCAGGCTTGATATCCTTATGTATGAGGCCATGCTGATGGACTTGACCGAGTGCTCTGACCAACCCAATGGCGGTGCTAAGGAAGCGGCTCAGGTCGAGCGGTTGCCGCTGGTCACGTTCGAGAATCCGATCCAGCGGCTGACCGCCAGGGTCGTTTAGTAAGAGGATCGTCCGCCCTTCGTGACGAGTAATGGCCAGAGGCTTGGCAGCCCACGCGGGATCGAGTTCCGCTGCGAGCGAGTATTCGTGCATGAGCCGCCTGATACTCTGAGGCGACGGCGGTTCGCACAGTGCGGTCGCTAGGACCGGTGAGGGGTCGTCGTGCTTTCGGCCGCGGTAAAGGGTAAAGTCCGCGCTTTCCCGCAGGGGCACCAGCACGTACCCGGAGAGCCCCGGGATAAGTGACATTCTTGTCGCCACGGCATCACGACCTCCGAGTATTCATTTGGATCGGACGCTAACCCGGCTGTCGAGTTGGTTCAATCTTTCTAACGAATTGGAACTTCTAACGAACAACAGTGGGACTCTTGATCGACAGAGTCTCCCGCAGCGGCACTCCTGCTCACCGGGCGAGTGCGTTGGCTTCCGCCAAGCCTCTGCAGATGTGCCGAAGGCAGGAGCCTCCGGCGGGGCGTTTGCTCATAAAGCCGAGCCAAACCTCGAGAACTCCGGTTATTGGATTGTGGCTTTTCGACCATGTCTCCTGAACGCCGCCGCCCGCAACGTGTTGAATCTGCAAAACGTACGTTTAGTGTTCCGAAAACGGGTGGGCTGAACGGCGAGCTGTGGTTACCCGCGATCTTTCACTCTCCATCCACGTCACGCGCTATCCTCGTCCTCGTTGCCCACATCATCTGGCTCATAGTCGCGCTATCGGAGATGTAGCGACCAGTCTCCGCGAAGCACGTTTCTCCAGGACTTGAAGAGGTTCCGCAAAATTATCGGCATAGTCTGAAGTGTCATCTTGACAAACGGGACAGATGGGCAAAATGGAGCTTCATCATCCATTGGCTCTTTCGCGCAAAGGAGGTTGAAAATGGCAACCAGCGTGACAGATACTGGCTTAGCAACGAGCAAGATGATTTTGGATGGCGACTTCGACCAAATCGACTTCCGAGGAGAAGTCGTTGACGGGCACCTTGTCGCAAAAGGAATTCTTGCAGACCAAGCGACAATGGATTCTATCCCAGTAGGGATATACGTTCTCGAAAAGGATGCCACCGTCGTCAAGTGCAACAAAGCTGCAATCGCGGGCTGGGGACGCACGCCGACTCTGGCCTCCGAAAAGTATTGCGGTTCACACCTTCTTCGTTACCCCTCAGGTCAAGTGATGCCGCACGAACTTGCACCACCTTCCGTGGTGATCAACAACGGCGCCACCGTTCGGAACGCCGATGTGATTTGCGAGCATCCCAATGGTGATCGTCTTCTGGCGCTCGTTAATGTCTTTCCAATTCGTGACAACGAGGACGAGGTGATCGGAGCCGTCAACATTTTCCGTCACAATACCAGCAAGACTGTTCCCGGCTTACTTTCCGACTCTGCAAGTAGTTCTAACTCCAAAATCGGTGACGGGGAGCAGTGAGGCTCCCCCTTCGCCGCTTCGGGCTGGAGTAGCATCTTGATAGGTCGCTTCTCGGAGTGTGAATTATCAGGACCCAATGGTGAAGTCCGCGCAACCCGGCTGACCGCGTTTCAGGCCCCGAAATGACTACGTGCGCCAGCTAGGCCGCGCTATACTTTTGCGGTGGAGCTATTTGTGCGATCGAACGAGCGATGCGAACGTGAGCGTGAGATGCGTGCCGCTGGGCGGCTGCCCCCAGGACAGTCGCTGACGCTCAAATGGCCGGTGCTGCATGTGGGCTCGGTGCCGCGCTTTAGTCCCAGGACGTGGGATTTTCGCGTTTTTGGACTGGTAGAGGAGCAGCTGCGGCTTTCATGGGAAGAGCTCTCCAATCTGCCGCAGAGCGAAGTATTTACGGACATGCACTGCGTGAACGGCTGGAGCCGATGCGAAAACCATTGGGGAGGATTACTCGCCACAGAATTGATGAAGCGAGTGAAGATGCGACCAGAGGCGCGGCATGTGATGGTCCATGGCGAGAACAATTACACGGCAAACCTGCCAATCTCGGATTTTCTGCGCCCGACGACGATTTTCGCCCTGCGGCATGACGGCGAACCCCTTACGGGTGAGCATGGCTACCCGATGCGCCTCGTGGTGCCAAACCTCTATGCGTACAAGAGCGTGAAGTGGGTGCGCGGGATCGAGTTGTTGGATCGCGAATCGCCCGGCTTATGGGAATTTAACGGATATCACATTTACGGCGACCCGTTCAAAGAGCAACGATCTTCGAGCTGAGCATCGGGACGCTAGAGAAAGCAGATGCTATTTTTCAGCTGTCCGAGCGCGGCAAGTTTCAAACGTGGGGCCCGGACGCGAACCACAACAGATCGAACTCCTGGCGAGGCGCCGGCAGCTGATTGAGCGGTCATGATGGTTTTTCATCCGATTTGGCGCGCTGTAGAGCCGATTCAACGCATCCGAGCAGAACCTCCTCGTCGATGGGTTTGGTCAGGTAGCCAACGACGCCCTGACCCAGAGCCCGAGCTCGCGCGCTGTCATCGGGGTAAGCGGTAATCAGAATTGTTGGTATGTCATAGCCACATCCTACCAAGCGGCTATGCAACTCAGTCCCAGTCATGCGCGGCATGTGGACATCAACGATCAAACATGAGGTATGGTGGAGTTCGGGAGACGCCAAAAAATCCACTGCGGACGGGAAGGCCTCAATCGTGAAACCCATTGCCTGCATGAGACCCGCCAACGCCGCGCGAGATTGCTCATCATCATCGATGATCGAAATCTGAATCTTGCTAGACATATCCCCGCCTTCATCGCTGGGGATGCGCTCCGCCGCATTTCGCGTTCCGTCTCTCATGAAGCACGCCGCGCGGCTATCGAATCATCGCACTGTAACGACAAGGGTCTGGACCGACGATTATATTTGTGGACGGGCGATGCCACACTTCGGAATAATCGATGCTATACTTTGGAATAATTGATGCAGAACTTCTGAATAGTTCAACCGGGGTTGGGCCACGTCCGAACGCGTGCGTTGATGCCAGGCCGTTGCGCTCGACGCGGCAACGGGGCCCTTCCGGCAACTGATTAAAAGCATCAGTTGGTTTGCGCAAAAAACGATGTCTTCGATGATGGAGGCACCTGTCATCACGAAGCGATTAGGACCGCGGCGACTTTATGCCAAGCGTCTCCGCTATTTTGACAAGCTCGGCTAGCGATTGCGCACCCATCTTCTGCATCATGTGGCCGCGGTGTGCCTTCACAGTGATCTCAGCTACGTCTAGCTGGAAAGCGATCTGCTTGTTCTTTAAGCCCGCGGTCACGAGAGCCATCACCTCTTGCTCGCGTGGGCTCAAACGCTCGAGGCGCGTTTTCAGGTCCGTGAGGCGCCGCTCTGCCTTCCGCCGCGTCCGATCGCGATCCAGCGCGATCGTCACTGCATCCAGCATGTCTTGATCGCGGAACGGCTTGGTCAGAAAATCCACAGCGCCTGCCTTCATAGCCTTGACCGACATCGGAATGTCGCCGTGGCCGGTCATGAAAATGATGGGAATGGAAGCATTCATTTTCGACAGCTGGGTTTGGAAATCGAGACCGCCCAAGCCCGGCAATCTGACGTCAAGTACGAGGCAGCTCGCCACGTCGGGTAACAATCCGCCTTCGAGCAACTCCGCGGCCGACCCAAACAATTTGACCTTGAAGCCGACCGAGTTAAGCAAATCTCCGAGTGAGTCGCGGAAGTCCTTGTCATCGTCAACGACGACTATAGTTGGTTCCTCGGCCACCGCACGCTTTTGAATAGAATGCTGCACCACGGGATAATCTCCCAGTTAGCAAAAAAATATCACCTTCACGAAGGCTGTTCAACACATGGCGCGGCGCGAGTTCCAGCGCGGAACGCCATGGTTCGTGGCCGCAAACTTCGCCAGGTCGATGGTTCTCAGTACTCTTGCTGTAAGCCGACAAATTTTACGGAACGCCACAGGATCGCTCTGTGGCCTTTGGGCGGGCGGGCCGTTCCCCCTGAGCCACTTTAGCTTTCGGTCGCCTTGCTGAACTCCCGCGGCGGGATTTCTGCTTTCTGTTCGCCAAGAGCCTTCCGGCTGGGTTAGCCAAGATGGCAAAATCAGTCTTAGTCGGTGCCGGTGGGCTATGCGAACATCGAGTACGGCAGATCTCCGATGCCGTGCGTTATCGGGTTCGGCGGTTTAAAGATCGACACGATCCGTTTACGCGCGATACCGTGCTCACCGCTTCGTTCGCGAGAACGGATGCCGCCAAGGCCATCACTCGTAATGCAGGTCGTCTTCCGGCTCGTGAGCTGCATTCCTAGCGGACGCCGACAGCCCGATCGTCCTCATCGCAATGCGAGGCCGAGATGCCCCCACTTTCCGAATAGCAGACTTGGTCGCCTCGTCGCGGGTCATTCATATGTCATAGGAGGAGCCACGCTCCGCCGGTAATCCGCCGGAGCAATTCCCGTCGCCTTCCGGAACGCCGTGGCGAACGCGTTACGACTGCTGAAGCCTACCGCCCGACCGATTTCCGTCATCGAGCCTGCGCGGTTTCTCAGCAGCAACTTGGCATGCTCAACACGACGGGTGGTTTGGTACCGATGTGGCGGCATTCCGAGAGATTGCTTGAATACCCGGCAGAAATGATACGGGCTCAGACGAACGAGCCGCGCCAACGTGCCAATCGGTATCCGTTCATTGAGATGTTCCTGGATATAGGCTGTGACGAGTCGTTGCTGCCACGGTGCAAGGCCACCTTGGATTTGAGGTTGAATGCTGGATATCCTGCAAGTGAAGCGCACGACTTCATGTATGAGCAGAGTACCGAGGCTCTCGAAGTAGATCGCGTCTCCTGCAGAGCTCTCGACGAACGTCTTCAGCTTGAGCGCGGTCTGCCATAGCGTTTCGTCCTCAAATAGTAGGCGAGCGTTAGGTAGGTCAGTGATGCCACGCTTAGAAAGAGCCTTCAACTTCTCAGGTTCGAAGTAGAAGTACATGAGCCGCATCTGCGACCCACGCGGCTCGTGCCAATCGTGAAATTCGCGGCCGGCCGGCACGAATGTCAGCTTCCGCTGGAGGTTCCGGAGCGCCAATAGCGGCAAACCCTCCACGAATGTCTCTCCGTCGCGGCGCTCCCCCTTCTCGTACATCACGAGCATATGCATTGGAGCCCGAAAACGATGTCGGATTCTGCTTCGGCTGGTGAAACGCACACATTCGGCCGCCATGCCGTCCCCCGTTACGGTAAGGCGTACCACACCCTCGGAAGGAGAGATTTCAACGACAGGATGGATTGCGTCCGCCGCGACGCGACCATCCGACCGGCGAGCCGGATCGAAAATGGACGACTCATAGTCGCCTCCATCGATCGGAGATCGAATTATCGGCAGCACTTGTGATCTTGAAAGTTGTTGCAGATCTCCAGGGTTGTGCCGCGAATCGCACGGCTTCGATAAATTCTCGCCTAAACGGACTTGCTGGAGTTCGGCTCGTAGCGTGGGGGGCGAAAGTGGTGGGTGGCATTCTGCCATCGCTTCTCCCGTTCGCTTGAGTTGGAGTCGTGCCGTCAACTGGTCATCATCTAGTCGCATGGAGTCGAACTCCGGGTCCTATTCAGGATCGCCCGGAAGCCGCTACAAGCGATGCGAGGTGAGCTTGCCCTGCGACACGCAAGTTCTCAACTGCACTTGCGTTTGCACGTCTGACAGGAAGGACGAAACTGGGATAGACTTTGGCGGAGTGGGACTTCGACTTTTGGATATCCTGCTTCGACTTATTTGGCCGGGGAGTCACTTGGCCGAGTCCGATTTTGAAACGTCGCGCGCGCGGTTCCAATTTTGTTAGGTCCCTCAACGTCGCGCGCTCATGCTACAAGGCGTCTGCCATCTGCCGCCGGAAGGCTGGCCGCAGGTTCTCCCGCAAACGACTGCTCTTCCACGGCCTGTTGTTCGGCCAGCAATATGTGCTCCGCAACTTGACCAGCTCTGACGACGCGAGCGTTACCGACGTGCCGTTGGAGAGTTCGAAAAGAGACCTTGACAACAAACCGCATTAAAGGGCCGATTGACACGATGTTTGCGAAGCCCATCCGACATGGCTTGTGACCGCCGGATGAAAGCAGTCGCGGCTATCCGCCTCATCGCCGCTTAATCTCGTCTTGAGAATTAGGGGCAGCTCCATTGACGAATCTTGCGAACTGACGCCAAAAGCGCACGCGAGTGACGTTCGTGAAGATCGACAACGCCTGATGAATGATGTTCACTCTCGGAGAAGAGATCCGGGCGAGGTCTCCCGAGTGTTCCAATAACGATAGGCACATTCATTGGTTCATAGGGAGAAACGAGATGTCCTTCGTCGCGCGACGATTGGCGGCGTTTTCGACCGCCATCATAATGCTCGCTGCCAGCGGCGGCGGCGCACTTTCCCAGAAGAAATACGATGCCGGCGCAACCGACACCGAAATCAAGATCGGCAACATCATGCCCTACAGCGGCCCGGCGTCGGCTTACGGCACTACAGGCAGGACCGAGGCCGCCTACTTTCGCAAGATCAACGGCGAAGGCGGCATCAACGGCCGCAAAATCAACTTCATTTCTTATGACGACGGTTACAGTCCACCAAAAGCGGTCGAGCAGGCGCGCAGACTGGTTGAAAGCGACAAGGTTTTCCTCATCTTCGGCTCGCTTGGCACGCCGTCCAACACCGCAATACAAAAATATATGAACACGAAGAAAGTGCCGCAACTGTTCGTGCAGACCGGCGCGAGCAAATGGAATGATCCGCAGAACTTCCCGTGGACTATGGGTTGGTCGCCCAACAATCAGAACGAGGCACGGATCTACGCGAGGTATATTCTGAAGGAAAAGCCGAACGCCAAGATCGCCGTCCTCTATCAGAACGACGACTACGGGAAGGATTATCTCAAAGGCCTGAAGGATGGCCTCGGCGCCAAGGCTGCGTCGATGATCGTTGCCGAAGACGCCTATGAGGTGGCCGAGCCGACCATCGACTCGCACGTCGTCAAGATGAAGTCGCTCAATGCCGATGTATTCGTCGACATCACCACGCCAAAGTTCACGGCGCAAGCCATCAGGAAGGCGGCCGAAATCGGCTGGAAGCCAGTGCACGTCCTCAATAGCGTCAGCACCTCCATCGGAGCCGTCATCAAGCCCGCCGGTTTCGAAAACGCACAGGGCATCATTTCGGTGGCCCATCTGATGGACGCGCTCGATCCGCAATGGAAGGATGATCCCGGTATGAAGGCCTTCGACGACTTCCTCGCCGACGATTTCCCCCAAGGCAATCGGGACGACAGTCTGGTGATGACAGGCTTCAATATGGCCCAGACGCTGGTGCAGGTGCTCAAGCAGTGCGGCGATAACCTCACGCGCGAGAACGTGATGAAGCAGGCTGCAAACCTCAAGGACTTCAGGACCACCAACCTGCTGCCCGGCATCAAGATCAACACCAGCCCGATCGATTACGCGCCGATCAAACAGGTGCAACTCAGGAGGTTCAAGGGCGACAGATGGGAGCTGTTCGGGCCCACGCTAGGCAGCGAAATCGGAGGCTAGAACGCTTTATTCGATCATAGCGGCCTATGTCGATCCGGCGCAACGTCTCCGACCTTCAATGCGCGCGATGCCACGTCCGTATCCGCAGCGAGCCCACGAGGTGGCTAGATGACTCCTAGTCCGCGGCGCCGAACATGGTCAACAGCTCGGTGCGAATCTGGGCGAGTGTCTTGTCGGTCTGGTTTGGCATCAGTAAGACGTCATTGGCTGGAAGCGATTGCCCGCCGGCGTGCGTGTCGTGGTCACACCTCCGCGATCGTTGCGCGCGGCATTTGGGGACTTCGACCGACCAGTCGCGAAGCCGCGCGACTTAGACGAAAGCGTCCAGCGCCGGCGAATAGCGGCCCCCTGGACAGTCAGCAACCGCACCTCCCGCGAAATTAGGTCGCCTCCGAGCGGAATGGTCTTGAGCATCGGAAGGCTCGGCATGTGCTCGGGCATGAGCATCACGCCGAAGCCAGCTGCGGCCATATGCTGTAGGTGCAAGGCGTGGCCGCTGCAGTGGCCCAGGCGGGGAATTACTCGGGGAAATACGACCGTTGGATCTCCGGTGCGTTCCAGCAAGACGGTCTCGCGGAGATCATTGATGCCGATCGAGGGACGGTTTGCGAGCCGGTGTGTCGGCGAAGCGTTCCTCGAGCAGCAACCAGTCGTCGAGGCGAGCGAGCACGTCCTGTATCTCCCCGACCATTGCGGCGTTGATCTCCCCTCAAGCAAGAGGTCGACGAGCTTCTCCGCTGCGTTCTCGCGCAGCTCGACCCGAAGTCCAGGGACAAACTTTTCGATCTCAGCGATCAGATCGAGGACGAGCGAGGCCGAGATGGAGGGGCGAGGGCGATCGTCAGGGGCGCGACCTCCTTGCGTTGGAATTCCTTGGCTCTGCGACGCGCCGTCTCTGCCGAGGCCAGCGTGCGCGCCAGCATTGGAAGGACTTCCTTCCCAAGGTCGGTGAGCTGCGTCAATTGGCGCTCGCGGTAGATCAACTGGCCGCCGAGCTCCTGCTCGAGCTTCTGCACCCCCCTTGGTCAGGGCGGGCTGCATGAATCGCACTGATCGGCCGCAGGGTGAAGTTGAGCGTGGAGGCGAGGAAGTAGCGAACTTGATGAAGCTCCCTGGGCTGTTGTTCTTCGTCAAGGTGCTGCCGACTCTATTGACGAGCGTTGCGTCGCCCGGGAATGGGGCGGACGTGGTCGTTCACCAAGAGAGGAAGGCGACCTCGGTGACCGTCAACGGCTCCTTGTTCGTTCACCTTCAACGGGATCGGATCGGCGGCCGTCGCCGGGCTAGTCTCGATCATCGTAGGGAGCCGCGAGGAGGGGGATCTCGGATGGGCCGCTCGTGCGGATCCTCGCATGGGCCCGGTCGAGTTGCACGCCGTCTTTCCGGCGTGCAACGCCGCGAAGCTGTCCGTGCGTGCATTTCACTTGCTTGGTTCAAGTGCCGTCATGATCCTTCCTTCTGGGTCGCAGTTGCGCCCAGAGTCCCCTCCGGACCAGCTAGCATGGCGCTGATTGACCCGCGTGTGCTGTCGTAAAGCCGGGCGCTCCAAATTTTTGCTAAAAAAGAAGTAGAATCCGCGTCCGCCGTATCCGGCAAAACCGTGGGACGGCTGGCATTTCTCGGGCGATGGAGTACGATTTCTTCGGGCTGGCGAGAGGCCGCGCGCGTGGCACGCGAATAGCTTCATCAGCCGACTTCAAGCCGAAGCCCGACGCCGGAGTCTGACAGATGGTGCAGCAGTCGCTGTACGTCGCGTACTCGGACGGTTGCTCTCAGGTGTTGTGGGAGGATGGCGAGCGCGTGTTCAGCCGCGGTTGGCGACTCGATGACAATGGCAACCGGATCGCCGTGCTGCTTGTTGCCCCTGCTACCGACGACCCTTCCCGGACAAGACTCGATCGCCTCACGCACGAATACGAGCTGAAAGATGAGCTCGACGGGGCATGGGCGGCGCGGCCGTTGGCCCTCATTCGCGACGCCGGTCGGACCGTACTGGTGCTCGATGATCCGGGCGGGGAGCCGCTCGATCGTTTGCTTGGTGGGCCCATGGAGGTAGGACGCTTCTTGCGCCTGGCTATCGGTGTTAGTTCGGCTCTGACCAAGCTTCATCAGCGCGGGCTCATCCACAAAGACATCAAGCCAGCTAATGTTGTGGTGGACTGCGCGGATGGACACGTGCGGCTCACCGGGTTTGGCATCGCATCGCGCCTATCCCGCGAGCGGCAGGCGCCCGAGCCGCCCGAGACCATCGCCGGTACGCTTGCCTATATGGCACCCGAACAAACAGGGCGGATGAACCGCTCGGTCGACGCCCGCAGCGATCTCTACGCCCTCGGCGTCACGCTGTACCAGATGCTCACGGGCGTTTTGCCATTAACGGCGGCCGATCCGATAGAGTGGGTGCACTGCCATATTGCCAGAAAGCCGGTGCCGCCAAGGGAGCGGTTAGAGAGTGTCCCAGCGCTCGTCTCGGCGATCATCATGAAACTGCTCGCCAAGACTCCCGAGGATCGTTACCGGACCGCCGGCGGTGTCGAGCGCGATCTGCGACGCTGCCTGGCGGAATGGGAAGCGCGCCGCCGCATTGATGAATTTCCGCTCGGCCTCGAGGACACGCCGAACCAGCTGCTAATTCCCGAAAAGCTGTACGGACGAGATCGTGAGATCGCGACGTTGCTTTCGTGCTTCGATCGCATCGTCAAGACCGGTGTGCCGGAGTTGGTGCTGGTCTCCGGATATTCCGGTGTCGGCAAGTCCTCTGTAGTCAATGAGCTGCACAAGGTGCTCGTACCGCCCCGCGGCCTTTTTGCCTCGGGCAAGTTCGACCAATACAAACGTAATATTCCTTATGCCACGTTCGCGCAGGCCTTCGGAAGCCTTGTCCATCCGCTTCTCGGCAAGGAGGAAGAAGAGCTGAGCATCTGGCGCGATGCCTTTCGCCAGGCGTTGGGGCCAAACGCGGGGCTTATCATCGATCTTGTCCCCGAATTGAAGCTAATCATCGGAGAACAGCCGCCGGTTCCTGTCCTTCCGTCATTGGATGCACAACGGCGATTCCAATTGGTATTCCGGCGATTCATCGCTGTATTCGCACGGCCGGAGCATCCGCTAACGCTGTTCCTCGACGATTTGCAGTGGCTCGATACAGCAACGCTCGATTTGCTCGAAGATCTTCTGAGCCGGCAGGACGTGCAGTACATGATGTTGATCGGCGCCTACCGAGACAACGAAGTGGACTCCGCCCATCCCTTGGCGCGCAGGCTCGAAGCGATCCGCAAAGCTGGCGCAATTGTGCAGGAGATCACCCTCGCGCCCCTGGCCCGTGAACACTTGGGACAATTGATTGCGGATTCCCTTCACTGCAAGCCGGAGCGCGCCACCTCGTTGGCGCAACTGGTTCAAGAGAAGACTGCTGGCAATCCATTCTTCGCTAATCAGTTTATTTATGCGCTTGCCGAGGAGGCGTTACTGATTTTTGACCACTGCAACGCGCGATGGTCTTGGGATCTGAATCGCATTCACGCAAAGGGCTACACCGATAACGTGGTGGACCTAATGATTGGGAAGTTGAGTCGGTTGCCCGTTCGAACTCAAAACGCACTGCAACAGCTTGCCTGTTTAGGCAACAGCGCGGATTTCGCACTACTTACGAAGGTTTACGGAGGCTCTAAAGATGTAGTGCATCGCGATCTCCTGGAAGCGGTCCGAGTTGGGCTCGTTCTCCCCTCAGAAAGCGCCTATAGGTTTCTGCATGATCGTGTCCAGGAAGCGGCTTATTCACTAATACCTGAAACGGCCCGCGCCGAAGCTCATATTCGAATTGGCCGCCTCCTCGCAGTCGGCATTTCGCCAGCGCAAATCGAAGAGAAGATCTTCGATATCGTAAACCAGCTCAATCGTGGCTCTCATCTCATAACGTCAGATCAGGAGCGTGAGTGGGTCGCAGAATTGAATCTAATTGCAGGTAGACGCGCGAAGATCTCAACGGCGTATACTTCAGCGTTATCGTATCTCGCCGCTGGTCGGGCGTTGTTGACCGAGCGGATTTGGGACCACAACTACGAGCTCATCTTCGCCATCGAATGTCTAACAGCCGAGTGCGAATTGCTGATCGCAAGTAAGGTGGCGGCCGAAAATCGACTTTCGATGCTAGCGCGTCGTGCCAGAAGCGGCCTTGATATCGCCGCAGTCACGCGTTTGCGGCTCACGCTTTATACCACTTTGGACCAGAGCAATCGCGGCGTCGAGATATGCCTTGAATACCTACAGCGTGAAGGCGTTGATTGGTCACTTCATCCGACCAGTATCGAAGTACAACGCGAATACGATCGAATCTGGTCCCAGCTTGGAAGTCGACAAATCGAGGAACTCGTCGACTTGCCTTTGATGAGCAATCCGGACTTACTCGCCACTCTAGATATATTAGCCGAGTTTCCGGCAATGCATATCGAGGAGAACTTATCTTCGCTCGTTGTTTGTCGAATGGTAAATCTGAGCCTCGAGTATGGCAACAGCGATGGGTCATGCTTCGCTTATGTATGGTTCGCCCAGATCGCCGGACCTCGCTTCAGCAACTATCAGGACGGTTTTCGTTTCGGCCGGCTTGGCTATGAACTGGTAGAAAAGCGCGGCTTAAAGCGCTATCAAGCTCGAACGTACATGTCCTTCGGGAACATCGTCATGCCGTGGGCAAGACATGTCTTAGAGGGACGTGATCTGGTACGTCGCGCCTTTGCGACCGCCGACCGCACAGGGGACATTCCATTTGCGGGTTATAGCTGTAATCACTTGATAACCAACTTTTTGGCAGCAGGAGACCCGCTTGCTGAGGTGGAACGGGAAGCCGAGAAGGGTTTCGAGTATGCGCAGAAGGTGCGGTTCGGCTTCGTCATTGACAATCTCGCCATGCAGCTCGGATTTATTCGGACGCTTAGCGGGCTGACTCCGACGTTTGGCTCCTTCAATCACGAGGGATTCGATGAGCTTCGATTCGAGCGCCACCTCGCGAGTAATCCGGTCCTGAAGCTGCTCGAGTTTCGATATTGGGTCCGTAAGCTACAAGCCCGGTTCTTCGCTGCGGATTATGGTTCCGCCATGGATGCGTCATCGAGAGCGCAACGGCTACTTTGGACCTCACCCTCACATTTTGAGACGGCGGAGTATTGCTTCTATAGTGCGCTCGGCCACGCGGCAGCATGGAATTTTGCATCTCCGGACGAGAAACAGCCGCATTTTGAGGCTCTTGTGACCCACCAAAAACAACTCGAAGTATGGGCGGCGCGCTGTGCGGCAAACTTCGAGAACCGCGCTGTGTTGGTTGGTGCGGAGGTTGCGCGGATTAATGGCCGCGCGTTCGATGCCATGAAGCTTTACGAACAAGCTATCCTTTCGGCACAGGCAAACGGCTTTGTCCACAACCAGGCAATTGCCAATGAGATTGCCGGCCGTTTCTACGCAGAGCGCGGTTACGAGAAGATCGCGGCGACCTA
>NZ_JBANBJ010000121.1:0-16455 GCF_059803515.1 Bradyrhizobium sp. UFLA05-125 | reverse complement strand
GCTGATCTACGCCAACACCGTCGTGCAACGGGGAACGCCGTGGACTGAAAAAACCCTCGGCGTTTAATGGTTGCTACCGCACCGTGTTTGCGTAAACATTTAACCCTACCAGCAACAATCGCTGCACGACCGCCCGCCCTGCCCCATTTCTGCGCTACCTAACGCTCGCGGATGCGTCCCGCGTCCGCCGGAGGACGCGTTATGGACCTCGATCGCCGTCATCTCATCGGAGCTTCCACAGTCGGCATTGCCGGTGCGCTCGCCATGCCTGTCGATGCGGCGCGCGCAGCACCCTTGACGTCTGTCCTGGGGCGCGACGCCACGCAATATGGCGTGCGGCCCGGTAGCAGCGAGGACCAGACACGCGCACTCCAGCGCGCCATCGATGACGCTGCGCGTACGCAGGTGCCGCTGGCACTGCCGCCCGGCATCTACCGCACCGGTGCGCTGCGGCTGCAAAACGGCTCGCAACTCGTTGGCGTGCGTGGCGCCACGAAATTGATCTTCACCGGTGGTGCTTCGATGGTCCTCAGTGAAGGCGCCGGTTCGATCGGCCTCACCGGCATCACCTTCGACGGCAGCGGCATAGCGCTGCCGACGCGCCGCGGCCTCATCCACTGTCTCGGCGGACGCGACGTCCGCATTCTCGATTGCGAGATCACGGGCTCCGGCGGGAGCGGCATCTGGCTCGAGCAGATCGCCGGCGACATCTCGGGCAATATCTTCACCAACATCGCCGTGACGGCCGTGGTCTCGTTTGATGCCAAGGGACTCATCGTCTTGCGCAACACGATTCTCGGCACCAACGACAACGGCATCGAGATCCTGCGCACCGCCATTGGCGACGACGGCACGCTGGTCGCCGACAACCGCATCGAGGACATCAAGGCCGGCCCCGGCGGCTCCGGACAATACGGCAACGCCATCAACGCATTCCGCGCGGGCAACGTCATCGTCCGCGGCAACCGCATAAAAAATTGCGACTACTCGGCAGTGCGCGGCAATTCTGCTTCCAACATCCAGATATCAGGCAACAGCATCAGCGACGTGCGCGAGGTCGCGCTCTATTCGGAGTTCTCGTTCGAGGCCGCGGTGGTCGCCAACAACACGGTCGATGGCGCCGCCATCGGCGTCTCCGTCTGCAATTTCAACGAAGGCGGCCGCATCGCGGTGGTCCAGGGCAACATCATCCGCAACCTGATCCCGAAACGGCCGATCGGCACCGCGCCGGATGACGATGCCGGAATCGGCATCTATGTCGAGGCTGACACCTCCGTCACCGGCAACGTAATCGAGAACGCGCCGTCCTACGGCATCGTCGCCGGCTGGGGAAAGTATCTGCGCGACGTCGCGATCTCGGGCAACGTGATCCGCAAGGCCCTCGCCGGCGTCGGCGTGTCCGTGGTGCCGGGCGCCGGCACTGCGCTCGTCAACAATAACATGATCTCGGAAACTCCGCTCGGCGCGGTCGTAGGGCTCGACCACGCGCGAACGGTGATGACGGATTTGTCGGCTGACAGTGCGCAGCGGTTTGCGCAGGTGGTAGTGGGTGGGAATGCGGTGAGGCGGTAGGCACTGCTGTAGTTCTTGGACTGTTGACAACACGCACACTGCCGTCATCCTGAGGTGCGAGCCACACCGTAATTGCGAGCGCAGCGAAGCAATCCAAAGTCTTTCCGCGGAGACAATCTGGATGGCTTCGCTGCGCTCGCGATGACGGAGGATGCGGACCTAAAACGCATTCCGCAGCAGCGGATACTTCGCTTCGATGCCGTCGAGGCTGAAGGTGAATTCGACCACGCGCTCGGGGATTGCGGGCGGTAGCTCGGGGGCGATCGAGGGTTCGGCGATCTTGGCAAGCCGTTCGGGCATGCTGGCTCGGCCGACCGGCACGACCGTCTCCGGTACGATGTGCACGGCCTTCGGCTGCATGGTCTGGGCGCGCTCGTGCCGCACCGTTTCGCGCGACAAGGCCGCCGGCGACCAGCCCAATGCAAACGTCCCGACGGGGCTCATCGCGGGCACATCAGCGCCGTCGGCGAGCGCTCGCCACGTCTGCACGGCGCGTTTAGCTTCCTGGATGTTTTCGAGAAAGGCGACTTCGGAGTGATAGCGACGCCAGCGTCCGGTCTCGAACATTTCAGTGAGATGTTCCAGCCGCTGCTCGGCGAGTGCGCACCAGCGCTCCGCGATATCGCGGCCGCAAGCCACGCCTTGGCGATGTGTCATGAATCAGCCCGTCAGGAGAGAACAACGGACGCGGGACGCAACGCAGACGAATCAATTTAGACGTGACGGGATTATTTTGTGGAAAAGTTTTGACTTGTCCAGCTACGACGCAAATTTCGAGGCCGGACTCCGTATTTGAGCGGAGTTTTCGCAGGCTTTCATCGTCAAGCCCCGCGCAAGCATGACGGTCTTGCGGTGCAACGCGCGGGGCGATTCGCAAACGATCATCCGCGCGGTCTCAACCCGGAGGTGAAGGGCGAAGCGCTTCGGAAGTTCGAGAGCCCCAAAAAGAAAAGACCCGTCCGGGGGGACAACCGGACGGGTCAAGCCATATGGGCGCTTGGGGTGGATGGGCGCTCGCGCCTGATATGACTGATGGGGAGGGATGACCGCTCCCACATCATTTGGTCGTGGCACAGGGCCGAACGTTCAAAACCCATCGCGTGATTTTTTAACCTTTGCAGTCCGCGCGCGCTTGCGGGCAACTATCGTGCGGCAGGTCTATCCGCTTGAGAAAGCGTGGATTTATCGCCGGCACTGGAAAGCGAGGGTTGCTCCAGCGCGCGCGTTCCAGGCTCTTCGCGACGTTCCGACGCATCTTCACGTTTTGTTGTCCCCGGCGCCGCCGCGACCGGCGTCGCACCATCGACGGCAACCGCCATGACCGCGGCGTAAGCATCGGGCTCGCCGTCGCCGAACAGATCGTCGCGGCCCGGCGTTCCCAAATCGCGGGCGGTGTTTACAAGCGTAAGGCGCAGCGCCTCCGGCTTCAAAGCGTGATTGCGCTCCAGAAGCAGCGCCGCGACACCGGAAACATAGGCCGCCGAGAACGAGGTGCCCGACGTCATCTGGTATTTGCCATCCGGCGCCGGAAGGAAGATGTCGACGCCGGGCGCGGCGAGCGCGATGTAGCTGCCGCGATTGGACGCGGAGAACAGCTTGTCCTGCGCATCAGTGGCGCTGACCGCGATCACGTTGGGATTGGCCGCAGGATAAAGCGGCGGCGATTTCGCGCCGGCATTGCCGGCCGCGGCGATCAGCACCAGCCCGCGCGCGGCGGTCGCCGCGATGGCGCGCTCGATCACCGCGTCCTTCGGACCGGCAAAGCTCATATTGACGATCTGCGCGCCGTGCTCGGCGGCGTAGTTCAGCGATCTCAGGATCACGTAGGAAGAGCTCTCGGCGCCCCCCGTGGTGCCGCCGAAGGCGCGGATCGCAATGATGCGCGCCTCGGGCGCGCTCCCCATCAGACGTGCATGCGACACGATCGCACCGGCGATACCGGTGCCGTGGACGTGCGGCCCTTCCTTGCTGCCGAGCGCGTCGAAATTGTCTGCGATCGAGTTGGCAAGCTCGGGATGGCTGGTGTCGATCCCGGAATCGATCACCGCGACCGTGACGTTGGCGCCATGCACCAGCATATGCGCCTCCGGCAGGCGGAGCTTTGCCAGCGCATATTGCGCGGGGTCGCCTTCCGCCGGCACCCCCGCCTTTTGGTCCTGGAGCATATAACGGAAATTCGGCTGCAGCGAGCGCACGCCATTCGCAGCAGCGAATTCGCGGCGCACGGTGTCGTAGGGCCGGCCATCGGTGATACGGAACAGCCCGATGGTGGCGCCAATCAGCGGAAAGCTCTCCGACGCAATGCGGGCCAGGCCGTGGCTGCGCGCAAGCGCGTCGGCATCGGCCGTGGAAAGGTTACTGTCGAGCTCGGCCACGAACTCGTTGGCGAAACTGCGCGACGTGGTCACGGTCTGCACCGTATTGCGGCGCGAGTTGCCGGAGGGGCCCTTCTTGCCCGATTTACCCGAACCGCCGCCGGCTGCGTCCGCCTGGCATTCGCCGCCAGCGTCGCCCGAGGGCGCGCTACAGGCCGGATAGAGATTGGGCGAATAGCGCACGTAAGGCAGCACCGCAGTGTGGGCCATGCGCGCCGTCAGCCGGGGCACCACTCTGGGTCCGCGATCGACGCGGCCTACCGCCCGCCCGGTAACGACGGGACTGCCGCGCCCCGTCACCGTCGCGCTGATGGTCGGCGTGCGCGAGGGAACGCTGATTGTCGGCGTCCGCATGACCGCCTGCGCGTGGGCGACCTCGCCGCCGAAAGCACCGAGCAAGAGAACCGCGCCCACCGACGAGGCGCAGGCGCCCGCACTCAACAAGCTTTCGGACTTACGCTTCATGACTCGCGGATGCTTAAGGCGCCGCCACGGCGAGGTTGACGACCTTCTCGCGCTGCATTCTGCCGAGCAGCGACGCGAGTTCGTCGTTGCTCATCGCCTTGTTGAACTGGAGACGGAACATGCCGCCCCTGGCGCCATCGACGATCGAGGCCTGGTAGCTGTCGAGCAACGCGGTTATGTCGGCAACCCGCGCATCCGGCGTGAAGCGCACCAGCGCATGGGCCGGCGCCGGCGCCGCAGGCGAGGCCCCAAGCTCGCGCGTAATCGGCGCGTCCGTAGAGAGCGAGGCAGTCTGGAAGGTCGAGCTCTGGTTCTTCACCAGCACGGCCCCGATGACACCGGCCTGGAGCAACAGCGCGACCGCGCCGAGGCTCGCCGACCAGGCCAGCGTGCGTGGCGACAGGCTCGCGAAGAACGTCGAGATGCGTGTCGAGAGCGACAGCCCCCCGGCCTCGCGTACGGGCTCCGCCTCGATCGCGGCGAACAGCTTCTGCATCGCGCGGGCCGACGGAGCACCGAGGCTCTCGTTGAGATGGATGGTCTCTTCGTACTCGGCGCGGATCGCGGCGTACTGCCTCGCCAATTCGGGATCGCGGGCGATCGCGTCCTCGACCCGGCGTGCGTCGCGCGAGTTCAGCGTGCCGGCAGCATGCCATGGCAGCAGCATCTCAATTTCACTGGGCTCTTGCTCCAGCATCTTCTTGCTCAATGCCATCATGGCCAGCCTCGTTCAACACCGGCTGCCTTGAGCAGCTCGGCTAGTTTCTTGCGCGCATAGAACAAGCGCGTCTTCACGGTGTTCTCCGGTATTCCGACGATTTCGGCCACCTCTTCCACGGACTTCTCGTGGTAGTAGACGAGATCGACGATTTCCCGATGTTCCGGCGACAGTGACGTCAAACACTCTCGCAACGCTTCACTGGTATCCTTCTTCTGCACCGCCGTTTCCGGATCGTCGGACGTATCCTCGATCGCGTTGGCGGCCTCTTCGTCCAACTCAAAATCCTTCCTGCGCCGAAGCGCAGACAGGGCCTTGAATCGGGTGATTGCCAGCAGCCAGGTGGAAACAGCGGATCGGCCCTCGAACTTTCCGGCCTGACGCCAAACGTCGAGAAACACCTCACTGATCAGGTCCTCAGCGACCTGCTCATCGCGCACGAGCCTAAGCCCGAAGCGATAGACCCTGACATGGTGCCGCCCGTACAGCACCTGCATAGCGAGCCGGTCGCCTTGAGCGATCCGGGCGATCAGGACTTCGTCCGAAGCCGCCTGTGTCACGCTCAAAGGCCGTCTCGCAAAGTTGGTCGGGTCGAAACGGCAAGCGGTTCGACGGGTGGAGCAAGATTCTTCAACCTACCGCAGTCGTACGGGGACATGTGTGATGTACCCCACATACGCGCGCATTCTTGCAGCCCTAGGGGGCCAGCCAAAGACGGTAACATAATACTATAACTTTTCCTTGCGGAGCGCCCGCGGGCGCGGCCCGATCTTACCAAGCCTCGATCCATAACGCAGCCTTGAGCAGGGCATTCGCCAGCCAATTGACTGTATCTCTGGATCTTACCGTTGACCTTATCCGCGGCCCATTCTCTGGCCTATCGCCGACAATCCCTAATCGCTCGCTAATTTCAGTGTCGGATCAAAGCACTTACCCGGGCGGCGGGCCCGGATTCGCACCGCGAGGATACCAAACCTAAAGGCTTGCCACGTAGATTTTTGGACTGACATTCACCAATGGCAGGTTCATGAGCACGACCGCGACATCCATATCCATCCCGGAGCGGAATGCCGCAGAGGTCGCGGAGCTCGTTCTGTCTGCCGACCAGGCCACGCCGGAGGTCGTCGCGCGCCGCATGCGGCAGCGGCGCCAGATGTATATCGGCCAGGCCGCCAGCTACTCGCTCGGCGCGTCCGTCCTGTTGCTCTACGCCTATGGCGGGGCGATCTCGATGATCGTGCCGTCGCTATTCTGGCTCGTCGGGCTGATGATCATCGGAAGCTTCGCGGTGCTGTCGGAGGCCGGCGTCGGCGAGCGATTCAGGGACCACTACCTCACCGTCTTCCAGATCTCGGCGCATATGGCGCTCCAGCTCGTCTTCCTGCTGGCGGTGCCAACGATCGGGATCGCTTTCATCAGCGTGCTGTTCCTGATCTTCGCCTTCGGCACGCTGCGCATGACCTCGCAGCAGGCGATGCTGACCTGGGCACTCGCGACCACAGGGCTCGCCTTCGTCTTTCTGATCTCCGACCTGCCGATCGGCTTGCCAGTGACGAGCCGGCTCGAGCGGCTCGCATCGATGCTGTGCTTCGTCCTGGTGATCGGCCAGTGCGCCTTCCTCGGCCTGTTCGGCAGCACGCTCCGCAAGATCCTGTATCGGCGCAGCATCGAGCTGAAGGCGGCCTATCGGCGCATCGAGGAGCTTGCCGAGCTCGACGAGCTCACCGGCTCCCTCAACCGCCGCTCGATCATGCGCGCGCTCGAGGAGGAGATCGCAGGTGCGCGCGAGGCAAACGTCCCCTGCTCAGCCGCACTCATCGATCTCGACTGGTTCAAGCGCATCAACGACGCCCACGGCCATCCGACCGGCGACGAGGTGCTGCGCACCTTCGCCATCACCATCTTCGCCAATATCCGCCCCAACGACCGCTTCGGTCGCTACGGCGGCGAGGAGTTCCTGCTCTTGATGCCGGACACGTCGGGCGAGGCAGCCATGCGCATGCTCGACCGCCTGCGCATGATCGTGGCCGAGCTCGACTGGAGCGCGTTCGCGTCCAGCATGCATGTGACGATTTCCGCGGGCGTTGCGGCGCTGCGCGACAATGATAGTGCCGACACATTTCTCGCGCGCGCCGACAGCGCGCTCTATTCCGCCAAGGCGCAAGGACGCAACCGCATTGCGACCAGCTGATCAATCCATTTAGCCCGGCGAAAAGACCGCCGGACCGAACGCTCCAGGACAGGGCCATGAGATCGAAACCCGCCAAAGAATCCGCCAAGGTTTCCGAAAACCTGCTCGACGAATTGCAAGCGACGCTGTCCCACGGCACGGTTGCGCGTCGTGTCGAGACGCTGCGCCGCGTCACAGACCTCTTCATCGGCGGCGTGGTGGACTATTCCGATGACCAGGTCGCCGTGTTCGACGACGTCTTCCAGTGCCTGATCGACCATATCGAGACCTCGGCCAAGGTGCTGCTCGCCGAGCGCCTGGCACCGATCCACGCAGCCCCGGCCATGACCATCCGCACGCTCGCACTCGACGACGTGATCGATGTCGCCGGCCCTGTACTCTCGAAGTCGGAGCGACTGGACGAGGCGACCCTGCTCGAGATCGCGCGCAGCAAGAGCCAGGCACATCTCAAGGCCATCTCGATGCGCCGCGTGCTGTCCGATGTCCTCACCGATGTGCTGTTGGCGCGCGGCAACGACGAGGTGGTGCAGTCGACGGTCAAGAATCCCGGCGCGCAATTCACGGAAATGAGCCTCACCGAGCTCGTCCGGCGCGCCGAACGCGACGACGACCTCGCAACTTGCGTGGGCCTGCGCCCGGACCTGCCGCGCCATCATTATCTGAAACTGATCGCGAAGGCCTCCTTGAGCGTGCGCAGGAAGCTCGAAGCCGCCAATCCCGGTCAGTCCGACGCTGTGCTCGGCGCGGTCCACGAGGCGGCCCAGCGCGTCCGCGCGGCGACCATGACGCGGCAGACCGAAATGGCGCGCGCGCTGGTGAAATCGCTGTTCGAGGACGGCCGTCTCAACGAGCACCAGGTCACGGCCTTCGCCGAACAGGGCAAGTTCGATGAGGCCAATGCCGGGCTCGCGGCGCTCGCGGGCGTGCCGGTTGCGATCGCCGAGAACATGATGATCGAAAGCCGTACCGAGGGGGTAATGATCCTCGCCAAGGTCGCCGGCCTGTCATGGTCAAGCGTGCGCGCGATCATCGCGATGCGCGACAAGCTGTCCGGCGGCGATCCGACCGACCTGTTGAGCGCGCGAGACACCTACGAGGCGCTGCGCACCTCGACGGCGCAGCAGGTGCTGCGCTTTCAACGCATGCAGCAGAGCACGACGTCGGCATAGCCGGCACGGGAGCCTATTGTCTGAGCTTAGTCTCGGCGCAAACGCGTTCCGCGTTTGTCGCGAGGGAAGACCGGTCCACTCTTTGCTCTCTAGTATCTCAGGACTCTTGATCCAACGAGCGCACCGATCGCGGTGACGAGCCCGGCGGCGAGCGTGTACCAGGTCGCCACGAACAGCGGCGAGTCGTCGGTGCAGTGCGAGGCATAGAGCGTCGCCGCCAGCCCCGCCGACAACAGGCCTGCGAGCGCGCCGGCAAGCGCCGGCCGCGACGGAGCGCCGTGACGTAGGCCGAACAGCGCGCCCGCCAGCAACGGCAACGACATTGCGGGGATCGCCGACAGGCACACCCTCGAATTCTTGCCGACGAGCCGCATCGTCATCGGCATCGCAGGCGCCATCATCATCTCGCCGCCGATCGCGACCGCGAGCAAGGCCACGGGAAGCAGCAGCAGCCAGCCCCAGCCGCGCATCAAGGCCTCGGGCCGCGACAGGTGCAGACTGATCGCGATCGCGGGAATTGCGAGCGAAAGGGTGACGGCGAACTTCATGTCGAAGAACGGATTGTGCATCGCGTTCATCACGTCCTGCCGCACGCCCAAGAAAGTGGCGAAGATCAGGATCGAGAGCGGCGCGGCCACCAGCAGCGAGAGCGCGAGCACGGCGCCGACCTTCGGCGCGCGATGAGCGTTGTCGGCCGCGAGCGTGCGAATGAGTTGATCGGTATCCATGTCATCTGTCCCGCAATTTGGCGGTAAGCGCGGCCAGTCCCCGATGTAGCGCGACGCGCACCGCGCCTTCGCTCATCGACAACTTTGATGCCGTGTCCCTGATCGAGGTGCTGTCGACGGCAATCGACTGCAACACGTCACGCTGGCGTTGCGGCAGCGTGGCGAGCTGCGCCGCGACCTCTCCTGCGGAGGCCGTCTCCTGCGGCGCCTCGCCCGGCAGCGTTTCCGCGAAATCGTCGATATTGACGAAGATCCGCCTGCCCCGTCGTCTCAGCGCGTCGATCAGCTTGTTGCGGGCGATCGCGAAGAGCCAGGGCGCGAAGGGCGCTTCACTGTCCCAGGTATGCCGCTTCAAATGCACCGCCAGCAAAATGTCCTGCACGATATCCTCGGCTTGATCGGGAGGCTGCCCGGCCCGCGCGAGGCCGCGCCGGGCGGCAGCCCGAAGCACCGGCGTGACCGCCTTCAGCAGGCGATGATACGCCGCACCATCCCCTGCCATGGCCGACCGCATCAGACCGGTCCATTCGTCCTCACGTCCGCGCACGCGCGCCCCTCACACGGCAATTCGGCCGCTCTTTCAATTTGTTACGCCGGCAGACATACTATCACGAAATCGTGATAGCTCGGCCAGCGACGCATCTCCCCACGATCCGGCCGAGCCGGCAAGCCCGGGGGCTCATAACATCGTTCGGTCCGCCTCGCACCCGCCAAGCCGGACGGAAGCGCCGGATTGCCCCGTTTTCGCCCGCTCAGGCCCGAAGATTCCCATTTTCTGCCGTGCTGCGGTCACGCCCCGGGGGCTCTGTTCGCGCCGGGCGGGCGCATTGGGGAGATCGTCAAAATGATCAGAGCCAGCGGGCGTGTCGCGTTAGTTCTGGGCGCCGGACTTTTTCTGCTGTTCGGGGGCGCCTCGCAGGCGGCGCCGACCGCGTCCACGTCTGACGACACCGACAGCGCGACCAAATCGGCCGAGACGGTCACACCAATCAAGCATCGGCGTCACTCCGCGCGTCACCACACCAGCAAGACGGCGCAGAAATCCTCCGACTCGCAGAAATCCTCCGACTCCAAGAGCGACAGGAGCGCTCCCGAGGATGTGGCGAGATCGGTCCCTGACACCGTCGCGCCGGCCTCGAGCACGATGCCGCCGTCGGTCGCCAACGCCAATGCGCAGCTCGCCTCTGCCGATACACCGACGGCCGCGGCAGCCACTGCCATGACGTCGCGGGCCAATGACAACGTGCAGGCCGCAGCCGACCAGGCGACTGCAGCGCCGTCGCCGGACAGCCAGGCGTCCGCGTCAGATCAGCCGGACGATGCCACCCAGCCGCCGGACAACCCACCTGCACAGAGGACTGTCGTCGCCGCAACCGATGCGCAGCCGCGCCCGGCTCCGGTGATGGCCGCCGCGAGCAGCGAAAACTCGGCCTGGGACCAGAGCTCGCTGATCGGCAAGATCTTCATCGGCTTCGGCGCGCTCCTGACGCTGGCCTCGGCCGCGCGCATGCTCATGGCTTGATTCTTCAGGACTCGTGGGCCTGGGCCGGTTCCGCAGACGCGCGGCTCGCGCGTCCCGCGGGGCATGTTCGCCCCCTTGAAGCCCACCGCGCCAGCGGGCACATTGCCCGCCCAATCGAAAAACGCGTGGGTGGAGCATGAGCACGTTCGAGCATATCATCGTCGAAAGCCAAGGCGCGGTCGGCATCATCAAGCTGAACCGCCCGAAGATGCTCAATGCGCTGTCCTTCGGCGTCTTCCGCGAGATCGCCGCCGCCGTGGACGATCTCGAGGCCGATGACGCGATCGGCTGCATCGTCGTCACCGGAAGCGAGAAGGCGTTCGCCGCGGGTGCCGACATCAAGGAGATGCAGCCGAAAGGCTTCATCGACATGTTCTCGGAGGATTTTGCTGCGATCGGCGGCGACCGCGTGGCGCGCTGCCGCAAGCCGACGATCGCCGCGGTCGCGGGCTACGCACTCGGCGGCGGCTGCGAGCTTGCGATGATGTGCGACATCATCATCGCCGCCGACACCGCGAAATTCGGCCAGCCCGAGATCACGCTCGGCACCATTCCCGGGATCGGCGGCACGCAGCGCCTTACGCGCGCGATCGGCAAGTCCAAGGCGATGGATCTCTGCCTCACCGGCCGCATGATGGATGCGGCGGAAGCCGAGCGGAGCGGCCTCGTCAGCCGTGTGGTCCCCGCCGACAAGCTGATGGACGAGGTGATCGCGGCCGCCGAGAAGATCGCGGCGATGTCGCAGCCTGCGGCCGCAATGGCCAAGGAAGCGGTGAACCGCGCCTTCGAGACCACGCTCGCCGAGGGCATGCAGGTTGAGCGCAACCTGTTCCACGCCACCTTCGCACTGGAAGACCGCTCGGAGGGCATGGCCGCCTTCATCGAGAAGCGCAAGCCGCTGAACAAGAATCGGTAAGGCTGGTGTAAGGCTTCCCAGGGCTCCCGCAGGATTCCTGTGACGTAGCTGCAACAAGCACGGATTTCATGGGACATCCACCCGCGGCAGTTTGCCTGCGGGACCGGCGCTGGGTAAACAGGTAAGAGGGCCGCCGTCGGTGGGGGCGGATAGCCGGGGTTGTTGCGGGATCAAATGAAGGGGCGTGCCGCCAGAAATGGCCGCTTGAGGACGCGGCGCCGATCGGGCGTGGGTCATGTTCTTGTCACATGGGCTGCGCTGACGTTTTCCTGCGCCCTCCCCGCAGCCGCATTGGCCGAAGCGTTGCCGGAGGCTCTGGCAAAAGCCTATCAGACCAATCCGCAGCTCAATGCCGAGCGGGCGCGCCAGCGCGCCACCGACGAGAACGTGCCGCAGGCGCTTGCCGGCTACCGGCCGCAGATCGTGGCGAGCCTGAGCGCCGGCCTGCAATCGGTGCGCAACCTGCTTCCGGACAACACCATCCAGACCGCGACGCTGAAGCCCTGGACCATCGGCGTTACCGTGACGCAGACCCTGTTCAATGGTTTCCGTACCGCCAACAGCGTGCGCGTCGCCGAGCTCCAGGTGCAGTCGGGCCGCGAGGCGTTGCGCAATGTCGGCCAGGGCGTGCTGCTGGATGGCGTGACTGCCTACACCAACGTGCTCGCTAACCAGTCGCTGGTCGAGGCGCAGCGCTCCAACGTCGCGTTCCTGCGCGAGACGCTCGCTGTCACCCAGCGCCGGCTGAACGCGGGCGACGTCACGCCGACCGATACTGCGCAGGCCGAGGCGCGCCTCAACCGCGGGCTTGCCGATCTCAACGCCGCCGAAGTCGCGCTTGCCATCAGCCAGGCGACCTACGCCCAGGTGATCGGCAACCCGCCGTCGCAGCTTCGGCCCGCCGAGGTCGTCGACCGCTATCTGCCGCGCAGCCGCGAGGACGCGCTCGCCATGGCGATTCGCGAGCACCCGGCGGTGATGGCGGCAGGCTTCGACGTCGACGTCGCCTCCACCAACATCCGTGTCGCCGAAGGCGCGCTGCTGCCGAGCGCCAATGTGCAGGGCAGCGCCAGCCACAGCCGCGACTCCGACCCGACGCTGGGCACATTCGGGACCGACCAGGCCTCCATCGTCGCCAACGTCACCGCGCCGATCTACGACGGCGGCCAGGCCGCGTCGCAAACGCGGCAGGCCAAAGAGGTCACCGCACAAAGCCGCCTCGTGCTCGACCAGGTGCGCAACCAGGCGCGGACCGCCGCGACCAGCGCGTGGGTGGCAAACGAAGGCGCCAAGATCGCGGTCTCGGCCTCCGAGTCCGAGGTGAAGGCGGCGACCGTCGCCTTGCAGGGCGTGCAGCGCGAAGCCGCCGGTGGACAGCGCACCACCGTCGACGTGCTGAACTCGCAAGCCGACCTGATCCAGGCCAAGGCCCGCCTGATCGGCGCGCTGCGCGACCGCGTCATCGCCTCCTACACGCTGCTCAGCGCGGTCGGCCACCTCGACGTCAAGACCCTGAGCCTGAACACACCCGACTATCTGCCCGAAGTGCACTATCATCAGGTGCGCGACGCCTGGCACGGCCTGCGCACCCCGTCGGGGCAGTGAGCTCGGCAGGCTCTCTAAAAAATATCGAAAACGACCCCATGCAAAGTAGAACGGCTCGGCCTCGGCCGGGGCGGGATTTGATACGTCGGGCAAATCAGCAGGCAATTCCATCGTAGGAGATGGCCCGCGATCGTCGGCCCGCTTCAACGTCGAATCAACTCGCGCTAGAGTAGCGACCAACGTATCGATCGACTCATCTCGTGAGGCCCGTTGACTTCAAAGATTCTTCGTGGCGCAGCCTATCTCTGCCTGATCGCCCTGCTGGTGCTCGTCGCAGCCGTCATCGCATTCCGCCTGGCGGCTTCCGCTCGCGAGACCGCGGGCCGAGCCGATCTCGCGCCCTCGAGCGGGCATTGGATGACGACGCGCTCGGGTGACGTGTTCATTCAGGAGAAGGGTCCGCTGTCCGGGATCCCCGTCGTGCTGTTTCACGGCACCGCGGCCTGGAGTGAATTGTGGCGCGCGACGAGCGATGCGCTCGCAGCCGGCGGTTATCACGTGATCGCGCTCGACCTGCCGCCGTTCGGCTTTTCGGATCGGCCAGGCGGCTACACGCGACAAAATCAGGCCGATCGCGTCAACGACGTGCTCGAGAAACTCAATGCGGCGCCCGCGATCATCGTCGGCCATTCCTTCGGCGCTGGCGCTGCGACCGAGTTGGTGCTGCGCTTCCCGGCGCGCGCCCGTGCGCTGGTCTTGGTCGATGCCGCGCTGGGACTGACGGCTGAACCGTCCGATCCGCCGGCGGTGCTGCGTCCGAAATGGCTTCGTGAAATGCTGGTGTCACTGACGGTCACCAATCCGCTTGCGACCAAGATGCTGCTGCAATCGCTGATCGCAAGGAAGGATCGCGCCTTGCCGGAATATGTCGAGATCCTGCAGCGGCCGCTAACACGGCAGAACAGCACACCCGACATCGCCGATTGGCTCTATTATTTCCTGGGCGCGGACCGCGGCGCGCGCAGCGCCGACCGCACCGCCTATGCACGGATGACGACGCCCGTCGCTATCCTCTGGGGCGAGCTGGATACCGTGACGCCGCTCGCCCAGGCGCGCGATTTGAATGGCCTGCTGCCCCAGGCGTACCTCACTCTGCTACCCGGGCTCGGTCACATTCCGCAGATCGAGGACCCCGGCCAGTTCAATGATGCCCTGCTCAAGGCGCTCGGGACACTCTAAACTCGAACGAGATTCGAACTTACCGGAGGGATCATGGACGTCATCCGATTGTGCGCTTTTGGCTATGCTGCGCTGCTTGGTTTCGTGATCCTGACCGGTTACATCCCCGCCTTCATCGACCAGAACGACATGATCTTCGGCCTGTTCCGCCGCACCTGGTACGCCGACGGCCTGCATCTCGTCTCCGCGCTGTGGGCGCTCGCCTCAGCGCTGACCTCGCGCCGCGCATCCGAACTGTTCTTCCAGCTCTTCGGTGTCTTCTATTTCGCCGACGGTGTGCTCGGCCTTCTCACCGGCAGCGGCTATCTCGACTTTGGCATCCTCATCAACGGCGTTTTGAACCTGCCGTTGTCGACCCGCATCTTCGCCAATGCGCCGCATCTCGGCCTTGGCGGGCTTGCCATCCTGATCGGCTATCTCCTCGCACCGCGTATGCGCCCGGCCCATGCTTAAGCGCCTGCGTCGCATCGTCTTCACGCTGGTCGTTCTGATCGCCGTCGCGATCCTGGGGCCGCTCGCTTATATCGAGGGGACCTGCCAGCCCACATCCGACGTTGCATCCGCGGCGACGGCCGCAGACGTGCTGCCGCCGATCGGCGAGAAGGGTTACCGACGGCCGCTCGACAACACCTATTTCACCTTTCCCGAATGGTACATCGTCTATTCCTTCGAGGATTTTGGCCGCTTCCTCGACCAGTCCAGCGAAAGCCAGTTCGGCTATCTGCGCCACATCCTCGGCTTCTGGCAGAGCTTCTGCACCATCAACAGCGCGGTGCCGGCAGCTGCGGAATCGCGCTTCGACGTGAAGATGATGATCTACGTCATCGGCATCAGCTACTCCGCCGAATACGCGATCAAGGGACTTTACGAGAACACCATCGGCCGCGCGTTCGAATGGATCAGGGGCGAGAAGCTCACGCCACAGGATGAATACGCCCGTACGGTGCTGCAGGACTATGCGGCCTTCCTCTACACAATCCCCTGGTACAAATATCCGTTCGGTGACACGCTGAACGGGCTGACGGCGATCTCGGCTCCGACGCCGAGCAATCTGCGCACGTGGGAGCGCGACTTCGCGCTCGGCACCGAATATTTCATCAAGATCGGCTACGCCGCCGCGATCCAGAAGGCGCTCGATGCCAGCGATGACGACGAGCCACGCGACATCATGTTCGTGGTCGCAACGCTGCCGCAGGACGTGCTTGGCGCCGAGCCCCGCATCACCCCGGTCCGGACGCTGTCACCGGATTGGCAGCTCGTGCAGGCGCCGCGCTACAAGGCGCTGAGCGAGATTCTGAACAACCTGCTCGACGGCGGTCACCGCCTGGCGGAGATCGCAGGCAATCACGAGATCCTCATCACAGTGATCGCACCGCAAGGGACGGCTCTCGATATTCCCGACACCACGGAGCTGTTTTCACTGGATCTGGACGCCAAACCCGGCTTCCGCAGGGCCGGCCTTAAGGCTAGGATCGATCGGCTCGTCGAGATCAGGCGCGAGCTGACGACGAAGGGTGCGAGCCTTGAGCACTTCTACGACTACTAGCCGGGCAACAAAGCGGCCGCTCCGCAGGATTGCGTTTGCGGTCTCGCTCGTCGTCTCGGGCTGGCTTGCGCTTGTCGTTGCCCTCACCTTCGGCGCCACCCCCGGCCGTTCGCTGGCCGTGATCGGGCCGCAGGCGCAGGCGATCGCGGCAATCGCGAACGCCGACGGCCGCGTATTGGCCTCGTACGCCTACGTCACCATCGCCCGCTCAAACGCTGCCGACTTCGTCAGCCGGCTCTACGCCGCCGGCGCCCTTCTGGTGCTCGATGCCGAGCAGGCCGGCGGCTGCAACGGGCTTGCGCCGAAGCGAAGCTGAAGCAGCCCGGGGTCTCGGTGCTTTCGGGACAAAGCGGACATGAGCCGGCGGACAACCTACGCTCAGCCGGTCGAAAATGATGTGGTGGACGACGCCCGCTCCCGGCATCGAATGTGCCAAAGGGTGGTCGTTGAAAAACGAATCACCGGAGGG
>NZ_JBANBJ010000120.1:0-16700 GCF_059803515.1 Bradyrhizobium sp. UFLA05-125 | reverse complement strand
TCTTACGGCCGAGCAGCAGCATGTGATCTTCCGCGTGCTGCAAATTGGTCGTGGTCATGCGGAGCAGGTTCTTGGCCACCACGGTGTCGCTCTCCGCCACGGTCTCCAGGCTGTGCCGCTTGATCAGGCGCACGGTGGTATCGACGACAGCTTCTGTAGTGAAGCGATGCGTGCGCCCGTTCTCGAGGCCGAAGATATCGCCGGCGAGATGAAACGCGCCGATCTGGCGGCGCCCGTCCGACAGCAGCTTGTAGCTTCGTACCGCGCCGGTCTTGACCTGATAGATGTACTCGGCGGGCTCCTTCTCGCCGTAGATCTCATTGCCCTTCTTGTAGGTAAATTCGCTCAAACTCACGATCGGATTTGAGCCACTGCTCATTCCAAGATCGTGCAGTGAATTGGGGCGGGGCAGGGGATCGCTCGTGATGCGTACGAACATAGGCCGACTCCTCAATCCATCGCTGAATTGGTCTCAGGCGATTCATGGCCAGGAATGTGCCGCGCTATCCCACTCCCGCTGGGGTTGCTTTACGACGACGGCGGCATTTCCAGCCATTGTCTCGAGGGCCATTGTACCAAAGGACAGGCGCTGCAGTATCTTGCGCGGATTGAGAAAATGGCGATCTTGTAAAATGCATTTTGATTCTCTTGGTACTACTACTTATGAATTGTTGGCTATGCCCGGTATCATCCATATGGGCAACTTGATCGCCGATTGACTCTGCGTCTCAGTGCGGCGGAAACTCCAATGATCGTCGCGGCTAAGAGGTGAAAGTGCCAGGGCTGGTGCACGTGGTCGACGACGACGCCTCGTTTCGGACGGCGATCGAGCGCCGGCTGAAGCTTGCCGGCTACGATGTCGCAACGTACGCTGCGGCGCAGGAGCTGCTTGATCGATTGCCTGATCCTGACAGGCTGGGATGCGTTCTGCTCGACGTGCAGATACCGGGACTGAGCGGTCCGGAGTTGCAACGCCGACTCATTGAGCTGGGTTCGACTCTGCCGATCATCTTCCTCACCGGGCACGCCGATACGGCAACGACCGTGCGCGCCATCAAGGCGGGCGCCGAGGATTTTCTGACCAAGCCGGTCTCGTCGGAGCAGTTGATCGACGCGATCGAGCGCGCCATGACCCGGCATGAAGCCGCGCGCAGCCAGCGTAGCAAGCTCGACTCGCTCAAGGCGCTGGTGGCTGCACTGACCCCGCGCGAGCGGCAGGTGTTCGATCTGATTGTGCGCGGCAAGATCAACAAGCAGGTTGCTCACGAGCTCGGAACCACCGAGCGCACCGTAAAGGCGCATCGCCATCAGGTGATGGAAAAGATGCAGGTTCATTCACTCGCGGAGCTGGTATCGATCGCGGAGCGTCTTGGGATGCTTGATCCCAAGGGCGATCGCAGCGGCTAATCGGGATCCGTTGGTCGCGGTTGTGCCTCATACCCTATACCCAGGGACAATATGAAAGGTGGAGGACGACGTGTTCTATGGTGGCCTAGTAGCTTTGCCTGGCTTGTTAGCTCCTCACCAGAAGGCCGCTTCTCGTGCCGATCCGCAGATCCGTGTTCGTTGTCGACGACGATGCGTCAGTGCGCATCAGCATCAAACGGCTTCTGCGCGAGCACGGTTTTGCGACGCTGCTGTTCGACTCCGCAGCTGCGCTGCTCGATCATGCCGAGTTCGAGAGCGCCATGTGCATCATCATCGACATCAATCTGACCGATCAATCCGGCATCGACCTGCGTCGGCGGATCGCCGACAAGGGTGTCTCGGTTCCCGTGATCTATATCACCGGAAACGACTGCGAGCGAAATCGCTCCGCGGCAGTCGCATCGGGATGCGTGGCTTACCTGAGCAAGCCCTTTGCGGCGCAATCACTCGTCGATCTGATCGAACGCGTCGGCGAAAACAGATTCTAGTGTCGGTTTCGTGCCGGTTCATTCCTCGATGTCCTGTTCCAGTGTCTTCGCCGGCGCGCCCTTGTGAACGGAAGCGAATTGCGCCAGGGGCAACGAGGTCGTAAGCGACAGAAGGTTGGAATCGACGACCTCCAGGACCAGCGTCTTTCCTGCTTCCATCTCCTTGATGATCTTGGGATCGGCGACGTCCGCCGCGATGCAGGCGTTGGTGAGGCACCAGCTATAGGGCACCTCGTAGGGGCTGCCTTTGTCGACGGTCAGCTTGGCGGGATGTTGCAGGTACATGCCGACGGGCACGAACAATTGCAACCTTGCCGTCCGGTCGCCGTCGCGCTCGATCAGGTCCACCCGCATTGCCATTTGCCCGGTCGGAAACTTTCCGGTGATAGATGTCCGGCACAGCATCGGCGCACCGCCGGCCTTGAAGCAGAGCTTTTGCCAATCTCCGTAGGTGATATCCTTGGCCTCGCGCTGACCGCGCGTTGCGGCTCCGGCGGGCTTGTTCTTTGGCGCGGCAGCCTCGGCCGTCGCGGTGGCGACTGCGATGGCGACGAGCAGAAGCCCCGCGAGACAATCACGAGCATTGAACATGGTTCGCCTCCAAGCATCTGGCGTCCGGTTTATTTCTGCGCGTCAAGAAACCTCGTGACCAGTGGTGACCAGATCGGGATCGCATCGGGCGAGCCGATGAAGAAGTGTCCTTCGCTGCCGAACGGCGGCATGAGGTGGTATTCGGCGTTGCCGCCGGCGGCGGTGAAGGCCTCGTGCATGCGCTTCGTTAGGACCGGCCCGAAATAGGTGTCGTTCTGGATATAGATCCACAGCATCGGCACACGCGAGGTGCGGCCGAATTCGCCGGTCTGTGCGACGAGCTTGTCGGGCGCGCAATTGTGGTTCGGCTTGCCGCCGACGCGGCCGACGCGGCCTCCCGCGAAGACGATGATGGCCTTCACTTGCGGGGGATTGAGACTAGAGAGCGCGATTGACGCCCAGCCGCCGGCCGATTGCCCGACGACGATGACATCCTTCGGCACGATGCATTTTTCGGCGGCGAGATAGTCGATGATCCAGAGATCGACTTGCGCGACCGCGAGCCCGGGATCACGGAAGTTCGGGTGGGTGCACTTGCCGACCTTGGAGAAGAACGGGCCGTAGAGGCCGCGTTCGGGGATATCGATGGCGGAGGCGCCATATCCCGTGCCGACAGGGGCCACCACGAAGTTGCCTTGCCTGGCAAACCATTTGGCGGCGTCGCGGAATTCCACCAGCGGGAAGAAGCTGCGGTCGGTCGGGTTGAGTGAGACGCCGTGGTTCATGATCACGAGCGGGAAGGGGCCGTCTCCCACCGGGCGCACCACATAGGCGAACATCGGCAGCGCTAGCGGCAGTGCCCAGATCTCCTCCTGGATGCGAACGTCGTCCGCGCGCGTCGGCACGACGATGGCGGCGAGGACGAGCAGGGTTGCTGCCACACGACGGAGAGCAGCGCCAGCGAGTAGCCGCATCGCTATGATCCACCCGAGAGTGTCCATGATCGCATTTGCCTTCGGCAGGGGTGCCGTGATCTCACGCGCGAAATCCAGGGATTGCTTGATCCAGATCAAGCCTCGCTGGTGGTAAGGCATTGCCTATGAAGTCATGCAGGACCTGCGCTCTTTGCGCTGCGACGCCGGTTGCTCCGAGGTGCACGCATGAAAGGACCGCCCGAGCCGCATGTGAGCTCGATGCGATTCTTCCCGCCGTCGGGCTGGCTCGCCGTGTATCGCAGCGAGTGGCTCGCCTCGGACGCGATCGCCGGCGTCACGCTCGCCGCCTACGCCATTCCTGTCTCGCTCGCCTACGCCGCGCTGGCCGGCCTGCCGCCGCAGGTCGGCGTCTACGGCTATCTCCTCGGCGGCATCGGCTATGCGTTGCTCGGCTCATCGCGGCAGCTCGCGGTCGGCCCAACCTCGGCGATCTCGCTGATGATCGCCGGCACCGTCGGCGCACTCGCTGGCGGCGACGCGGTGCGATATGCGCAGATTGCAAGCCTCGCGGCCTTCGCGGTGGCGGTCTTGTGCTTCATCGCCTGGCTGTTCAAGCTCAGCGTTCTCGTCCGCCTGGTCAGCGACAGCATCCTGGTTGGCTTCAAGGCCGGAGCCGGGCTCACCATCATCATGAGCCAGTTGCCGGGCCTGTTCGGCGTCCCCGGCGGCGGCCACAACTTTTTTGACCGCGTCATCAAGCTTGCCGGCCAGCTTGGCGAGATCAATCTTCTCGTCCTGGCGATCGGCGCGATTGCGTTCCTCCTTCTGCTGCTCGGCGAGCGCTTTCTGCCGGGACGGCCGGTCGGCATCACCATCGTGGCGCTGTCGATCGTGGTGGCGACGCTCTTCGGCTTTGCGTCCCATGGCGTCCCCGTGACGGGCAAGATTCCCGAGGGGCTGCCTGCGATTGGGGTGCCGACATTTGGCCTTCTGGAATTCGACGATCTCTTTCCGCTCGCAGCAGGGTGCGTGCTGCTGGCCTACATCGAAGGTGTCTCGGCGGCGCGCAGCTTTGCCGCCAAGCACGGTTATCCCCTCGACGTGCGGCAGGAGTTTCTCGGGCTGGGTGCGGCGAATCTCGCCGCAGCGTTCGGCCATGGCTATCCAGTCGCCGGCGGCCTGTCGCAATCCGCCGTCAATGACAACGCGGGCGCGCGGACGCCGCTGGCGCTGATCATCTGCTCGGTGACGCTTGGGCTGTGCCTCCTGTTCTTCACGGGGCTGTTGACCAACCTGCCCAAGGCCGTGCTCGCGGCCATCGTCTTTGCTGCCGTCTACAAGCTGGTGGACATCCGCGCGCTGTTGCGGATGTGGCAGGTCAGCCGGATTGATTTCTACGCCGCGGCGATTGCGCTCGTTTCCGTGCTGCTGCTCGGTATCTTACAAGGCGTCCTGCTGGCGTCGATTGCTTCGATCTTCCTGCTGCTGGCGCGCGCCTCGCAGCCGAATGTGGCGTTCCTCGGCCGGCTGCCTGGCAGCGGTCGTTACTCCGACAGCACGAGACACCAAGGCGTCGAGCCGCTGGTCGGTGTCATCGCGTTCCGGCCCGAGGCCTCGCTGCTTTACATCAATGCCGAGATGATCCTCGATACGGTCCTGATTGCGCTCAAGAGGTCGCCGGACATCCGACTCGTTGCGTGCGATCTCTCGGCATCGCCCTATATTGACCTCGCAGGCGCGCGCATGTTGCGCGATCTCCATGACGAGCTCGCGACGCGTCGGGTCGCCTTCTGCATCGTCGGCGCGCATGCGCAGCTGCGCGACCTGTTGCGGGCCGAAGGTCTGGCGGAGAGGACCGACAGCGGCCAGTGGCTGCGCTCGCTCGACAGCGTTCTGAGCGAGGGGCAGCCCGACACTGGCCAAAGAACGCTCTGATCTCCCGAAGGGCTCCTTATCGTTCTCCGACGTTGTTGCATCGCGAAGGGAGGTCACTCGCACACTCAACGGCTTCGTTACATCGCACGCGACCGTTGACTTGGATCAATGGAGCACGCCGCGCCGCACTCACGATCCAGCATCACCTCGCCTCAGGGATCGGGAGACAACCATGTCTAAGGACACGAAGCCCGTACAGAAGCGCATCGATCAGTTCTTTTCCGGGCCCGGAGCGCGGGCGGACGACTGGCGCGATCTGGTGGAAGCTGCGAAGGCATGGGCTCGCGGCGGCGATCGCGCAAAATACGATGCGGCCCTGGCTGATCTGTCGGCGACCGAGGAGTTTCACGGCTATCCCGGCCTGCAACTGATGGCGGCACTGCGAGAAGCGGCCTCTAGCGGCGATGCGGCAACATCACTGGCTCTTGCGACGCGGATCACGCAAGCGCTGGCCACGCGATCGTTCCGGCAGCATGCCGGCGACTGGAGCGCGAAGGAGGACGGCAATGGCGATGCGCCCGAGCTGGTGTCGCCGACCTTCGGCGCCCATGCGGCGCGCCGGCCCTATTTCGAGACCCTGATCGTCACCGGCGTGTCATCCAGCAACTGGCCGGCGCTCGCGGCCGAATGGCGCAAGCTGCGACGTCCGGTCGACCAGTTCGTCTATGAGCCGGTCATCGTCGGCAGTCTCGAAGACGCCTTCTGCGCGACGATGCTCAATCCCAATATCGCGGCGGTCATCATCAACGAGGGCTTTGGCCTGCGTTCGCGCCACAACGCGCCGGTGCTGCGCTCGATCACGGCCGCCGCCGGTCTCAACGACGAATCCGATGCGTCGGCGCTCCGGCTCGCCCAGATCATCAAACGTGTCCGTCCCGAGCTCGATCTCTACATGATCTCGAACCGCGACGTCGAGGAAATGGCCGGCAATCCCGAAGCCAACGTGGTTCGCCGCATCTTCTACTCGGTCGAGGAGCTCCTCGAGCTTCACCTGTCGATCCTCGAGGGCATCCAGGATCGTTACGACACACCGTTCTTCGACAATCTCAAGAAATACGCCCAGCGCCCGATCGGGACGTTCCATGCGTTGCCGATCGCCCGTGGAAAATCCATCTTCAAATCCGACTGGATTCGCGACATGGGCGAGTTCTACGGCCCCAATCTGTTCCTGGCCGAGAGCAGCGCGACCACCGGCGGCCTCGACAGCATGCTCGAGCCGACCGGCAACATCAAGAAGGCTCAGGAGAAGGCGGCGAGGGCGCTCGGAGCTGACCGCGTCTTCTTCGTCACCAACGGCACATCGACCTCGAACAAGATGGCGGTGCAGGCGCTGCTCGCGCCGGGCGACATCGCGATCGTCGATCGCAACTGCCACAAGTCGCACCATTATGGAATGGTGCTGGCCGGTGCTCAGCCGGTCTATGTCGAAGCCTTCCCGATGACGGAATATTCGATGTATGGCGCCGTGCCGCTGAAGACGATCAAGCAGGCGCTGCTCGGTGCGAAGGCCGATGGTCGGCTCGACCGCGTCAAGATGCTTGATCTGACCAACTGCACCTTCGACGGCCACATCTACAATACCCGCCGAGTGATGGAGGAATGCCTCGCGATCAAGCCGAACCTGATCTTCCTCTGGGACGAAGCCTGGTTCGGCTTTGCGCGGTTCTCGCCGTTCCTGAGGCGGCGTACTGCGATGGGCGCCGCCAACGAGATCGAGGCGTGGATGCACGATCCCAAATCGGTCGCAGCCTATGAGAAGCAGCAGGCCGAGCTCGGCAAGAACCCGTCGGACGAGGTGCTGCTCAAGACCCGCCTCATCCCCGACCCGCGCCAGATACGCTTGCGCGTCTACCAGACCAATTCGACTCACAAGTCGATGTCTGCGATCCGCCAGGGCTCCATGCTCTCGGTCAAGGACGTCGAATTCCACACGGTCGAGCAGCAGTTCAAGGAGGCCGTGTTCACGCACGCTTCCACCAGCCCGAACCAGCAGCTCATCGCCAGTCTCGACATCTCGCGGCGGCAGATGGAGCTGGAGGGCTATGGCCTCGTCGCCAACGCGATGGAGATCGCGCTCGCCATCCGCCAGGCAGTGAACAACAATCCGCTCATCTCGAAATACTTCCGCATCCTCGGCGCGGACGTCATGGTGCCCGCCCAGTACCGCCAGAGCGGTTTTACTGACTATCTTGCGGCAGGCGTGAACTGGGCCAACACCTTGAAGAGCCTGGACGACGACGAGTTCTGCCTCGATCCGACCCGCATGACGCTGGTGTGCGGCACCGCGGGTTACGACGGCACGCAGTTCAAGGGTATCCTGGCGAACGAATACAACATCCAGGTCAACAAGACCTCGCGCAACTCGGTTCTGGTCCAGTCCAACATCAACAACACCCGCAGCGATGTGGCGCATCTCATTCGCGTCCTCGCCGAGATCGCGGGCGAGGTCGATCGTGGGCTTGCCCAGGGAGGCGCGAACGCGAAGAAGACGTTTGAAGCCCGGGTGACGAGCCTGACGAAGGATGTGCCCGATCTGCCGAATTTCTCGCATTTCCATCCCGCTTTCCGCGGCGATGCCGGCAGCAAGACCAACGAAGGTGACATCCGCAGCGGCTTCTACTCGGCCTATGACGCGGCGGGTTGCGAACACATCCGCCTCAACGATCCCGAGATCGACCGGCGCCTGAAGGCCGGGCCTGAGCTCGTCTCGGCCAATTTCGTGATCCCGTATCCCCCGGGCTTCCCGATCATGGTGCCGGGGCAGGTCATCACGCAGGAGACCATCGACTTCATGCGCAAGCTCGATGTGAAGGAAATCCACGGCTACGACGCCAAGGAAGGGCTGAAGCTCGTACGCACCGAAGCCTTGGCGAAGATCGGCCGGCCCAAGCCCGGTGCGCAGCCGAAACTGAAGGCCGCCTCTTGAATAATCCGACGTCAAAACCCAAGGAGAAACCAAAGTCATGAAAAAACTTGCCATCCGCGCCGCTCTGGTCGCCCTGCTCGCAGGCGTTGCCGGTTTCAGCACGCCATCACGGGCCGAGACCGGCCAGGTCGCCGTCGTCTTCACGAAAGGCGGACTGATCGTCGGGGTCGGCGGCGGCGATGGTGTGCTCCACTTCCGGGGCAAGAATTATCCGTTCACGGTCTCCGGCATGAGCGTCGGCTTCACGATTGGCGCCTCGACGACAAAATTTGTCGGACGAGCGCTCAATCTCAAGGGGCCAGCCTCCATCGAGGGCTCATACGCGGCGGGTGGAGCGGGCGGCGCGGTTGCCGCAGGCGCCGGTGCCGTTCAGCTGCAAAACGCCAACGGCGTGATCCTGCAACTCACCGGGCCGAAAGTCGGTGCCGAAGTGTCGGCTGCGATCGGAGGAGTCACCATCAGGCTGAAATAGCTCTCGGTGATCGAGCAGCGCCCACTCGGCCCGGCGGAACACAGCGCTCTGTTCAAATACTCCGGTTCCGTTGATCTAGGTCAAGTTCTAACATGATCAGCACCCGACGTTGTCGTCGGGTGCTGATCGCTTGTCGCGCGGCATCATCGAAGAGCGAACGACGGCACCCCAATCAATGGAGGATACGCCATGCTTCGTTATCTTCTCGCTGCTATTGCGGCGTTGGTTCTTCTCACGACCTGCCTCGTTCCGGATGATGCCTTCGCGCGCCGCGGCGGCGGTGGTGGCGGTGGCGGCTTCCGCGGTGGTGGTGGCGGTTTCCACGGTGGTGGTATGCGGGCCGGCGCCGTTCATGCTGGACGTATTGGCGGTGGCGGCTATCGCGTCGCCGGAGGAGTGCGTCCGAGCCATCCGATCGCCGGTCGTCCGATCGCGGGCCGGCCGGGTTATCCGGGGCGTCCGATCGCCGGCTATCGTCCGGGCTATGGCTATGGCTGGCGCGGACCCGCTTATGGCGCCGCCGCCCTCGGAGCCGCAGCGGTCGGTGCATACGGTGCGTACGGCTATTACAACAACAACTACAACAACAACGGCTGCTATCAGGACTCCTACGGCAGTTGGGTCTGTCCGCAGCAATATCCGTATAATTATTGAGGCAAAGACGGATCAGGCCGCCACCACGCGGCCTGATCCGCTCAATAGCGCTCCTCGACGAATTTCAGGCCACGCAGGCTGGCTTGGTCGTTGTAGCGGCCCTTGTCCGAACGCGGGGGCAGCGTGATCTTGTCTTTCTTCACGCGCTTGTAGGGGATCGACTTGAGCAAGTGCGCGATGCAGTTCAATCGCGCCCGCCGCTTGTCGTCGGAGCGGATGATGTGCCAGGGCGCGTGTTTCGTGCTGGTCTTCCTGAGCATCAGGTCGCGCGCCCGCGAGTAGTCGTACCAGCGCCGGTAGGATTCCAGATCCATCGGGCTCAGCTTCCACTGCCGCACCGGATCGTCGATGCGGGCCCTGAAGCGGCGCTCCTGCTCGTCCATCCCGACCTCGAGCCAGATCTTGACGAGGATGATGCCGCCTTCGATGACGTATTTTTCCATCTGTGGGCAGAGAGCGAGAAAGCGATCGTGCTCGGCTGGCGTACAAAAGCCCATCACATATTCGACGCCGGCGCGGTTGTACCAGCTCCGGTCGAAGATCACGATCTCGCCGCCGGCCGGAAACTGCTCCATGTAGCGCTGGAAGAACATCTGGGTCTTTTCGCGATCCGACGGCGCGGGAAGGGCGACGACGCGAAATACGCGCGGACTGACCTTCTCGGTCATCGCCTTGATGGTGCCGCCTTTCCCCGCGGCATCCCGCCCCTCGAACAGGACGATCACCCGCAGCTTCTTCTCCCTCACATAATCCTGGAGATGGCAAAGGTCGACCTGGAGCTTTTCGAGCTCCTTCTCGTATTCCTTGCGCTTCATTCGCGTGTCGGTTTCGTCCTTGTCCTTGTCCTTGGCCATGCCCGTCCTTTCGCTGTTCAGCTCGAATGCGGCTGGGGGGCCGTCAATCGTCTCCCCAGGAGATGGTGACGCCGATATCGCCGGGGACGCCGCCGGGAAAATCGATGATCTGGTAGGCGATGCGATAGCCGCGCGGCTTCAGATGGTCGGTCCAGAGCTGGAAGATTTCCTTGGGGATGCCGGTCAGCGTGTTCTCCCAGCCCTTTTCCCGCTGGTTGATGGCGCGGCCCTTGTCGGTGCACAGCGTGTTGGGGAAGCGATAGACCTGGACTTCGGTCAGGCCGTTCCGTACTGCACGCTGGATGATGGTCGAGGCGAGCTTGACCTTCTCCTCCTCGGTCTTGCCGGACGGCTTGGTCAGCCGCTCGATCAGAGCGTGCTTTTCGGCATCGGCGGCGGCGGCAAGGCGGGCATATTCCTCGGCCTTCTGGGCCTCCTTGAGGGCTGCTTCTTTGCGGATCTGCGTGGCACTGGGAATGAGATCATCGAGGCCGGGCATGGCTGACGGCTCCTGATTGGGTGTTGGCAGTTCGGCGTTCGCGGAAAGCTAGGCTTGGCGGCGAGCCTTCCCTTTGATTCAAATCAAGCAAAATCCATACTGGGGTAGTCAAAGTGGCTGCAACGCAATGCGCAACTCGACTCCAGATTGGGGAGTGACCATTGAACGACCAGCTTCATCCGATGGCTCCGCACCATCTCCCGTTCTTTCTCGCGCCTGGAAGCGGGGTCGACCCGCTGATGGTGGTGATGGGAATATTCCTGATTGGCACCGTGCTCTGGGTCGGCACGCTGTATTGGAAGCTGCACAGCTTGCCCGAGCGGATGGCACATAAATCACAAAAGCTGCAATTCGAATTCGTCGCGGTGCTCGGCCTGATTTCACTCTTTACCCATATGCATGTCTTCTGGGTGGCGGGCCTGTTGCTTGCGTTGATCGACATCCCAGACTTCGGCACGCCGCTGCGCAGCATCGCCGACTCCGTCGAGAAGATCGCCGATGCGACGCCCGGAGAGGCCGGCGAGACCACATCGACCTCACAAAGCGGTGATGCGGTCGGCCCGCCACCGGCAGACAAGCCCGGTGCCGCGAAGGAGAAGGAGCACAGCCATGTTTGAGCTCATGTTCTGCTCTCTCCTGACCATCGTGCCGGACTATCTCTACCGCCGCTATGTCCAGGGCAAACGTTTCGGCAAGGAGATCACGTTCTTCTCTGTCTGGTACGAGCTGCGCTGGGGCATCACCGGCTGCCTGATGCTCACGATCTCGTTGATCACCATGATCTTCTATTTCCATCCGGCGACGGACTCGGCGACGCTCTATTTCCGCACCGTGCCGATCCTGCCCGAGGGATCGGGGCGGGTTGCGGAGGTGAAGGTCGGCTTCAGCCAGGAGGTGAAGAAGGGCGACGTGCTGTTCACGCTGGACAGCTCCAAGCAACAGGCTGCCTACGAGATCGCTCGGAGGAAGGTCGCCGAGGTCGATGCCGCGATGACGTCGGCGCAGTCCGATGTCGTCAAGGCCGAGGCCCAGATCCAGGAAGCCAAGGCCAACTGGCAGCAGGCCAAGGACGAGCTCGACACCAAGTCCGAACTGCAGCGCCGCAACCCCGGCATCGTGCCGCAACGTGACATCGAAAAGCTCCAGGTGCTGGTCGATCAACGGCAGGCCGGGATCGATGCGGCGACCGCGGTGAAGGAATCGGCTGCCTTGCAGGTGTCGACACTCCTGCCGGCCCAGAAGGCGAGCGCCCAGGCTGCTCTCGATCAGGCCCAGGTCGATCTCGACAAGACGATCGTCCGCGCCGGGGTCGATGGCCGGGTCGAGCAATTCCTGATCCGCGTGGGTGATGTCGTCAATCAGTTGATGCGACCGGCGGGCGTGCTCATTCCGGAGGGCGCCGGCAGGAAGGTTCTCCAGGCTGGCTTCGGTCAGATCGAGGCGGGCGTAATGAAGGAAGGCATGGTGGCGGAGGCGACCTGCATATCGAGGCCCTGGGTCATCATCCCGATGGTGGTCACGACAGTGCAGGACTACATTGCCGCGGGACAGTTCCAGGCCGGACAGCAACTGCTCGAAGCGCAGAACGGCCCAAAACCCGGCACGATCCTGGTGTTCCTGGAGCCGCTCTACAAGGGCGGGCTCGAAGGCGTGACACCGGGGAGCAGCTGCCTCGTCAACGCCTACACCAGCAATCACGAGGAGATTTCCGCAAAGGACACCAGCACGGGTCGCGCCATCGCACTGCACGTCGTCGACGGCGTCGGCCTCGTGCACGCGCTGCTGCTCCGCATCCAGGCGCTGCTGCTGCCGATCAAGACGCTCGTGCTGAGTGGCCACTGACGCCGAGGAGGGCTTCGTAAAGACGTTGGCCGTCGGCCGTTTTGCGCTAGAATGAGATTCAAGGTGCAGCCGGTCGAAGCTGCTGAGGAAGAGGATGAGCGGGCGCATCCCGATCATTGCTGCGGCTGCGCGGCTCTGTCTGTGCGTACTGGTCCTGGCCGTTGCCGGGCTCGGACCCGCGAGCGCTGCCGATCAGGGCCAGCCCAAACGCGTGCTACTGCTTCATTCCTTCGGACGGGAGTTTCGTCCATGGAGCGAGTTCGCGCGGGCCATCAAGGCTGATCTCGAAAGGCAGGCGCCGTGGCCGCTGGACATTCAGGAGCACACGCTCCTGACGGCGCGGTTCAACAATCCAGGTCCTGAAGAGCCCTTCGTCGATTATCTGCGCTCGCTCTACGAGAGCTGCCCGCCCGATATCGTCGTCAGCGTCGGGGCGCCTGCGGCACGATTCGCCCAGAAGTATCGCAAGCAGCTCTTCCCCGACACACCGATGGTCCTGACCGCAGTCGAGCAGCGCCTGGTCGATCGCACGGGACTGACCGACAACGACACGGTCATCTCGATCCATAACGACTTTCAGGCAATTTTTGCCGGCATCCTGCATGTCCTGCCCGCCACGCAGACGATTGCCGTCGTGCTGGGGGCCTCTCCCGTTGAGAAGTTCTGGCTTGGGGAGGTCAAGAAGGACGCAAAGCCGTTCGAAAACAGGGTGTCGTTTGATTGGTATTCGGGGCTTTCGTTCCAGGATATCCTCAAGCGCGCGTCATCGCTTGCGCCGCACACGGTCTTGTTCTGGGGTTTGATGTCGGTCGACGGTGCAGGTGTCACGCATGAAGGCGACATCGCCTTGCGCCAATTGCGAGCTGTCGCCAATGCGCCGATCTTTTCCTATCAGGATGCCTTCTTCGATGGCCAAACCGTCGGTGGCCCCATGCATTCGACGGCCGCAACAAGCCGGAAGACCGTCGACGTTGTTCTCCGTATCCTCGGTGGCGAGAAGCCGGGCAATATCAAGGTCGAAACGCTCCAATTTGCGCCACCACGATATGACTGGCGTGAGATGCAGCGCTGGGGCATCAGCGAAAGCAGTCTGCCTCCTGGCAGTGAGGTCCTGTTTCGCGAGCCGAGTGCTTGGCAGGTCTATCGCTGGCAGATGGCGTTGATCGCAGCGGTGATCCTGGTGCAGGCCGGCCTGATCAGCGGCCTGCTTCATGAGCGCTGGCGTCGCCGCGTCGCGGAGGTCGAGTCGCGCCAGCGCCTGGCGGAGCTCGCGCACGTCAACCGCTACGCGGCGGCCGGCGAGCTGACGACGTCGATCGCGCATGAATTGAACCAGCCGCTTGGCTCTATCCTCACCAACGCCGAGACGGCCGAGCTCATGCTGAAGGGGGCTTCGCCTAATCTCGACGAGATCAGGGAGATCCTCGCCGACATCAGGCGCGACGATCAGCGAGCGAGCGAAGTAATCCGCAGGCTGCGCAGCGTGTTGAAGAAGACGCCGTTCGAGATCACTGAGATCAATCTGAACGAAACCGTCGGCGAGGCGATCGGATTTCTGACTGCCGTGACCGACCGGCACGGGATCGCGCTGAAGTTCACGCCTGCGGCAAGCGCGGTGCGCGTCCGGGGCGATCCGGTCCAGCTTCAGCAGGTTATTCTCAATCTTATCATCAATGCGATTGACGCGATCTCCGAGGCAGAGGCGAAGGTGCGGGAGGTGACCGTCACGACGGCGCTGTCCGGCTCCTTCGCGGAAATCAGGATCGGCGACAGCGGACCCGGCATAGCTGCCGGCGATCTCAAGAACGTCTTCAATCCCTTCTTCACCACCAAGCCGCAAGGCATGGGCATGGGGCTCGCCATCGCCAAGACCATCATCGAGGCCCATCGCGGACAGATCGTTGCGGAGAACAGGTTGTCGGGCGGTGCGCTGCTTACAATCAAGCTGCCGCTCACGCGCTAGCAAGGAGAATTTTCGTAACGCATTGTCGCGCCGCAACAAGCCGGTGTGCATCCGCTTTCTTTGATCTCTGTCAAAGGAACGCAACTGCCCTAGCCCGATGCTCCCCGCCGAAATGCCAAGGGAGGTACGCGATGTTTCGCTGCGGCAGGACTCTGATTGCGCTTGCGCTGATGATGGCGATGCCCGTCGCCGCATCGGCGCAAACCCCGGCCGCCCCGAGCACGTCGGCGCCGCCAGCAAGTCAGGCGCCGCCGGCCGCGGAGCTGTTGAAGCCGGAGCAGCTGGAGGCTCTGGTCGCGCCGATCGCGCTCTATCCGGACGAGCTGCTCGCCAATGTGCTGGCGGCATCGACCTATCCGCTGGAGGTCGTGCAGGCCGATCGCTGGCTGAAGGAGCGCAAAAATCTCAAGGGCGATGCGCTCAGGGTCGAGGTCGAGAAGCAGGGCTGGGACGACAGCATCAAGGCGCTCGCCAGCACGGCCGACGTCCTGGCCATGATGAGCGACAAGCTCGAATGGACCAAGAACCTCGGCGACGCCTTCCTCGCGCAACAGCCCGACGTAATGGATGCGATCCAGCGTCTGCGCACCAAGGCCTATGACAACAAGAAGCTGGTGACGACAAAGCAGCAGAAGGTCAGCGTGCAGACGCAGGACAATAAGCAGGTGATCGTCATCGAGCCGGCCGAGGCGGGCACGATTTACGTCCCCTATTACGAACCGGCGACCGTTTACGGCGCGTGGCCATATGCCGAGTATCCGCCGTATTACTTCGGTTATCCGTCCTATATCGGCGCGGGCGTGGTGGCGGCAGGTCTCGCTTTCGGTACCGCCTGGGCGGTCGGACGTTGGGGCAACTACTGGGGCGGTGGCTGCAACTGGGGCAACCGCAACGTCTACGTCAATCACCGGACTACGAACATCGCCAATGGCTGGCAGCACAATCCGGCGCATCGTCAGGGCGTGCGCTACAACAACGTGAACGTGCAGCAGCGTTTCGGCAACACCAACATCAAGGCCGGCGCTGCCGACCGGATGGATTTCCGCGGCCGTGACGGTCAGCAGGTGCTGAAGCCCGGACAGGATCGGCCAGGCGCAGGAGATCGTGCAGGAGATCGTGCGGGCGATCGTGCAGGGGACCGCGCGGGCGACCGAGCGGGAGATCGCGCAGGTGATCGCGGCGGCGATCGTGCCGGCGCTGGCGATCGCGCCAAGGGCGGCGGGGATCGTGCCAAAGGTGGCGGCGATCGCGCTGGTGCCAAGGGTGGTGGCGACCGCGCGAAGGCCGCCAACCGCGGCGGCGCCGGCGCGGGCAATCGCGCCGCCAATGTCAACCGTGGCGGCGGAGGCAATCGTGGCGGCGCCATGAACGTCTCGTCCGGCCGAGCGGCTGCCGCAGCATCGGCACGCGGCCGCTCGAGCATGGCGAGCATGCCCCGTGGCGGCGGTGGTGGTGGCTTCGCCGGGCGCGGCGGTGGCGGCGGAATGGCGATGCGCGGCGGTGGAGGAGGCGGCTTTGGCGGAGGGGGGCGCGGTGGCGGCGGCGGTGGCCGGCGTTCAGACATCGCGCTGAAGCACGACATCGTGCTGCTCGGTCATCTCGCCAATGGCCTCGGCTATTACCGCTTCAGCTATCTCGGCAGCCACAAGGCCTATGTCGGCGTCATGGCGCAGGAGGTCGAGCGCGTGATGCCTGACGCGGTGACCCGCGGCAGCGACGGGTATTTGCGCGTCTACTACGAAAAGCTCGGTCTGAAATTACACACGTACAGCGATTGGCTCGCCGGCGGCGCAAAAATTCCTGCGGAGGTGATGCCATGATCGGCCTGAAGTCGCTTCAACGTGCAGCTCTGCCGGCCGTCATCGCGCTCGCGCTGTTCAGCTTGCCGTCGCAAGCGCAGCAATCGTATCCGACTCCGGAGGAAGCAGCCGCAGCGCTCGCCGCGGCCGTGAAGAGCGGACCGCGCGATATCCTGAAAGTGCTCGGCAGGAATGCCGACGACATCGTCTCCTCCGGCGACGAGGTCGCCGACGCCGACATTCGTCAACGCTTCACGTCGATGTACGATGCCAAGCATGCGATCAAGGCGGAGGGCAACAAGAAGGCCACGCTGATGCTCGGCCCGGACGATTTTCCGTTCCCGATTCCCTTGATCAACTCCAGGACGGGCTGG
>NZ_JBANBJ010000011.1:0-156894 GCF_059803515.1 Bradyrhizobium sp. UFLA05-125 | reverse complement strand
GCCTAACCTCGCCATCGCGAACCCCGCGAGGCCTGCCATGCGCTATGGTGTCCGGAAGTCTGCCCACGTGCTGGAGCGCTGTGGACTGGCGTTGGCGGGGGCGGCGTGCGGCCTGTTCGTCGGCGCCCATGTCGGATCGGCCATCCCGGAGCTCACCACGCAGGGCTTTCTGGTGCTGATGATGCTTCTCGGCGCGGTTGGCTTCTATCTCGGCATCGACACCCCGCAGCTTCCCTTCGACCAGGCGCATGAGCAGATCGACGCCGCGGAATTCCTGAGCTCGGCCGGCACCCTCTGCGCCAGTGTGACCGCCTTCGTCTCCGTCGCCGTCATCGTGCTGCGCGAGAACCCGCACATCTTCTGGACCTGGGTCGTCTTCCTCGTCTGGATCGCCGGCGTCACCATGCAGATCGTCGCGGGCGCCAAGGCAAGGTGGCGGAAGTAGGGGGCGCGGTCGTCCTGGCTTTCGCCAGGACGACGGCGGAGCAAGGGGCGCATGTCCCCCTAAAACACCACGCCGATCCGCGTCCCGCGCTTCCATGCGACGCGGCAGCGCTTCTTCGTGTTGACGTGGAGCAGCTCGAAACGATCGGGGACTTTCACCTGGCCGCCGAGATCGACGCAGGCGCCGCCCGGCGAATAGTCGATCAGCGTGCAGTTGATCACCGGCGCCTTCGGGTCCGTGATGATCTTGGCCTGCCGCGACACCAGCCCGCTCGGCTTGACGCGTGTAAATCGGCGCGGATGCTGCATGTCGCTTGTCCTCCTTACGCGAAATGCGTCCTCGCGGGAAGGAATGGCACAGCGTGTCGCACCATCGCGCTAACTGTTGAGTAAGAATTTTAGCGATTCTTCGAAGCGATTAAGGGAGCAGTAACCATCATCTCCGCTGTCATGCCCCGGCTTGACCGGGGCATCCAGTACGCCGCGGCTCCTCCGTATTCGTCACGGCCTCTGGAATACTGGATCGCCCGATCAAGTCGGGCGATGACGGCGAAGTGTGTGGCGCGCTCCCCCACCCCTCACGCCGCCTCCACCGTCGTCGGCTTCTCCGGCCCGACCGGCATCGGCACGGTGACGAACTGCGTCGGCAGATTCACCGGCCTGTAGTCCGGCACGTCCGCCATCCGCTTCACCACGCTCTCATGCACATGCGCGCCTTCGGGGATCAGGCGCGGCTCGCAGTCGGGGATGTAGAAGCCGAAATGGACCTGCCGCTCCGGCCATTCCTTGTACTTCGCGCTCTTCGGGATGTATTCGAGCACGCGCCAGGCAGCCGTCATCGAATTGTGCAGCTCGCCGGTCACGCTGGGCGCGACGTAACTGAACGGGCTGTTCTTGCGCTGCACGCCCCAGGCGAGCTGGTTTACCGTGCGCGGGTTGAAATGCAGCCCGCACTTGGACGCCTCGTCGATCATCCACAGCAGCGGATATTTCGACAGCGCGCTTTCGGTTTCGGCATAGCCGCCGCCGACGTCGCAATGGCAGCCGGCAAAGTACACCTGCAGGATATCCTGCGGCTCTTTCTTGTCATCAGGGACGAAGCGGTTGCTCCAGAACTGCTGCGGCTCCATCCACTCCTTGAGGCGGAACATGCAGCGCCGCTCGTCGATCGCGATCGCCTGGCGAAAGATTTTCACGCTCGGGTTCTGCAGCGTGAAGGCGAGCTCCTCCAGGCTCGGCCAGTACAGCCGGTCCGGCCGCGGCACGATCACGCTGGCGACCGTATCCCACACGCCGATGAATCGGATCGTCGGCCAGCGCGAAGAGGTGATGCGCGCGAACTGCGCGGCGAGATCGAAGCGGTCGGACGGCAGCGGCCCGTCCTCGTCGGAGCCCGCATCGGTCAGCGCGGAGAGATCATTGCCGCGTCCCATGCCGGAATATTGCTTGTAGGCGATCAGGCCGCTGCCAGCGAGGTTCGCCTGTTCCGGCGAGATCAGACCGATTTTGTGGATCAGCCCCGCCAGCACCCGCACGGTATAGGCGCCGCGTGAGAAGCCGAACAAATAGATCTGGTCGCCCGGCGCGTAGTGTTCGACCAGGAAGCAATAGGCCGAGAGCACGTTGTCATCGAGCCCATAGCCGGTGGCGAGTCCCAGCACCAGGTTGATGTTGGCCTTCAGCCGGTGCCACGTCGAGGGCTCCGAGACCGTGCCGACCCCTGGATCATAGAACACAAGTTGCCGCGGCCGCGTTTTGTCGGTCTTGCGCAGGCAACGATAGAGCTTGAGCACATTGGAGATGTTCTCGCTGATCTCGTTGCCGGTGCCGTCGCAGCAGATGACGATGTTCTTCGGTTCGTTTTTGGGTGCGGTCGTGTGTTCGTGCCTGGTTTCGTTCTTGGTTTCGTTGTTGGTCTCGTTCTTGGCTTCGTGCTCCATCGAAGCGTCCCCTCCGGTGATGCTACCGGGGCGAGTATAGCCGATTGGCGTATCAGTCTGTTGAAATTAACGACTTGTTAACCATGCGGTCGCCTAATGTGGACGATTGGGGGATCACCATGTCGGCCCAAGCATGTCAGTCCATGTGACGCGACCGAAATTGATGCCTGTTTCGGCCGATCCGGTCATCCGGTCGGTGGCGAGGCTGGCGGTTCGCGCCAAGGCCGTACTACAGACCAAAACGGCTGTCCTACGGAGTAACCCAATGTTCGGAAAGGACGACTTAGTGGACAATCTCAGCCGCGATCTCGATCGCGTGCGCGGACGGCGCGATGCACTTGCATCCGAGGCCGAGACCCTGACGACTCACATCGCCGAACTCGAAGCCCGCCTTTCGGAGGAAAGAATAAGGCGGGAACGCGATCGCGTTCTGGCGGAAATCGAAGCGATAAAAACGCGCATCAAACAGGCCGCCGGCGCCTTTGCGCCCGTCGTCGACGGTCTCTGCAAGGCGATCGAGCCGGCGGCGGCCGTCATGCCCGAGGCGCGCGAGCTCAATAGTTTTCTGGTGTCGGTGGCGACCGAAATCGACAGCGTGCTCGATCCCCTGTTGCGCGGACTGGATCAGCGCGCGGATGCGGTGCGCGTTGGACACGTTGCACTGGACCTGCCGAGTTCGCCCAGTGAGGCGCGCATCGAGCCGCCAAAAGACAACACCGATCGCCTGCTTCGTTTTCCAGCCTGGCTGTCTCGCGACAAGGAGCCGGAAAAAAAGGAACCAGCGGACTCGTAGCACGGCAGCGTGAAGCATCGGCGCGCTGCGCACCACAAATTCCGCCGTCGTCCCGGCGAAGGCCGGGACCCATAACCCCAGGGAGCGGTTATGGCGCGAAGTTGCTAACCACGAGTCTTCGCCAAACTACTCCCTGTGGGTATGGGTCCCGGCCTTCGCCGGGACGACACCTTGGTTGTTGCTGGTCGCCTAGCAGCGACCCACGTCCGGTATTGGAGGCCAGCAAGTCCCCTTCTCGCAACCGCTCAGCTGCCCGTACGGCGCAGGAAGGCTGGGATATCGAGAACGCCGTCGTCGGTCGCATTGCGCGCAGAAGCGCGGCCGTAGGGATCGAGCGGCCGAGGCGCCGCCTGGCGCGCATGGTCGGGATTAGGCCTTGGCGGTTGCCCCGCTTGTGGGCGAACCTCCGGGCGGAGCGGCGGGCTCGCCACTTGCGGCAGGCTGGCGCTGCGCTCGATGCGATCGGCGATGCGGCGGCTGTCGTTGCGCAGCTTGCCGGCGAGCTGCGTGAGTGAGGTTTCCACCGGCATCTCCTGCGCCGGGTCGAGATTATCGATCCCGGTCGCCACCACCGAGACGCGGACGATTCCTTCGAGGCTTTCATCAAAGGACGCGCCGACGATGATGTTGGCGTCCGGATCGGCCTCATCGCGAATGCGGGTCGCCGCTTCGTCGACCTCGTACAGCATGAGATCCTTGCCGCCGGTGATGGAGATGATGAGGCCGCTGGCGCGCTTGATCGATGGGTTCTCGATCAATGGATTGGAAATCGCAGCCAGCGCGGCGGCGAGCACGCGCTTCTCGCCGGACGCCTCGCCCCGTCCCATCATCGCCTTGCCCTTCTCCTTCATGACGGAGAGAACGTCGGCAAAGTCGAGATTGATCAGGCCTTCCTTGACGATGAGATCGCTGATGCAGGCCACGCCCGAGTAAAGCACCTGGTCGGCCAGGGCAAAGGCATCGGCGAATGTGGTCTTCTCGCTGGCCACCCGGAACAGGTTCTGGTTCGGGATGATCAGGAGGGTGTCGACTGTCTTGAGCAGCTCCTCGATGCCGGCTTCGGCCGAGCGCATGCGGCGCTGGCCCTCGAAGTAGAATGGCTTGGTGACCACGCCGATCGTGAGAATGCCGAGCTCGCGCGCGGTCCTGGCGACGACGGGTGCAGCCCCGGTGCCGGTGCCGCCGCCCATGCCGGCCGTGACGAACACCATGTGTGCGCCGGTCAGTTGAGCGCGGATCGTATCGATGGCCTCTTCGGCTGCGGCGCGCCCCAGTTCAGGCTGCGAGCCGGCGCCAAGGCCTGCCGTCACTTTCGTGCCGAGCTGGATGAGGCGTTTGGCCTTCGACATGGCAAGTGCCTGCGCGTCGGTATTGGCGACGACGAACTCGACCCCCTGCAGCCCGGCCGTGATCATGTTGTTGACGGCATTGCCGCCGGCGCCGCCGACCCCAAACACGACGATGCGCGCCTTCATTTCGTGAATATCGGTGTTGCCAGCCATTCTTCCCTCGCGTTGGTCCGGCAAGCCGGGGATGTGAGAAAGTATTGCATGCTATCTGCAGGCCGCGCGGTCTGCGGCCACGATGGAAGCGGCCAGATGTCCCAATCGACGCGCGGCTTGTCCGGCGCGCGAGCCGCCAGCCTGGCGGTTGGTCCGCAAGTCCGCCACTTCATCTTCCAATCGTGCCGCCCACGCGTTGGTTGCTCTCGTCTCGGCAGCCGCCTGCAGCAGCTCGACGGCGAGGCGATCGGCGCGCTCCCGCTCGCGCTCGAAATCCGCTCTGTAGCCGGCTGCCCTTGCTTCGAGCCGCGCGATCTCGGCCTTGAAGGCCTCGCTCTTGAAGGCCTCGATCTTTGCCATGGAGGCGGCGATGGGGTCTGCCTGGCGGCCAGTTCGCGGGCGGGGCCTGTAGCGCAGTTCGGAGAAATCGACGCCGACCCGCACCTTGCGGTCATCCGACCGCGAGCGCGGCAACCGGCGCCGCCTGGCAAGCGAACGAGCGGCCTCGCGCGAGATGTTGAGGCGGGCGCCTAGCTCGGCATACGTCAACAACTCAACGGACATCGGCTGTCTTCCTGGATTGAACCGGGGAGGCATTTCAGGCTGATGATGGCTGGACGATCAGAGCAGGCTAGGCTGCGTTGGTTAATGGACGGTTAACGCGGGAACGGGGCGCGGCACCGGATTGATGTTGGCCTTGCGGCGGGGCCGCGTCGAAGGCCGTGGCCGTGCCGACGCCGACACCAGCTGCCGCGGCCCTGTCTTTTCGGTCTTGCGCTAGCAGCGATAGAGCTTGAGCGCATATTGGCGCGACCCTAGCGAAAATTGAGAATCCGGCCACTCGTGCCAATTGCATAAACTTACAACATCCCGTAACACTTGAATCAAAAATTTTTTGGGGGAGGTCCGTGTATTTAGCCAGATTATCGATCAAGAATTTCCGCCGTCTAAAAGAGATCTCCGTCGAATTTGTTCCCGGTCTGAATGTCTTGGTCGGTCCTAATAATGTGGGTAAGACCGCCGTGGTCGATGCTCTGCGATCTTTGCTTGCAGGTCCAGACGACCAATACCCTCGGTTCGATCGAGATGACTTACATTTCAACGGTAAGGGGGAACGAGCAAATGAGATCCAGTTCGAATATCTCTTCCGAGATCTAAGCCCCGAAGATGAAGCCGACTTTCTCCACGCGTTGCGACCGGGGCCAGACGGCAAGATAGAAGCGGTGCTCGGGATCAGCTATGGAGATGTAGATAAGTCTGGTCGTCTAAGAGGCCGAAGATGGTGCGGAGACCATAACGACGTTCCAGTTGCTTCAAGCATGCTAGAGAATTTGCGCAGCGTCTATTTGCCACCTCTACGTGACGCTGCACAGGGCCTTAGGCCGAGTCGCACGAGCCAGCTATCGCGGTTGTTGCAGCTCTTGTCTGACGAAAAGGGGCGAGGCGACATCGATGAGGCCTTGAATAAGCTGGATGTAGAGCTGAAGAAGCACAAGCCGCTAATTGATGCTCAGGATGCTATTGCTGGCCGTCACAAGAGCATGCTCGGCGAACAGTTAGCCCAAGCTCTTGAGATCGGCTTGACTGCGACCGACTTTGGGCGGCTGGCTTCTCGGCTATCCATCCTCGTCGATGCTTTCGAAATTGAAAGCAACGGACTTGGGTATAACAATCTCATATTTATGGCGGTGGTGCTAAGCGAACTGGCGAGGAGTGCAGATGCCGCGTTTCGCAGCTTGATCGTCGAGGAACCGGAAGCACACTTGCATCCGCAGCTTCAGGCTGTTCTGCTAACCTACCTTTCGGATATCAAATGTGCCGTGGGCGAGAAGGCCGTACAGGTTTTTGTTACGAGCTACTCGCCAAACTTCGCGAGCCTTGCGAAGCTCTCGTCAGTTGCGTGTCTATTCGAGATCGATGAGCAAGTTGAATCTTTTCATCCTCGTTCAGTCGAATTTGGAAAGGGGAAGAGAGAAAAGCTAGAGCGGTACCTGGATGTCACTAGAGCCGAGCTGTTCTTCGCGCGGCGAGTGATATTCGTGGAAGGGGCAGCCGAACTGATGATGGTCAATCTACTGGCCGAATCTATCGGTGTTAACCTGCGGGAATATGCAGTCAGTCTAATCAGTGTGGAAGGTTTGAACTTCGATTCCTTTATGCCTCTCTTTGGGGATGGTGCCATCAAGATTCCGGTCTCCGTAGTTACTGATTCGGATCCGGAACCGACCGTTGACGCAAGCGGAAGGACCGCCCCTCACTATCCGGCTGTTGGCGAGACCATCGAGCCGTCAGCGAATGCAAAAGCGATGAAGGCTTTGGAGGACAACTATGTGAAAGTGTTTTTCGGGCTTAAGACCTTCGAATATGATCTTGCCCTTCATCATACTAATCGAATTGCGATGGTCGCAGCTCTCAAAGAACTCCATCCTATTATCGGAAAGCAGGTGGAAGCTGAAATCGAAGCAGCATCTGACGATGCTGCGAAAGCAAAGGCTCTTTTTTCAGGAATGTTTGAACGTGGTCAAAACAATGTACAGAAAGGACGATTCGCTCAGGCGCTTGCTGCAAAGGTCGAGGATGAAGACTTGGCGCTGATCGTTCCTTCCTACATCGTAGATGCAATCGGTCACGTATCGCGGAAGTGACAGCCCTTTCGGATGAGCAGCAAGCGATCGTCGGACTGCCGATATGTCCGATAAGTGTCACTGCGTGCGCGGGTAGCGGCAAAACGCGGACGGCTGTTCATCGGCTTATGGAATTGAGACGAACGCTAAGCGATGTGCACGGCATGCCTGCGCTGCTGTCATTTTCCAATGTTGCAGTTGATACGTTTCGCAGAGATTACGACGCGCTGGAAGCGGGCGCATCAATGGTGGCGCAGTCGTCTGCCGTCGAAATCGATACCGTCGATGGGTTTATCACTGCCAACATTCTCAAGCCGCATGGTCATAGGACGATGAGGGCGCCGCGGACACCCTTTTTGGTTCATGGTCGGGAGCCCTTTCTGAAGTCGTTCACCGTCTTCGACGGTACGAGATCGCATGCGACGGCAGACTTACGAGTATTGTTGTCAGAAAGAGTTTTTCGGTTTCAGGCTGGTCAGTCATATGCGGTAATCGAGATTCCTCGAACTGATGCTACGAGGGCGATTGCGAAGCTTGGACAAGTCGGTGCCTATACCCATTCGTTGGGACGGTATTGGACGATCCGTATTCTGGAAGATCAGCCATTTGTTCTGCGAGCCCTCGCTCGAAGATATCCGTACATCTTGGTTGATGAAGCTCAAGATATCGGTCCAGAGCACCAGCGAATTCTGGAACTGCTTGTTGAAGCAGGGTCCGAGCTGTCGCTCATCGGCGATTGCAATCAAGGCATCTATGAATTTTCAGGAGCAACAGGCGAGTTTCTGAAAAACTACGCGGCGCAGGCCGGGGTAATCGCGCGTGATCTAGCTACGAACTATCGCTCGGTTCCTGCCATTGTTGCCGTCGCTAACAGGATTGCTAATCGAAATGACAGCGCTGCTCGTGAAGCTCCAGCAGAGCTGAACGGCGCTTTCTTTCTTCCGTACAAATTGGCCGAGAAGAGTAAAACGATCGATGCGTTCATGACCATGCTTCATGATGCTGAAATCGACCGCAACGATGCGGCGATCGTCTGTCGCTCGACCCAATGGACGAATGCATGGAGTGGCGGAGAAAAGCAGCAGGGGCTAGGAATCGTCCGTAGCTTTGTGAATGCTACTGTTAGCCGGGATAAACTTCATAAGCATACGGATGCTTTCAGGCACGGATGTACTGGTCTGGTTGGTTTGCTTGCCGATAAGCATGGCGATCTGTTGGATGTTCTAAATCGGAAGGCAGACTTAGACTCGCGAAACTTGAGGCGAGCGATCTGGTCGTTCATTCGCGACTCGTCCACAGGACTCCCAAGCGGGAGCCTGCGCGCAGCGACTCAATGGCATCCGCAACTTGTCACTCGCACAAAAGCGCTATTAGACCGGCTAAGTAGTGAGTTTGCGCTGACTCCGGCTGAAAACATCGGAAATAAGCTCGCTAAGAAGGAGTTGTTGGACGAGCCAATCGTTCAACCTCATGATTTAGCTAGTGTCGGTGCAGCGCCGCTTCGCACATCCACTGTCCATCAGGTAAAAGGCGAGAGCATCGGGGCTGTCATGTATGTCGCTGACAAATCTCAGGTGCGCTCACTCATAGGTGGAACAGCCAGCGAGGTTGGGCGCATCGGGTATGTTGCTGTAACCCGTGCGCGCAATTTGTTCGTACTGGCGATCCCGGAAAGTTCTCTTGCCGAACTTGAAGCTGAGTTAATCGAACTTGGCTTCAAGAAGCCAGGATGATGACCGCCCAAGCAAAAACGGCCGGGTCTTTCGACCCGGCCGTCACTCAAACTCAACGCTCTAAAGCTACGCCACGCGACGCTTACGCGTGCCCCCGGCCCAGCTCGTAAGAATTCTTAGCTCGCCTTCTTCTCGGGCACAGCGCCGCCGACCTTCTTCTGGATCTGGCGCTTCAATTCCAGCGCGCGCGGCGAGAGCGCGTCAGCGTTGGCCTTGATGAGGTAGGCATCGAGGCCGCCATTGTGGTCGACGCTCTTCAGCGCATTGGTGGAGACGCGCAGGCGCACGTTGCGCTCGAGGGCTTCGCTGATGAAGGTCACGTTGACGAGGTTCGGCAGGAAGCGGCGCTTGGTCTTGATGTTGGAGTGGCTGACCTTGTGGCCGGTGAGGGGGCCCTTGGCCGTCAGTTCGCAGCGGCGAGACATGTCAAAAATCCTTATCCTTTCCCCCAGCGATTTGCGGCGGCCATTCGGGGCGCCACGGGGGTTGCAAATTCTCTGTCCTTGCAGGGAGCGGGCGGACGTATAGGGGGGAAGGGGCGGGTAGTCAAGGATTTGGCGCGCTTTCAGCCCACCCACCGGTGCCATCGCCCGGCTTGACCGGGCGATCCAGTACGCCGAGGCGCCTGTGATTGAACCGAGGGGCCGCGGCGTACTGGATGCCCCGGTCGAGCCGGGGCATGACAGCGGAGCGGGACGGGGGAACGGCGGAACAAGGGGCAGGAGAGGTTTCCGAGTACGCACTGCCCACTCACGAAAACGGCAATGATTGAAATGCCTTACCATCACATAAAGGGCGTAATCGGGGCGGAAAGAGAGGCCGGTTCCAGGCGGCCGGGCGCTGATTGCCCGACCCCGACATTGTTTGCCGCCGGTTTTGGCTTAAGTACAGGGCTAGCGGTATCATCGGATTGCAGCTGAACGTGATCATGCCTCTGTCTTTCTCGCCCCGGCCGCGTGCCCGCGGCTGGCTGGCGCTGATGGCCCTTTGCGGCCTCGGCTGGGATGTGGCGCCGGCGGCAGCGCAAGGGCGGCTCGATGCGCAGTATGAGGCGACGCTGTCAGGCATTCCGGTCGGCCGCGGCGCCTGGACCATCGACATCCAGGAAGACGTATTTTCGGCTGCCGCGTCCGGCGGCACCATCGGCCTCCTGAAATCCTTCACCGGCGGGTCCGGCACTGGCGCCAGCCAGGGGCGCGTCGTCAATGGCGCGCTGGTTGCGACCGGCTACCAGGCCTCCACCACCACCTCGAAGAAGACCGAGGACATCCACATCGTCCTCGACAAGGGCAATGTGAAAGAGTTCGGCATCGCGCCGGAGCCGCCGGTCGACCCTGATCGCATCGTCGTCACCGAGGCGCATCGCCGCGGCGTCTGGGATCCGATGACGGCTTCGCTCTTGCGCGTGCCCGGCGCCGGCGAGCCAGTGTCGCCGGAGGCCTGCCACACCGGCGCCCCCGTGTTCGACGGCCGCATGCGCTACGACCTGAGGCTCGATTTCAAGCGCATGGAGAGCGTGAAGGCGGAGAAGGGCTATCGCGGCCCGGTCGTGGTCTGCGCGCTCTATTTCGTGCCCGTCGCCGGCTACATCCCCGATCGTCCGGTCATCAAATACCTCGCCGCCCAGCGCAACATCGAGATTGCGTTTGCGCCGGTGGCCGGCACCCGCATCCTGGTGCCGTTCTGGGTGAAGATCCCGACCCCCTTGGGCCCGGCCATGCTGGAAGCCACCAGCTTCATCACCGTCCCCCAGCCGCCCAAGGTCGCGAAGACGCAATAGGGCGGGCCGTCGTCCCGTAGCCCGGATGAAGCGAAGCGAAATCCGGGGTCGTGCCGCCCCGAGGGTCCCCCGTATTCCGCTCCGCTCCATACGGGCTACGCGTTGACGATGGTGGACCCACTACAAATGGTGGAAAGCGCGGCCCCGCTTGTCTATCCCTACTGTGCATGGGGTTGTTTTCGCCGAAATGAGCGAGGCGTGTGTGACGCCGCTTTCACCCTCCCCTGGAGGGGTCCGAGACGAGCGTAGCTCGCTCGTGGGTCGATCGCGCGTCGCGCGAGCGGGGTGGGGTGAAAGTCTCTCCACCTCAACAGTGCCTGCGTGGAGAGATCACCCCACCCCGGCGCTTCGCGCCGACCCTGCCCCTCCAGGGGAGGGTTGGGCCACATGAATCCATTTGACTCTCAGTCGATTCTGATTCGACTCCCTCCCGTCCCCAACATTAAGGAACTCGCCCCGAAAACGCCGCTTGTGCCGACGGCCAAAACTCCATCTAGTGCACCCGAAATCGACTTGGCACGAGATGCTGCGTGAACGAATCCGGAAGCAAAGGGGAGTCAGCGATTCGGCCGCGATTCGTTCCGGAGTCGTTCCGAAGCTTAAGCGTGGGCGAGAAAGCGTTGCAAAATGAGACAGTTGCGGGGGAGGCGGGGAGTCTCTCCACTCACTCCGTCGTCATCGCCCGGCTTGACCGGGCGATCCAGTACTCCGAGACGCCTGTGATTGAACCGAGAAGCCGCGGCGTACTGGATGCCCCGGTCAAGCCGGGGCATGACAGCGGAGCAAGCGATGACAACGGTATGTGTGGCGCGCACTTCGCCACCAATCGCCACTGACAAACCGCCCAATCACGACTAGCTAATCCCCCAGAATGGCCTTTCCTCCCTCCTCCTTCGCTTCCGAGCGCGCGCCTGGCGCGGGCGTCACTGCGGTGCTCGGGCCGACCAATACCGGCAAGACCCATCTCGCCATCGAGCGGATGCTCGCGCATTCCTCCGGCATGATCGGGCTGCCGCTGCGGCTGCTCGCGCGCGAGGTCTATAACAAGATCGCCGATCGCGCCGGCGTAGAGAGCGTCGCGCTCGTCACCGGCGAGGAAAAGATCAAGCCGAGGAATCCGCGCTACTGGGTCTCGACCGTCGAGGCCATGCCGCGCGATCTCGATGTGTCCTTCCTTGCGGTGGACGAAGTGCAGATCGCCGCCGATCTCGAGCGCGGCCACGTCTTCACCGATCGCATCCTCAACCGTCGCGGCCGCGACGAGACGCTGCTGCTGGGTGCAGCCACCATGCGCCCGATCATCGAGCGCCTCTTGCCCGGCGCCTCCATGATCACGCGTCCCAGGCTTTCCAGCCTTGAATTTGCCGGCGATCGCAAGATCACGCGCCAGCCGCGGCGCACCGCGATCGTCGCGTTCTCGGCCGACGAAGTCTACGCGATCGCCGAGCTGATCCGCCGCCAGCATGGCGGCGCTGCCGTGGTGCTCGGCTCGCTCTCGCCGCGCACGCGCAATGCGCAAGTGGCGATGTTCCAGAACGGCGACGTCGATTACCTCGTTGCCACCGACGCGATCGGCATGGGCCTCAATCTCGACGTCGACCACGTCGCGTTTGCTTCCGACCGCAAGTTCGACGGCTATCAGTTCCGCCGCCTGACGCCGGCCGAGTTCGCGCAGATCGCGGGCCGCGCGGGCCGTGCCACGCGCAACGGTACATTCGGAACAACGGGCCGCTGCGCGCCGTTCGAGCCCGAGCTCGTCAACGCGCTCCAGAACCACACCTTCGATGCGGTGAAGGTGCTGCAATGGCGCAACTCGAAGCTCGATTTCTCCTCGCTCGGCGCGCTGCAGGTCTCGCTCAATCTGGCCCCCGGCCATGAGGCACTGACGCGCGCGCCGATTGCCGAGGACATGCGCGTGCTCGATCACGCCGCCCGCGACGGCGAGGTCCGCGACAAGGCGCACGGCAAGGCGGCGGTGGAACGGCTGTGGGAGGCCTGCCAGGTCCCCGATTACCGAAAACTCTCGCCGGCGGCCCATGCCGAGCTCGTCACCACGCTCTACGGCTTCCTGATCGACAAGGGCTGCATCCCCGATTCCTGGTTCGCCGCCCAGGTCGACCAGTCCGACCGCATCGACGGCGACATCGACACGCTGTCGGGCCGGATCGCGCAGATCCGCACCTGGACCTTCGTCGCCAACCGCCCGGACTGGCTGAAAGACCCCGAACGCTGGCAGGGGGTGACGCGGGAGGTCGAAAATAAATTGTCAGATGCGCTCCATGAACGGCTTACAGAGCGTTTCGTTGATCGTCGTACCAGTGTATTGATGCGCCGCCTGCGGGAGAACACGAGCTTGAATACTGAAATCGGCAAGACCGGCGAAGTCATCGTCGAAGGCCACGTCATCGGCCGCCTCGATGGGTTCACCTTTGCACCGGATGCTGCGGAAGCAGGATCTGATGCGAAAGCCTTGCAGGCTGCGGCGCAGGCGGTGCTCGCCGGCGAGATCAATGCACGTGCCGAGAAGCTCTCCGCTGCGCCCGACGAGCAATTCGTGCTGACCTCGGAAGGCACCATCCGCTGGACCGGCGATGCGGTCGCGCGCCTCGTCGCCGCAGAGGAAGCGCTGCATCCGCGATTGCGCATCATTTCCGATGAGCGTCTCACCGGGCCCCCGCGAGAAAAAGTGCAGGCGCGGCTCGAGCTTTGGCTCAAGACGCATATCGAAAAGCTGCTCGGGCCGATGTTCGAGCTGTCGAAGGCCGAGGACGTCACCGGCATCGCCCGCGGCATCGCCTATCAGCTCGTCGAGGCGCTCGGCGTTCTGGAGCGGCCGAAGATCGCCAATGAGCTGAAGGATCTCGACCAGCCCTCGCGCGCGACGCTGCGCAAATACGGCGTGCGGTTCGGCGCCTATCACCTCTATTTCCCGCAGCTCTTGAAGCCCGCCGGGCGTGCGCTCGCCGCGCTGCTCTGGGCGCTCAAGCACGACAATGTCGATCTGTCGGCGCTGTCGGGCGCACAGCATCTGGCAAGCTCGGGCCGCACCTCGTTCCCCACCGACAAAGCGTTGCCGCGCGATGCCTATCGCGTGCTCGGCTACAAGCAGTGCGGCGAACGCGCGGTGCGCGTCGATATCCTGGAGCGCCTTGCCGATCTGATCCGCCCGGCGCTGGCCTGGCGCGAGACTTCGCCCGGCGAAAAGCCCGCCGGCGCGTTCGACGGCCGCAGCTTCGTCGTGACGCAGGCGATGACCTCGCTCACGGGCTCGGCTGGCGAGGATTTCGCCTCCGTGCTGCGCGCGCTTGGCTATCGCATGGAGAAGCGCCCGCCGCTGCCGCCGAAGCCGGCTGTTGCCGAGACGGTCGTGCCTGAGGCAGCGCCTGTCGAAGGCAGCGCCGAAACGTCGAGCGAGGCTGCAGCGGAAGCCGTTGCCGAACTGTCGGCGGATGACGCGGTGCCTGCCATTGAGGCAGCGGCCGAGCCGGTTACCGTCGAGGACGCTCCGGGCATGGAGCAGCATGACGAAGAGCCTCATGCCGAGCCCACGCTCGACGCTACGCCCGATGCGCCGGTAACGCCGGAGGATGCGCCCGGCATCGCGCCGCCGGCTGATGAAGCTGCAACCGTCGAAGCCGCCACCGAGGCTGCGCCGGCCGATGTTGCCGCCGCCGTGGAAGCCGCCGCATCTTCCGATGCTGCCGCGCCTGCGGAAGCTGCGGCAGAAGCCGCCCCCGCCGAGCCGCAGCTCGTCGAGGTCTGGCGTCCCGGCGGCCGCCACGAGGACCGCAAGCCGCGCCACGAGCGGCACCGCCCGCGCCATCACCACCAGCCGCGTCCGCAGGAAGGCGCCCAGGCAGCCCCCGCAGAGGGCGAAGCCGCAGCCACTGATGCCGCGAAGCCTGGCGAGCGCCATCGTCACGGTGGCGGTCGCAAGGAGTTTCGCAAGGGACGCGAAGAGGGCCAGGGTGGCGGCCAAAGCGGCGAGCGTCGTGAGCCGCGTGATGACAAGGGCCGCCGCTTCGAGGGCCAGGAACGTAAGGACCGCGACAAGGATCGCGATCGGGGCAAGGGCAAGTTCGGCGAGCGCGACGGCGGCCGTGGCCGCGACAAGGGCCGCGATCGTCGCGACCGCGAATCCGGTCCGTCGCATCGCCCCTATGCCTCCAGCGCTTCCCCGCGCGAACGCGATCGGCCCATCGATCCGAACTCGCCCTTCGCAAAGCTCGCCGCGCTGAAAGAGCAGCTCGCCGGCCGCAAGGAGTAGCGCAGCGTTTTCGAGCGAAGTGCGGAGCGGTTCGCGTGAAGAAAACGCGTCAAAAGGAATAGCGCCACGACCGAGCGCCAGCGACTCGACAAATGGCTGTGGCACGCGCGCGTGGTGAAGGCGCGCACTTCTGCGGCCGAGCTCGTCGAAAGCGGCCATGTCCGCGTCAACGGCATGCGCGAGACCTCGCCCGGACACGCGATCAAGATCGGCGACGTCCTGACCATCGCGCTCGATCGCACCGTGCGGGTCATGAAGGTGATCGCGTTCAACGAGCGGCGCGGCGATGCAAACTCCGCGCGTGTGCTGTATGAGGAGTTGAACGAGCGCAAAGCGTAATTAATTGCGTCTCACGTTCACTTCTTGGCCGAAGACTTGCGAAAACCGGTCATGATCGGCCGTTCCCGACCTTGCGGCGTGGGTGTTTACGCGCTACGCAAGCCGCGAATTTGAGAGAGCTTTTCGGAGCGTTGTGGATGACTTACGTCGTCACTGAAAACTGCATCAAGTGCAAGTACACCGACTGCGTCGAGGTCTGCCCAGTAGATTGCTTCTACGAGGGCGAGAACATGCTGGTCATCCATCCTGACGAATGCATCGATTGCGGCGTGTGCGAGCCGGAATGCCCGGCGGACGCCATCAAGCCGGATACGGAACCGGGCCTCGAAAAGTGGCTGGAAGTGAACGCCGAATACGCCAAGAGCTGGCCGAACATCACCCAGAAGAAAGATTCGCCGGAGGATGCGAAGGAATTCGACGGCAAGGAAGGCAAGTTTGAGAAATATTTTTCTCAAAACCCCGGTTCTGGAGACTAACTCGGATCAAACTTAACCCTAATACCTTAGTCAGCGCCATAAACAGGTCAAAAAACCCCTAAATCATTGATTTTTGCGGGAAATGTGCTATATTGGGCACATTAGCCGAACCCCGTCAGCCCCGTTGGCCCCTCTGGGTTCCCGTGAAACCTCATGACGAACAGGGGCGTGGCAGTTTTCCGCGCGCAGGCTGTGTCACAGAAAACGCGTAAAAAGAGTACTTCTGCTAAGGCGTCCCATAAGGATGCCAAAAAAGTCGCCACGGCCAGCCGTAGCGCATCCGCATCCAAGGGTCGTGCCGCGACTAAGCACACGGCTGCAAAGTCCTCGAAGAAAAGAAGCGCAATGCCTCACAAGACTGCCAAGCCGGCCGCGAAAGCGACCGTTTCCAAGCCTGCGGCTGCCAAGGCTGCGGTCAAGCCTGCCGTGAAAGCGCCTGTTGCCGCCGCGCCCAAGGCACCCGTCGCTTCCAAGACCCCCGTCGCTGCCGCCAAGCCCGCTGTGAAGCCGGCCGCCGCTGCGCCGAAGGTCGAGGAAAAGAAGGTCGTGACCCAGCGCCAGGGCTTCAAGGCCAATGAATTCGTCGTTTATCCCGCTCACGGCGTCGGCCAGATCCTGGCCATCGAGGAGCAGGAGATCGCCGGGGCCAAGCTCGAGCTGTTCGTCATCAACTTCATCAAGGACAAGATGACGTTGCGCGTTCCGACCGCGAAGGTCGCCAATGTCGGCATGCGCAAGCTGTCCGAGCCCGCGCTGGTCAAGAAGGCGCTGGAGACCCTGAAGGGCCGCGCCCGCGTCAAGCGCACCATGTGGTCGCGCCGCGCCCAGGAATACGAAGCGAAGATCAATTCGGGCGATATCGTCGCGATCGCGGAAGTCGTGCGCGACCTCTACCGCTCCGAATCGCAGCCCGAGCAGTCCTACTCCGAACGCCAGCTCTATGAAGCGGCGCTCGATCGTCTTTCCCGCGAGATTGCGGTGGTGCAGCACTCGACCGAAACCGAGGCGGTCAAGGAGATCGAGGCGCAGCTCGCCAAGAGCCCGCGCCGCACCGGTGCCAAGGCCGAAGCCGCCGAAGGCGAAGCCGATGCGGACACCGAGGGCGATATCGACGATACCGATGGCGACGATACGGCGGTCGCCGACGAGGCAGCATAAGCAGCTTCGTTCGCGCAAGCATTCAAAAGCCCGGCCGTTCGGCCGGGCTTTGTGTTTTGGCGGCGGACACTTGATCCATCAGCAGCTTCTTGAGTTGTGATCGGCTTGCATCAGCGCCGATTGCTTGCTTCCGCAAGATGCGGGAGCTGGCGTCGAAGCCGAGGCCAGCTCCGGGTCAACGATGCGGATTTCCGGACGGGCTTGACCGGCTTGCAGTCGGGAAAGCGCGCGATCAGCTCGGCCTTTAGAAACTCGAGGTGGCCGATCTGAGCGACGAGCTCCTTCAGCTCTCGTTCGCCGTTGATCAGCTCCATCTCGAGGCCTCGCAGTCGCTCCTTGTCGTCGTCGTCGCGATCGACGAATTCATCTGCGCTATTGCCGGCCGCCACGGCGGCGCGCGCAAGCACGTCCTCCATCCGCTCCTTCAAGCTGGCCTGTCGGGCCGTCGCGGCTGTCAGCCTCGCATCGAGCGCCTGGGCGATCGTGTCCATGTTCAACGGATCGGCCTCGATGGCAGGTGTCAGCTGACGCGCGGCCCTGCCCAGCACGACAGCGAGGAAGCGCGACTTCATCAGCAATGTCAACATCATGCGCGTTGGTCGCGTCGTTCGGTCGGCGGGTTCGACCCCATCTGCGTGCTCTTGGCGACGACGCTTGACCCTCTGCGCCAAATCCGAACAGGTATCGCGAAACCTGCGATCAACCCGGTGTCACGCCCGCGCAGGCATTGCGTATCCACTCATTCATCCTCCTTTTGGGTCCGGCTCGCGCTGCCGCGCGCCGGAGAATGCGGGAACAACCGTTCGTTACAACACTGGCGATTAAGAGATGAACTGCTATGTTATTGAGATCGGTCATGAATGGCTTTGCCCTCTGACCGCGCTAGGCCCGTCCGACAGGCGGGCCGTTGGCTTTATAGGAGCCTGGTTATGAGTCGCTCGAACCGCACCGAACATATCCGCCTCACCTCCCATCCGGAGCCGGGTGGAAAGGCGGCCTTCCCGATCCAGTGGGGCGCCGCGGACGCGCGTGCGCGTGGGCCGATCGTCGGCACGGTATCGCGAGCCCAGGACCGCAACGTCATCGGCAGCCATGGCGGTTCCTATGCCGTCTATCGTGCGCTCGCGGTCTCCTCCGGCGCCCTCGACCCGATCCGGCGTCCCGATCTCACCAACACGTTTCCGGCCGCGACCATCGGTCCGTTCCCGCAATGGAGCGATCCGGAAAAGATCGTCGCGCTCGATCCCTGGGGACATCTCGTCGCCGAGAATTTCCGCAAGGAAATCGCCGAAGGGGCCGATATCCGCCCGAGCATCGCGGTGACGCGCGCGCGGCTGGATCTGCCGGAAATCCGCGGCGCGCTGGTTGCCAAACGGCTGAAGCCGGATGGCGAGGTCGTGCACGCCAATGGCAGCGTGTCGGTGGTGAAGATCGCGATCGATCCGGTCTGGTATCTGCCGGGCCTTGCCGTGCGTTTCGGCACGACGGAGACCGAGCTGCGGCGCACCCTGTTCGAGCAGACCGCCGGCATGTTCCCCGAGCTCGTGACGCGGCCCGACATGAAGGTGTTCCTGCCACCGATCGGCGGCACCACGATCTATCTGTTCGGCGACGTGACCAAGCTGCCCGATCATCGCACCAGGATCACCTGCCGCGTGCACGACGAATGCAACGGTTCCGACGTGTTCGGCTCCGACATCTGCACCTGCCGCCCCTACCTCATTCACGGCATCGAGGAATGCGCGCGCGGCGCGCAGGAGGGCGGGCTTGGGCTCGTCGTCTACAATCGCAAGGAAGGGCGCGCGCTCGGCGAGGTCACGAAATTCCTGGTCTACAACGCGCGCAAGCGCCAGGAGGAAGGCGACGCGGCCGCCGCCTATTTCGAACGGACCGAATGCGTGGCCGGCGTGCAGGACGCACGCTTCCAGCAACTGATGCCGGATACGATCCACTGGCTCGGCTTGAAGCGCATAGATCGCTTCCTGTCGATGAGCGACATGAAATATGACGCGCTCACGGGGCAGGGCATCGATATCGTCGAGCGCGTGCCGATTCCGCTGGAGCTCATTCCGGCGGATGCGCATGTCGAGATCGCCGCCAAGAAGGCGGCTGGATATTACGCCGAAGAGATCCCAACGGCGAAGGATTTGACCGACACGGTCGGACGCTCGCTGGAGAAATATTGAGTTACGTGATGGCGGCGGCCACAGAACGAGAGGCCCGATCGCTGCTTTCAGCGGAAGTGGTCCGCGCGCGCGCGACGCAGATGCTCGAGATCGGCCTGAGCGACGGACTGACGCATTTCACGGTTCATCTCGATCGCATGGACGCGGTCGTGGATGCCGTGCTCGCTGTCACGCGACGGTCCTATCCTGCACTGGATATTCCCTTTCACGCGCGGTGGCGGCACTTCGTCCTCGGTGGCGCCGACCGTTGGTCGCGCCTTGCTGACACCGTGTCCTGGCCGGATCGCGCCGCGCGGGCGCGTGCTGAATTCGATCTTGCCATCGTCAGCGTGCTGCTGGATGCGGGCGCTGGCGCTGCATGGCGCTATCGCGACGCGACGACGGGGCGGGCGATCAGCCGCTCGGAGGGGCTTGCGCTGGCAAGCCTCGACATGTTCGCGGGCGGGGCGTTTTCCGGTGACCCGCCCTCTCCCTTCCGCGTCGATGCGGATGTGATCTCGCAACTCCCATTTGCGCGGCTCGAGTCTGGCTTTCAGGTCACGGACAGCAATCCGCTGCTGGGCCTTGAGGGACGCACGGATTTGTTGCGGCGCTTGGGGCAGTTGGTGGCGTCACGCCCGCAGGTCTTCGGTACGCGTGATCGGCCGCGTCCGGGCGGCTTGTTCGATCATCTCGCGGCAAGGGCCGCGAGCGGCTCAATCGCCGCACCGGTCATTCTCGCCGAAGTGCTGAACCAGCTCGGATCGATCTGGCCGTCGCGACTGGAGCTTGCCGGCATTCCGCTCGGCGATTGCTGGCGTCACCCCGCGATCAAGACCGATGACGCGACGACCGGTCTCGTGCCCCTGCACAAGCTGTCACAGTGGCTGAGCTATTCGCTGATCGAACCCTTGCAGCGCGCAGGCCTTGACGTGACCGACATCGATGGCCTCACCGGGCTTGCCGAATACCGCAACGGCGGCCTGTTCGTCGATCATGAGGTGCTCCGTCTGCGCGACGACGCCGACGCCGAACGTGCGCACGCGGTGGATTCGCTGCTCGTCGTGGAGTGGCGCGCGCTGACGGTCGCGCTGCTCGACCGGCTCGCAGGCCACGTCCGCGCAAAACTCGGCCGCCCGCCGGGGTCATTGCCTCTCGCCAGCATTCTGGAAGGCGGCACCTGGGCCGCGGGCCGCGCCATTGCGTTCGCGCGCCGTCCCGATGGCGCGCCGCCACTCAAGGTGATCAGCGACGGCACGGTTTTCTAGCGCATGGGCCGAACCTGTCGCAATGCGCGCCGATAATTTCAGGAGCATCACGTCATGGAAGGCGTCACGATCGTCGATCATCCGCTGGTCCAGCACAAGCTGACGCTGGTGCGGGACAAGTCCATCTCGACGAAATCCTTTCGCGAGCTGGTCAAAGAGATCGGCATGCTCCTGTGCTACGAAGTCACGCGCGATCTTCCGCTCGCCGAGGTCGTCGTCGATACGCCGCTTGCGCGCATGCAGTCGGCAAAGATCGCCGGCAAGAAGCTGGTGTTCGTTCCGGTCCTGCGCGCCGGCACGACGTTCGTCGACGGCATGATGGATCTGGTCCCGACTGCGCGCGTCGCCCATATCGGACTCTACCGCGAACCGCACAGCTTCGCGGCGGTCGAATATTTCTTCAAGTCGCCGTCGGACCTCGGCGAACGGCTCGCGATCGTGGTGACGCCGGTGGTCGCAACCGCCAACACGGCGGTAGCCGCAGTCGACCGGTTGAAGGAGCGGGGCGCGAAGGATATCCGCCTGGCCTGCCTGATCGCCGCACCCGAAGGCCTCGAGCGGATTCGCGGCCTGCACCCGGACGTGCCGATCTGGACGGCGGCCGTCGACGAAGGGCTTGACGAGCACGGCTACATCGTGCCGGGCCTCGGCGATGCCGGTGACCGCGCGTATGGAACGAGGTAGCGAAACGGCCCTGGCAGACAATTTCATTTGAATTCCGGCCCCGCTCCGCCACTTGCAAGATGGCAGTGAGATACGGGACTTCGAAGCCGCCTTGAGCCGCACAATCGCTGCGCTGGCGAGGTGATCAAATGAAGCAGCCGCAACTCCTGGCACGCCTTGCCTTGTCGAAATCCATCCGGTGGCAAGACGCGCGTGTGCAGCGCATCGGTCTGGTGGGCGCACTCCTGGCCCTCAGCGGGGGCGCGTACATGCTGCATTCGCCCTCCCATGCACAGCAGCCGGCACGACAAAGCGTCGATACCGCCTCAGGACAACGTGCGTTCAACAATTCATGTCGGACCTGCCATACGATCAAGGACGGCGACAATCGCCTGGGCCCGCATCTGTACAGGATCCTCGGAAGGAAGGCCGGCTCGCTGCCGGATTACAACTACTCCAGCGCGATGAAGAGCGCCGACTTCGTGTGGGACGAAGAAAAGCTCGAGCGCTTCATCGCTGATCCGGATGATCTGGTGCCGGGCAACAGCATGAAGCCATTTGGTGGACTTGCATCTGCCGACGACAGGGCAAGAATAGTTTCTTTCCTGCGATCGGGCGCGTCGAGCCGATAGGTCTCCCTCACTCGCCCATTCGCCACCTGTTTGCCGCGGCTATGAGCGTTGATCGCAGCTGAGGCCTGCTCTTAACCAGAAAGAGCCGTTGCCGATGCTCACCATCGGCTTCGTCTCTCCCAGATGTCCTCGCCAATGCCACAGGATATCCTCGGCCCTTCTTCGGCCACCGGGACGATCCGGTACGCCGGCGTTCGGCCGGCGACCTCCAGCGTGAGCTTGGTCCGGATTGCCTCCTTGAATCTCTCGCGCTCCCTGATTGCCAGCATGAACGAGCCTGGGCCTCCGATCACGCAATCCTCGTAGTAGATATCAAGGTTATCGATGTCCATCATCGAGACGGTCGTTCGCTTCATCATGATCGGCAGGCCGTTGATGGTGATGCCCTTCGCCAGCGCCGCATTCCGCGCCTGGGTAACAGGGGGGCCCTCGTTGTTCGCACCATCACCGGAAATATCGATCACGCGTCGCAGCCCGCGATACTGATTTTGGTCAAACAGCGGTATTGCAAACTGGATCGCACCGGAAATCGACGTGCGGGATCCCCGGCGAACCGGCGTTCGCATGATCTCGGCGGCCAGCGCATCCGCGGATTCCGGGCCGTCGACGAGCCTCCAGGGCACGATGATCTTCTGATCATCCGATGCGGACCACTCGAAATAGGTCACGGCCAACCTCTTGGTCGGCCCGGCCTTGAGCGCCTCGAGAAATTCCTCGGAGGTGACGGCCTGCGCATAACCCTCGCGTTGGACACGAAGTTCGTCCTCATCCATCGAATAGGAGACGTCAACGGCAATGGCGAGCTCGGCATCAACGGCGGGCAAGGCGTCCTTGTCGGCCAACTGATATCCGAGATTGCCGACGGCCGTACTGGCGAAGTCGCCTCCGGCGATAGCGCCTGCGATCAGCACCCTCAGGAGCCAGACATACTTGCGCATGGGAGGTCCTCGTTCGGGTTGTACTTGCATGCATGGGCTCAGACGACGCGCGCGGGTCCAACTTGATCGCGCAGACGGAGGTAACCTGTCACTGTGTGGCGAAATGGCACACCGGGCTCCGTCGCCGCCGCCCCGGATAGAAGAATGCCCGAGGCGGCTCCTGAAATCATGCTTGCGTCAAAATGGCATCGGTAAAGTTGAGACTGGTAGCGGGATCGGGATCTCACAGGCCGCGCTGCTAGCGCGAAGAGAACCCGATCGTGGTCAGTTTCGGCCCCTTGTGCAGCGCGATCATGTTCTGACGTGGAGTCAGTACGGCGATCTGATGGGGAGAAGCGGGCATGCCAGCAAATTCCAGCGTCGGAGCGGGAGACTGCTCCTGGACCCCGGATGCCCCCATCACAGCAACCTGGTGCCAAGTGATCGGAAAGCCCATGAGTTCAAAGCTTGGAAGTTCTGCTGCCCCCGCTGAGAAGCCGACTACCATCGCCGGCGCAATCGCAACCATCAAGAACATCTTCTTCATGGCAATCTCCTTCCATCGGCTATCCGCGAAGAGTGAACCAGCTCACATCCCGCCACGATAAATTGAAATATGCTATTTTCCTGCACTCCATAACTTGCCACTCTAGCGAACGAACGGCAGATCTTCTTGGTCAATTGCGAACGGCAGCACCGAACCTGGGTACGTGAATTGTCAACACGCTCGGATTGTGGTTCGGCTGAATCAGTTGCCGACTGTGTCCTGATCGAAGGAGTGATCGAGTCAGTCAGCAGATGCCTCGACGCTCTTCCGGAGTGGAGTACCAGCCGGTGCGTGCGACAACGGGTTTTTTCAGCGTCTAACGTCTGGACCCCGCTCTTGCCTAGCGAGGTCTCGAGGCGAGTCTGAGGTCGAAGTTCATGAGTGAAACAGGAAAGCACCAGACGTCGGAATGCTTGCCTGAACTCGCAACATTTCGACTTTCGACTGACAAGTTTCCCCAGCGAGAGCGCCTGTCCATGTGGCGCCAGGAATTCGGCGACAAGATTCTTCGGGTCGATATCGAGCCGTTGTCGGATATTCCATTCCACGCCCGGTCGACGTTGCGTACCCTGCCGGGGCTGAATGCGTTCTCTTCCACGTCATCGCCGCTTCGGTTTCGTCGCACCAGCGATGCGGCGGATGCTGATGGATCCATTGCCCTCATCATAAACATGACGAAAGACTGTGTCGTATCTCAGCGGGGCCGGGAAGTGACGCTGCGCACGGGCGACGCAGTCGCAGTGCATCACAGGAGTACCGGGAGCGCGAGCTTTGCAGAAGGAAGCTACTTCGCTCTGGTGATCCCGCGGGCCGAGCTTGCGTCGCGCCTGAGCAATATCGATGAGCCGACGATGCAGCCCATCCCGCGCGAGCAGACCACCCTGCGGCTCATCAGAAGCTATATGCGTCCGCTATGGGACGAGCTTCGCCTGGCCACGTCCGATCTGCGTAGCCTGGTGGTGACGCATGTTCATGATCTTGCGGCAATGATGCTGAGCGATAATCGCCTGCCGAGCGAGAGCAACGCCAGCGCGGTGGTGGCGACCCGGTTGGCCGCCGTATTGGACTACATCGCTGCTCATTTTGACGACCCGGAACTCAATCTGGAAACGGTCGCGCATAGCCAAGGCGTCTCTCCGCGCTATCTGCAACGGCTGCTTGAAACCTCGGGATCATCGTTTACCGCTCAGGTGAATGAGCTGCGCCTGCAACGAGCGTTCTCGCTTCTCACGGAGGCGGCCGCGAGCCCGAGATTGATTTCCGAGATCGCATTGGAAGTCGGCTTTTCCGATATCTCCTATTTCAATCGATCGTTTCACTCGCGATTTGGCGAGTCGCCGAGTGGCGTGCGGGCTCAGTCAAGAAGATCGCATTGACGCCGCCGCCGCTATGCTACGACGTCCGTGCCTGAAGCGGCACGCGCCTGCGTCCAGATCGCGATCGGCTGCTCGAGGCCGCGGACAGTCTGCGGGGTCTGTTCTATCAGCGGACGAAACGCCGCTTCGGCCTCGCCGAGCTCGATCCTGGCGCGCCTGACGAGATCGTCGCTCGCCACCAGCGCGCAGCCGAGCGTGCGCGTCAAGGATTCGAGTCGGCTCGCCGCGTTCACGGTCGAGCCGATCACCGCAAACTCGAGACAAGTCAGTCCGATATCGCCGAGCACGACGGGGCCGTAATGCAGGCCAAAGCTGACGCGGATCGGTGGCTCGCCAGCCGCCTTGCGCTGCTCGTTCCAGCGATCCGCGGCCGCCATCATCGCCTGTGCGCAGCGTAGCGCGTTGATGGCATCAAGCCTGCCGACAAAGGGCGTGCCGAAGGTCGCCATCAACCCGTCGCCGAGATACTTGTCCAGCGTGCCGCTGTGACGGAACACCTCCTGCTCCATCAGCGCATGGAATTCGCGCAAGGTGCGTACGACGTCTTCCGGCGTGCGCGCGTCGGCAAAGGCCGTGAAGCCGACGATGTCGACGAACAGCACCGCGACGTTTTGCGTACGCACCTGCCTCAACGGCTCGTCGTGCCGCGACAGCTCGTCGACCACGTTCGGCGAGAAATAGCGCGCGAGATTGCCGCGTTCGCGCTCGACGGCGGCGTGACGGATCAGGAGATCATTGCTGCGACGCACCGCCAGGGCGAGCGTCACTGCGACGATCATGAACACGACGATCTCCTGGATACGCGTCGCGAGCTCGATCGAGTTGGGCGAGATCAGCTGAAACATCCGGTGATCACCGCCGATCGCGGCGGCTATGCGGGCGGTCCGCGCGGGATCGGGGTCGGGCTGCCACCACACCCAGGCAACGCCGATGATCCAAAGCGCCGCGGTCCAGGTGCCAACGGCGATGACGGTCCGCCACGAGTAGGCCAGCGTCGCGCCCGACAGCAACACGAAGAAATAGATGAAGTTACCCAAATGGAGTTGCATCGCTGCCGGCCAATGCCCGGAGCCGAAAGGATTTGGCCCCAGGAGCACGAACGTCAGCAGCGCGAGGTCGCAGAACAGCAGCGCCAGTTCCAGCCGCGACACGCCGACCCGGCCAACCCTGACCTGCGCCCAGCCAATCAGTGCGAACACGCCGAGCAGCGCCACATAGTAGAGTTGGTCCCATACCGGATTGATGTATATGAGCAGGCAAGCGATCACCGCGAGCGCGAAGTAGCGCGCCCGCACCGCCAGCTGCAGACCCTCCTGCTTGGCCGCTGCGAGCGCGGCCTGTGCAAACTCGACGGTTTCGGTCTCGCGCCGATCGCGCGCACGCGGCAATACGGCAGACAGGTCAAGGCGCTCGACAAGCGTGGTCACGGGGCAGTCTCCTCGCGTGGGCCTTCGCAGCCGTCGACCTACGTCAACAGCCGCGTAGGGTGGGTTAGCGAAGCGTAACCCACCTCTTCCCCTTCTGCGAAGATGAACAGTGGTGGGTTACGCTTCGCTAACCCACCCTACGATGACGGCGAGGCAGGGTCAGCTCACTTCACCGGCCGTTTCTCGAGCTTTCGTGCCAGCGTGCGGCGGTGCATGCCGAGCCGGCGTGCGGCTTCCGAGATGTTGAAATCCGTTTCGATCAGCGTCTGGTGGATGCGTTCCCACTCCAGAGTCTTGATCGAGGTAGGCCGGCTATCCAGCGCGACCGCGGCATTGCCTTCGGCTTTTTGGAACGCGGCCTCGATGTCATCGGTGTTGGAGGGCTTTGCGAGATAGTGGCAGGCCCCAAGCTTGATCGCCTCCACCGCGGTGGCGATGCTGGCAAACCCCGTGAGCACCACGATCAGCATGTCGGGATCATGGGTGTGCAGGAGTTCGACGCAGGCCAGCCCCGAAGCGCCGCCGAGCTTGAGATCGACGACGGCGCGACCGAATGATTTGTCCTCGAGCTCCTTCCGGACCTCTTCGATCGAGGCCGCGATCACGACCGAATAGCCGCGGCGCTCGAACGAGCGTTTAAGCGTGCGCGCAAAGCCGGCGTCGTCCTCGACGATGATCAGGGACTGCTCAGGCGTCAAAACCGCCTCCGATGGCGAGCATGGAGAGCGGTAGCACGAGCCGAACGGTGGCGCCGCGCTTCCTGTGGTTCTCCGCGGTCACCATGCCCCCGAGCTTGCGCACGACGTTGACCACCAGGAACAGGCCGAGCCCGCCGCCGGCGCGGCCCTTGCTCGACTGGTAGGGTTTTCCGAGCTGCGCCAGCATCTCCGGCGCAAAGCCCGGGCCGCGGTCGCTGATCGACAGCACGAGCTTGTCGTCCTCGCGCTCGGCCAGGAGCTCGACCCAGTCGCGCGAGACCTCGTAGGCGTTGTCGAGCACGTTGAAGATCACCTGCTTCAGCGCGATGTCGGAGACGATCGCAACGTCCTCGCCGAAGGTGTTGGTGAAATAGAGCGTGCGCGCCGAGCGCGCGTTGCGCCATTCCTCGACCAGCGCGGTCAGGAACGCGGCCACCGTCGTCGGCGCCGAGTCCTCGCCGCGGGCTTCGCCGGCCGAGACCAGGATGCCCGTCACGATCGACTTGCAGCGTTGCAGCGAGGTCTCCATCTCAGCGAGATCCTCGGCGAGCTCACGGTCGTCTGCGAGATCCGGCATGCGGCGCCAGTCGTTGAGGATGACCGAGAGCGAGGCGAGCGGGGTGCCGAGCTCATGCGCGGCGCCGGAGGCGAGCAGGCCCATGCGAACGATGTGATCTTCCTCGGCGGCATGCTGGCGCAGCGCCGCCAGATGGGCATCGCGCTCGCGCAGGTTCCTGTTGATGCGGGTCACGAACACCACCAGCAGCACCGCGTTGAGCGCGAAGCCGAAGAGCATGCCGACGACGGTCAGGCTGTAGGTGTTGCTCAGGGGGTTGTGCGGCAGGTCCAGCGGCCGGTAGGCGACCGTCAGCCAGACGAACGCGGCGCAGGTCAGCGCCACCAGCGACCAGGTCGAGCGAGCATCGAGCAGCACCGCACCAAGCGTAACCTGCAACAGGAACAGTGAGGTGAAAGGATTGGTGGCGCCACCGCTGAGGTAAAGCTGGGCGGTGAGCGCTGCGACGTCCAGCATCAGCGCGACCAGCAGCTCGTTGTTGGTGATCGCTGCGCGATGGCGCACCCAGACCAGGCTCGAAATGTTGAGCAGCAACAGCGCCGAGATCACCGCGCCCATCCGCGTAAGCGGCAGCTCGATGCCGAGTCCGAAATGCGCCGCCCCGATCGTGACGATCTGGCCGACGACTGCGGTCCAGCGCAGCTGGATCAGCAGCGCCATGTTCTTGCGGTTGGTCTCGTCGTCGGTTGGCGCGGTCAGCGACGCCGCGGTCAGCTCGGTGCGGCCGTCCGCCTGCGCGGGAAGCGCAGCCGCATCATGTCCGAGAGAGAGCTGTTCCTTCTCAGGTCGGCCCGACGATCGTTCCAGCATCTGATCCCGTCCCGTGGGCGGCGGTCTCGCCGACCCTTTCGTGGACAACGCGCCCGCGACGGAATGGTCCGCCGCCGAATGTGACGTAAAGTTTGCCGGCCAGCATAAAGGCCAGCGCAAACCATGTCAGCGCGTAAATCAGGTGGTTATTGCGAAAGCGGACCACGGTCAATCCGCCGATCGGATAGACGCTGGCGTTGGGGACCGCGTCGGCGTCGATGAAGAAGGGCGCGACATCGCCCAAGTCGCGCGCGGCGGCGATTGCCGCGACGTCGCGGGAGTACCAGCGGTCATGCGCGGGATCGTTGTCGCGCAGGAAGCCGCCCTTCGGCTCGGTCATGCGCAGCAGGCCATCGATCTCGATCGTATGGGGCGCACTGCTGTCTGCGCGCGTCGCGGGATCACGCTTGTCCGCCGGCACGAAGCCGCGATTGATCAGGACGAGCCTGCCGTCGTCGCGCCGAAGCGGCGTCAGCACCCAGAAGCCGGCGCCTTCCTCGGTCACGGCTTTGACCAGCGTCTCCCGGTCATTCAGCAGGCGGCCGGCGACGCTGACGTGGCGGTATTCGTCGGTCGCGGCAGTGACCGCGGACCAGGTCGCGGGCGGCGGCAACATGGTCGGCGCGGCATGAACGCGCGTCTCTACGCGGTCGATCAGCGCCAGCTTCCAGGCGAGCCGTTCGATCTGCCAGACGCCGAGGCCAATCAGGATGGCGATGGCGAGGAGGGAGAGCGTCGTGAGCCACAAAGACGGGCGCGCAGCCCTGGTGCGGCTGCGCGTTTTCCGTTCGTCATGTCTCACGGATGCGATCAATTCATCCCGCTCATCTGGTGGACCGGCATCATGTTGCCGTTGAGGTGGTTCATCACCCACAGCGAGCCGGACAGCGCGATCACGACCATGACGATGGTGAAGATCATCGCCATCATGCTCCAGCCGCCCTCGACCTTGGTGTTCATGTGCAGGAAGTAGATCATGTGCACGACGATCTGGACCATAGCGAAAGCCATGATCACGAGCGCGGTGACGTGCTTGTTGGGAATCGCTCCGCCCATGACGAGCCAGAACGGAATGGCGGTGAGCACGACCGAGAGCACGAAGCCCAGGAGATAGGTCGAGAGCGAGCCGTGCGCATGCGCATGCGCATCGTGATGATGATCGGCCGCATGTGCGGCGTGAGTGTCGGTGCTCATCGCAGAACTCCAAGGAGATAGACGAAGGTGAAGACGCCGATCCAGACCACGTCGAGGAAGTGCCAGAACATCGACAGGCACATCAGCCGGCGGCGGTTGGCCTCGATCAGGCCGAACTTCCAGACCTGCACCATCAGCGTCACCAGCCAGATCAGGCCGCAGGTAACGTGCAGGCCGTGGGTGCCGACCAGGGTGAAGAAGGCCGACAGGAAGGCGCTGCGCTGCGGGGTTGCGCCCTCGTGGATCATGTGGGCGAACTCGGTAAGCTCGATGCCGATGAAGGCGGCGCCGAACAGGCCGGTGATCAGGAGCCACATCTGCGTCTGGCCGATCTTGTTCTGCTGCATCGTCAGCATCGCAAAACCGTAGGTGATCGACGACAGTAGCAGCATCGAGGTGTTGACCGCGACCAGCGACAGGTCGAACAGATCCTTCGGCGCGGGGCCGGCGGCGTAGTTGCCGCCGAGCACGCCGAAGGTCGCGAACAGGATCGCAAAGATGAGACAGTCGCTCATCAGATAGATCCAGAAGCCGAGCGAGGTGCTGTATCCTCCCGGATGCGGGTGCTCGTCAGCGAGGTAGAACAGCGGCTCGCCCGACTGGTCGGGTTTTACAGCGATCGTCATTTACTTGGCTCCGGCGAGCAGTTGGGTGCGCGCTTCTTCGGTCCGGACGACCTCATCGGCCGGAATGTCGAAGTCGCGGTGGTAGTTGAAGGTGTGACCGATACCGACGGCGAGCATCGCGATGAAGCTCGCGGCGGCCAGCCACCAGATGTACCAGATCAGGCCGAATCCCATCGCGGTGGCGAAGCCGGCGAGGATGATGCCCGTGCCGGTGCTGCTGGGCATGTGGATCGGCTTGAACCCGGTGAGCGGACGCCGGTAGCCGCGCTTCTTCATGTCCCACCACGCGTCATTGTCGTGAACGACGGGGGTGAAGGCGAAATTGTAGTCCGGCGGGGGCGAGGAGGTTGCCCATTCCAGCGTGCGCGCGTCCCAAGGATCGCCGGTGACGTCCTTGAGCTGCTCGCGCTTGAGGAAGCTGACCGCGAACTGCATCAGCATGCTGAGGATGCCGAGGAAGACGAGGCCGGCGCCGATCGCGGCGATGACGAACCAGATCTGGAGCGAAGGATCGTCGAACACGCGCAAGCGGCGGGTCACGCCCATCAGGCCGAGAACGTAGAGCGGCATGAAGGCGAGGTAGAAGCCGGTGACCCAGAACCAGAACGAAAGCTTGCCCCAGAACGGATCGAGCTTGAAGCCGAATGCCTTCGGGAACCAGTAGTTGATGCCGGCGAATGCGCCGAACACGACGCCACCGATGATCACGTTATGGAAATGCGCGATCAAGAACAGGCTGTTGTGCAGGACGAAGTCGGCCGGGGGAACGGCGAGCAGCACGCCGGTCATGCCGCCGAGCACGAAGGTCAGCATGAAGGCGATCGTCCACAGCATCGGCAGCTCGTAGCGAATGCGGCCGCGATACATCGTGAACAGCCAGTTGAACATCTTCGCGCCCGTCGGGATCGAGATGATCATCGTGGTGATGCCGAAGAACGAGTTGACGCTGGCGCCCGATCCCATCGTGAAGAAGTGGTGCAGCCAGACCAGGTACGACAGGATGGTGATGACAACGGTGGCGTAAACCATCGAGGTGTAGCCGAACAGCCGCTTGCCTGAGAAGGTCGAGGTGACTTCGGAGAAGACGCCGAAGGCGGGCAGAACCAGGATGTAGACCTCGGGATGGCCCCAGATCCAGATCAAGTTCACGTACATCATCGGGCTGCCGCCGAAATCGTTCGTGAAGAAGTTGGTGCCGATGTAGCGATCGAGCGAGAGCAGCGCGAGCACGACGGTCAGAACGGGGAAGGAGGCGACGATCAGGACGTTGGTGCAGAGCGACGTCCAGGTGAACACCGGCATCCGCATCATGCTCATGCCGGGGGCCCGCAGCTTGACGATGGTGCAGATCAGGTTGATGCCGGATAATGTCGTGCCGACGCCGGCGACCTGCAGTGCCCATATGTAATAGTCGACGCCGACATCGGGACTGTAGCCGATGTTCGAGAGCGGCGGATAAGCGAGCCAGCCGGTGCGGGCGAATTCGCCGATGAACAGCGAGGCCATCACCAGCACTGCGCCGCCGACCGTCATCCAGAAGCTGAAATTGTTCAGGAACGGGAATGACACGTCGCGCGCGCCGATCTGGAGCGGCACGACATAGTTCATCAGGCCCGTGACCAGCGGCATCGCCACGAAGAAGATCATGATCACGCCATGGGCGGTGAAGACCTGGTCGTAGTGATGGGCGGGGAGGAAGCCTTCCGAGCCGCCGAACGCGAGCGCCTGTTGCGCGCGCATCATCAAGGCGTCGGCGAAGCCACGCAGCAGCATCACGATGCCGAGGATCATGTACATGATGCCGATGCGCTTGTGGTCCACGGTGGTGAACCACTCGCGCCACAGATAGCCCCAGAGGCGGAAATAGGTGACGCCGGCGAACAGCGTGATGCCGCCGAGCGCGACAACGATGAAGGTGCCGACCAGGATCGGCTCGTGGAACGGCAGCGAATCGATGCCGAGACGGCCGAAGATGAGCTTGAGAAGATCAGGAGACATGCTGGATCTCTTTAGGAGTCTGACTTCGGACGATGTCCGAGGAAGAAGGACGTCGACTTGAGCGGCGTGAAGGTTGGCCGCTTCAATCCGGCGCCGAGCAGCGGCGTGGTGTCGGCGCGGGTCTTGATCGCGGCGCTCGTCTGACCCTGCGGAGCGTCAGGCGTGCAGGTGCTGGCCACGAAGCTCGGCTCGGGACCGAAAGCGGTACCGCGGCGGGCATATTTGTCGTAGGCAAGCGGCAGGGTGTTGTTCAGCCCTTCATGGCCGGCGCCGCCCTTGGCGTCGATTGCCATCATCTCGCTCATGCACATCTTGCCGGGCTCGACACACATGTTGAGGATGAGGCGGTAGAGATCGGCATCGACGCTGGCGTAGCGGCGCACCGGCTCGTTCTGGCTCGGCTTCTCGAGCTGGAGATACTCGCTACGGCCGAGCGATCCGCCGGCAGCTTTGGCCTTCGCGATCCACTCGCCAAAGCCCTTGTCGTCGAGGCCGTGGAAGGCGAAGTGCATGCCGGAGAAGCCGGCGCCGGAGTAGTTCGCCGAAAAGCCCCTGTAGGTGCCGGCGTGGTTGACCACCGCGTGCAGCTTGGTCTCCATACCCGGCATCGCATAGATCTGGCCGGCGAGCGCGGGGATGTAGAACGAGTTCATCACCGTCGAAGCGGTGATGCGGAAATCGATCGGGCGATCGACGGGAGCAGCCAACTCATTGACGGTGGCGATGCCGTAGTCGCGATAGATGAAGAGCCACTTCCAATCGAGGGCGACGACATCGACCTCGAGTGGCACCGTCGCCTCATCGACTCGCTGATTGGCGGCGATGCGATCGAGGGAGCGGTAGGGGTCGAGCAGATGCGTTCCCATCCAGGTCAGCGCGCCCAGGCAGATGATGATCAGCAGTGGCGCCGACCAGATTACGAGCTCGAGCTTCGTCGAGTGGTCCCATTCCGGCTCGTAGCGGGCGGACTTGTTGGACTGGCGGTAGCGCCAGGCGAACAGCACGGTCAGCGCCATCACGGGCACGACGATCAGCAGCATGAGCACGGTGGAGATGATGACGAGGTCGCGTTGCTGGGCCGCGACATCGCCGGCTGGCGCCAGCACCACAAAGTCGCAGCCAGAGAGCGCGGCAGCCAAAGGTAGTAGCGCGAAGATCCTGAGGATCAACCGTAAACGGGACACGGGTAGGCCTTTTGTTGGAAATTTCGTAGTCCAGCCAAGGCGTAGCTGCGGCGCACCAATTGGGACATTGGACAATTTGTCCAATGTTGCAGTGCGGGAGGTTGCGCCAGACAGGGGCAGGCTGCCCGGCGACCGCGGGGTGGTCGGCTTTGGTTTTCAGGACGTTAAGAGCGCAGGAATGGCGACCGCACAGACCCCCGCAATGGCAGGCATCCACCCCGGCGAGCACGGCCATGACCATGCCAATCCCGGCGAGATCGCCATCGGCGTCATTATCGGGCGCACGTCGGAATTCTTCGACTTCTTCGTCTATGCGATCGCCTCGGTGATCGTGTTTCCGCGTCTGGTCTTTCCGTTCGCCACCGAACTGACCGGCACGCTTTATTCCTTCGCCATCTTCGCGCTCGCCTTCATGACGCGGCCACTCGGCACCGTCATTTTCATGACGATCGACCGCGAATACGGCAAGACCGCAAAACTGGTCGCCGCGCTGTTCCTTTTGGGCACCGCGACCGTGGCGATTGCGTTCCTGCCCGGCTACAGCGACATCGGTGCGGCTGCGATCTGGCTCTTGGCGCTGGCGCGGGCAGCCCAGGGTCTCGCCTGGGGTGGCGCGTGGGACGGGCTCGCCTCGCTGCTCGCGCTCAACGCGCCGCCGAACAAGCGAGGCTGGTACGCCATGGTGCCGCAGCTCGGCGCGCCGCTCGGGCTGATCGTGGCGAGCGCGCTGTTTGCGTATTTTGCCGGCAATCTCTCGGCCGACGATTTCTTCGACTGGGGCTGGCGCTATCCATTCTTCGTCGCCTTCGCCATCAACGTCGTGGCGCTGTTCGCCCGCCTGCGCATGGTCGCGACGGAGGAATATGCCTCGTTGTTCGAGACCCGCGAACTGCAGCCCTCACGCATCTCCGACACCGTCGCGCGCGAAGGCCACAACATCATGCTTGGCGCCTTCGCGCCGCTCGCGAGCTTCGCGCTGTTCCACATGGTCACGGTGTTTCCGCTATCCTGGGTATTTCTGTTCACCCATGAAAGCCCGGTCAGGTTCCTGATGATCGAGATCGTCGGTGCCGCCTTCGGTGTCGCGGCGATCGTGGCCTCCGGCATCATCGCCGATCGCGTCGGCCGCAAGTCCCTGCTGATGGGCTCGGCGATCGCAATCGCGGTCTATAGCGGCTTTGCCCCGCAACTGCTCGATGCCGGCGCGTTCGGCGAGACCATCTACATGGTGCTCGGTTTCATCCTGCTTGGGCTGTCCTTCGGCCAGTCCTCCGGCGCGATCGCCTCCAACTTCAAGCAGATGTACCGCTACACGGCCTCGGCGCTCACCTCCGACATGGCCTGGCTGTTCGGCGCCGGTTTTGCGCCACTCGCCGCGCTCCTGCTCGCCACCAATCTCGGCGTCATTGCCTCGGGTGCCTATCTGCTCTCCGGCGCATTGTGGACGCTGATGGCGCTCTGGCTCAGCGGCCAGCGCGAACGCGGCGATATGGATGCGGGCAACTAGTCAGCTGCCTGGCAGCCGCACCAACTCCAGTGCGTAGGGTGGGCAAAGGCGCTCTTGCGCCGTGCCCACCATCTATCCACGATGTGCGACATAAGTGGTGGGCAGGCTTGCGCTTTGCCCACCCTACGAGAGCTCAATCCACCACGATCTTCACGCGGTCGCGCACTTTCACCTGCGCGTGGGCGTCGAGGCCGTTGAGCACGCGGAAGCGCTCGGTCGGGTGATCGACGCCGGCCATGCGGTGAGCGAGCGATTCCACGGTGTCGCCGGGCTGCACGGTGATCACCTTGATGCGCAAGGGACGCGCGGCCTGGATTTCCTCGAGCGTCAGGCGGCGGAATGAGTTCACCGTCTCGCGCGCGTTGCGCTCGCTCTCGGTGGTCTTCTGCCGGCTTGCGAAGATGAAGCGGTAGACGTCGCTGCCGAAGCGCAGCGCGTAGACCTTGAACTGCCACTGGTCGCCCTTGGCGGTTACGGCGGCAGCCGGGAAGCCGTTGATGGTGATGTCCTCGGTCGAGGATTTGTCGACGCCTTCCATCCATCCGGAATTGAGATAGTCGCCGAGCGTCTGCTCGGCCGGCACCCGCACGACGTCGAAGCGCATCGCCTGTGAGCCGCCCTCGCGCACGCCGATCACCGCTTGCGCGGTGTTGTCGAGCGTGAAGTTGTCGGGCGCCTGGAAGGTGAAGCCGAGCTTGGGGTGCAGGAAACGGCGGCCACGAACAAAGCCTTCGCTCGGGTCCTCGCCATAGACTATGTTGTCGATCGCGCCGAGATAGGCCTCGCGGTCGCGCTCGGCGCCCTCCGGCGCTGCATATTGCCGCGCGATCGACTGGGCGTTCTGTACGCGCTCGGGGGTAGCCGGATGCGAGGAGGTAAAGTCCTGCGCGCGCGGATCGAGCGCGTTCTTGCCGGCCTTCAGCTCGGCGTTGCGCTCCATCGCCGAGAGGAAGCGCGCCGCGCCATAGGGATCGAAATGCGCCCGCGCCGAGATGCCGACGCCGATGCCGTCAGCCTCGAATTCCTGGTTGCGCGAAAAGCTCGCCATGGTGAGCTTGGTCTTGGCGAGCGCGAGCGCGGTGAGCTCGGGATCGTTGCTCATGTCGGTGACGACGCGGGTGACGATCGCAGCTTGGCGCGCCTGGTCCTCGCGCATCGCGGCGTGCTTGGACAGCACATGCGCCATCTCATGGCTGAGCACGGACGACAGTTCGGAGGTGTCGCTGGCAAGTGCGAGCAGGCCGCGCGTGACATAGAGCTGGCCGTTCGGCAGCGCGAAGGCATTCACCGCGCCGGAATTCAGGATCGTGACCTTGTAGCCCTGGTCGGGACGATCGGAGGCCGCGACCAGGCGCTCGACCGTCTTGGTGACGAGCTGCTCGAGCCGGGGATCGTCGTAGGCCCCACCATAGCTGGCAAGGATGCGCTCGTGTTCCTTCTCCGTGGCCGGCGTCTGCGCCACCGCGGGCTTCGGCTTGGGCGGTGCGACGACCGGCGGGGCCGCGGTCTGGAACCGGCCCATGTCGCCGCAGCCCGAGAGCAGCGTCCCGAGGCCAAAAGATAGACCGAGGCAAAGCGCAGCCGGCGCAGCCCGAAGGCGGCGGCTCACCTCTGTTCCGCGTCCCAAAACCCCATCCACGTCGCTTAACCCGTGCCTGGCCTTAAGGCCTTACCCCGGCTAGTTCGTGCCCAGCAATTCGATCTGTCCCACCCGGAGCGCGTCAATCCGCGGCCCAACATTTCCCTCGACCCAACCCCGGACTCGAATCTTTCGATTTTCCAGGGACTTGAGAACGATCCCAGCGCTCTCGAAGGCCGGAACCATGCGCCTTGAAATAGTCACAGCAAAGCCGCGTGTCCAGTTCCGGCCGAAGTTGAGGTAAGTCGTTGCCCCAGCTTGCCGGACGGAGAGGACTTTACCCTCGACCACTACGAAGCGCCCGATCCCGGTCAAAATATCGTCCGGACTTTCCGCGTTTTTTATGACCAATGGGTCAGCCCAGCTGCCCTTTTTTCCGCGACGCGCCTCGGCCTCTGCCGCCATCAGGGCTGCCGCGCAGTCCTTGTCTGCGATCTCGGCGGAGACGATTGCATCACCCTGGGACAACAGGAGGGCCTGTACGGAGGTGTCGCTCTCGCCGACGAAAACCAGCGCTGGCTGACGGCCATAGCGGTCCGGCGTGTCATCGGTGCCGCGCAGGCGAACGTCGCGGCCGGCGAGCATCGCGGCCAGCGCCTGCTTCGTCGTTGCAGTCGGCTCGATGCCGAGGAGGCGCGCCTCGCGCCCGTCATCGAGACGCAAGCTGCGCGCATCGACGATGTCGGCGACGCGTCCTTCGCCCTGCGGTTCGAACTGGCAGGCAGCGGCAAAGGCTGTGTCGTGACAGGTCGCGAGAAGCGCTGCTGCGATGAGTATCGTAGGGTGGGCCAAGCGAAGCGTACCCACCACACTCGTTGTTCGAGGAAATTGGCCGGCACGGCGCGTTTGCGCCTTTGCCCACCCTGCGAAGTCATTCCATTTTGCGGAAAACAAACGTCTCACCTCGCGATGCTGCAGCGCTTGCTGCACCCTGACGCATGCTGCATGATCTCGCCAATACCAATAATCAAGCCGCCATCAGAGTACGGCGCGATAAGGGAGGTTTGCCATGAAGAGGATTTTGTCCGGCATTTTCATCGCGGCGTTGGTCGCGAGCACGGCGCAAGCCCAGGACAAAGCCCAGGACAAGCCGCCTCTCAAGCTCGGCGGCATTCTCGACATGTCGAGCCTCTACGCCGACATCACCGGTCCTGGCAGCGAGATGGCGGCCAAGATGGCGGCGGAGGATTTCGGCGGCGAGGTGCTGGGCCGCAAGATCGAGATCCTCGCAGCCGATCACCTCAACAAGGCGGACCTTGCCGCCAACATCGCGCGCGACATGATCGACAACCAGGGCGTCGAGATGATCTACGACGTCGCGGCCTCCGCCACCGCGCTTGCAGCAGGCGAGATCGCGAAAGCGCGCAACAAGATCGTCATCTTCAATGGCCCGGGCTCGATCCGCCTCAGCAACGAGGCCTGCGGCCCCTATACCGTGCACTACGTCTTCGACACTTTTGCGCAGGCCAACACGACCGGACTTGCCGCTGTGAAGTCCGGCCTCGACACCTGGTTCTTCCTCACCGCAGACTATGCCTTCGGCCAGGATCTGGAGAAGGACACCAGCACTGTCGTGGTGAAGGCCGGCGGCAAAGTGCTGGGCAATGTCCGGCATCCGCTCAACACCTCGGACTTCTCGTCCTTCCTGCTTCAGGCGCAGGCCTCCAAGGCCAAGGTGATCGGGCTTGCCAACGCCGGCGGCGACACCGTCAACGCCATCAAACAGTCGGCCGAGTTCGGCATCATGAAGGGCGGCCAGAAGATCTCGCCGTTGCTGGCCTTCGTCACCGATATCGATTCGATCGGGTTGGAAACCGCACAGGGCCTGCTCCTGGCGGAGGCCTTTTACTGGGACATGAACGACGAGACGCGCGCTTTCTCGAAGCGCTTCATGGAGCGCGTGAAGCGGCCGCCGACGTCGGCGCAGGCCGGCGTCTATTCTTCCGTCACGCACTACCTGAAAGCCGTGAAGGCGGCCGGCACCACCGATGCCGCCGCGGTCATGAAGGTGATGAAAGGGACGCCGATCAACGACTTCTTCGCGCATGATGGCAAGATCCGCGAGGACGGCCGCATGGTGCACGACATGTACCTGTTCGAGGTCAAGAAGCCGTCGGAGTCCAAGGGGCGGTGGGACGACTACAAGCTACTCGCCACCGTGCCCGGCAACGAGGCGTTCCAGTCGCTCGAGCAGTCGCGCTGCCCGCTGGTGAAGAAATAGCCGTCATTGCGAGGAGCGAGCCCGACAACAGGTCGTCATCCCGGGGCTCGCGAAGCGAGAGCCCGGGATCCATCGGGCCGCAGAGATCGCTGGGGGATGGATTCCGGGCTCGCGCCAAGGGGCGCGCCCCGGAATGACGATGTGAGAGAGTGGCACCATAGAAGAAAGGCAAAACACCCATGAGCAACGACATGGTCCTGCAAAAGCTCGAAGGCGGACTGCTCACCATCACCATGAACCGCCCCGAGCGCAAGAATGCGCTGAACCCCGACATGGTGCGCGGGCTGGTCGAGGCGGCGCGGCGCGCGGCCGATGATCCGGATGTCCGCGCGGTGCTGTTCAGGGGCGCCGGCGGCAGCTTCTGCGTCGGTGGCGACGTCAAGTCGATGGCCGAGGGGCGTGCGCCGCTGCCGTTCGAGACCAAGCTCGCGAACCTGCGCCGCGGTATGGAGGTGTCGCGCATCCTGCATCAAATGCCCAAACCCGTGGTGGCGCAGCTCGACGGCGCGGCGGCTGGCGCGGGTCTCTCGATGGCTCTGTCCTGCGACCTTCGCATCGCCAGCGAGTCCTGCAAGATCACGACCGCCTTCGCAAAGGTCGGCTTCTCCGGCGATTACGGCGGCACTTATTTCCTCACCCAACTCATCGGCAGTGCGCGGGCGCGCGAGCTTTATCTGATGTCGCCCGTGCTGAGCGCGAAGGAGGCGCAGGCCATCGGCCTCGTGACGAAAGTGGTGCCTGACGCCGAGATTGACGCCGCCGCGCACGAGCTCGCGCTGTCGCTGGCGCAGGGTCCGTCGATCGCCCTTGGCTACATCAAGCGCAACATCAACAATGCCGAACACCTCCCGCTTGAGGACTGCTTCGACGGCGAAGCCATTCACCACACCCGCTGCGGCGATACCGAGGACCACAAGGAAGCCGCAAAGGCTTTTGTCGAGAAGCGGAAACCCACTTTCAAGGGCGCTTGACCATGGCACCTTATATACGCTTGCGGCAGATCTGCCTGGTTGCGCTTCAGCTCGAGCCCGTGATCTCCGATATTGCAGGCATCATGGGCCTTTCCGTTTGCTATCGCGACGGCAATGTCGCGAAATATGGCCTGGAAAATGCGCTGCTGCCGATCGACACGATCCTGCTGGAGGTGGTGGCGCCGTCCAGGGACGGCACCGCAGCCGGCCGTTTCATCGCCAAGACCGGTGGCCGCGGCGGCTATATGGCGATCTTCTGCTGCGACGATCCGGACGCGCGCGGCCGCAACGCGAATGCAATGGGCGTGCGCACCGCGAACGTGATTGACCATCCGCCCTATCAAGGGGTGCAACTGCATCCCCGCGACTGCCGCGCCGCCTTCATCGAGTTCAATCACACCAAGGGCAGCGACGATATCTTGGGCCCCTATCCGCCGGCGGGGCCGGATTGGCAAAAGTTCATCCGCAAGGACGTGACGCAGGCGCTGACGGCGGTCGAGATGCAGAGCCCGGATCCGCAAGGCCTGGCCGAGCATTGGGGGAAACTGATCGGCGTCGCGCCGAGCAAGGCGGATAATGGCGAGACCGAGCTGAAGCTGCCTAACGCCACCTTCCGCTTCGTCAAGGGCGGCGCTGAAATCATGAGCGCGCTGGAGTTCCGCGTGGCCGATGTCGCGGGTGTTCTGCACGCTGCAAGGGAGAAGGGGCTCGCGGTAGCAGGCAATGAATTCTTGCTGAGTGGGGTGACGTTCCGGCTCAGTGCTTGACCAGTTGGCACATTTGCCTGTTGGGTCGTCATGCCCGAGCTCGTCCCGGGCATCCGCGTTCTTGACCCGAGATGCTGGTGCAGGAGGCGAGGCGTGGATGGCCGGGACAAGCCCGGCCATGACGGGGATAGGTTGAACAAGAGCAAAGAGATACATACCCGATGCCGCATCTGCTCGACAGCTTCTTCGCGCCGGCAAGCATCGCGCTGATCGGCGCCTCGCGCGATCATGAGAAGATCCCGGGCCGGCTGCTGTCGATGCTGCGCAAGAACGAGTATCCCGGACGAATCTATCCCGTGAACCCGAACTACGCCGAGATCGACGGGCTCACCTGCTACAAGTCGATCGCCGACATTGGTGTGCCGATCGATCTTGCCGTCATCATGATCCCGGCGCTCGTGGTGCTGCCGGCGCTCGAGCAATGCGCCGCCGCCAGCGTGAAGAACGCCGTCATCATCTCCTCGGGCTTCGCGGAGGAGGGCGGCGACAGCGCCGTGATGCAGCAGGCAATCGCTGATCTGGCCGCACGCACGGGCATGCGCATCTCCGGCCCGAATGCCGAAGGGTTTTTCAGCCAGGTGCAGCGCGTGGCGGCGACGTTCAGCCCGGCGGTCGACGTCAAGCCGGGCGTGGCGCCGCTGGTCGCGACCACGCGGCGGATCGGCATCGTCGCGCAAAGCGGCGGCATCGGTTTTGCCTATTACAATCGCGCGAAGGCGCTCGGCGTTGCCGTGAGCTACGTCGTCTCGACCGGCAACGAGTCCGATCTCGGCGCTGGCGAGTTCCTGGATTATCTGGTGCAGGACGCCTCGACCGAGGTGATCCTGCTGTTCATCGAGGGCATCCGCGACGTCGAGAAATTTCTCGCAGCTGCACGGCGTGCCGCCGGGATGAAGAAGCCCGTCATCGTGACCAAGGTCGGCCGCAGCAGTGCGGGCGAGCGTGCGGCGGCATCACACACTGCCAGCATGGCCGGATGGTCCTCGGCTTATGATGCCGTGTTCGCCAAGTACGGCTTCATCGTCTCGAACGATCTCGACGAAGCGCTCACGATCGCCGCGGTGCTTGCCAGCAATCCGCTGCCGAAGGGCGATCGTGTTGCAGTCGTCACCGTGTCCGGCGGCGCGGGCATCTGGGGCACCGATGCGGTGGCGCTGAGGGGCTTGCAGGTGCCGGAGCTCTCCGAGCCGGTTCAGGCGGAGATTGAGACATTGATGCCGTCCTACGGCACTGCACGCAATCCGATCGACGTCACCGCCCAGGGCGTGACCTCGGGCGGTTTGCAGAAAAGCGTCGATCTGCTCAGCGCTTCCGACGAGGTCGATGCGATCCTGGTCATGCTGTCGCTGTCGAGCGAGGTGCGGATGCCCTTCAAGGAGGCGGAGCTGAAGCCGCTGCTGGCGGCGCAGAGGAAGCCCGTGGTGTTCTATTCCTACACGCTGCCATCGGATTTTGCGCGACGGGAGCTGGCCAAGTCCGGCGTCGTTGTGCTGTCGGGCCTCACCCATGTCGGGGGCGCTTTGCGGCAGCTTGTGGACTTCGCGAGATTTGACCTGCCCAAGCCTGCGGAAGAGGCGCAGCGACCGGGGCACGATTTCTCGGCTTTTTTGACGTCGCCGGTGCTGTCCGAAACCGACAGCAAGGCCCTACTCCGTTCGGCCGGCATCGCGCTCCCGGACGAGGTGCTGGTCGCAGAGAAGAGCGGACTCGATTCGGCGATCGCGCGTGCCGGCTTTCCGCTGGTGATGAAGATTCAGTCGCCCGACATTCCGCACAAGAGCGAGGTCGGCGGCGTGCGGGTGAACGTTACGACCAAAGGCGAGGTGTTTCTGGTGTTCGAGCAACTCCTGAACAATGCGCGCAGGCATCGGCCGGATGCCGCGGTTCAGGGCGTTCTGGTTGGGCCAATGGCAAAGAAGGGCGTCGAGATCATTGTCGGCACGATGACGGACAAGACGTTCGGCCCGATGGTGATGGTGGGGCTCGGCGGTATCACGACCGAATTGTTCCGCGACGTCATCTACCGCCCCGCGCCGGTAAGCGCGGCGGAAGCTGGCGCGATGCTGGCCGGGCTGAAAGCAGCGCCGCTGCTGAACGGGTTTCGCGGGGCTGCCAAGGCGGATGTTGCGGCACTGGCGCAGTTGATCGCGGACATCTCCGTGCTTGCGGCACGGCATGCGCGGGAGATTGCGGAGATCGAGCTCAATCCGGTGCTTGTACATCCGGAAGGGCAGGGTGTGACGATCGTGGACGCGCTGGTGGTGGGGCGGAAGTAGCTAGCGCAAACACCGCTGTCGTCCCGGCCTTCGCCGGGACGACAGTCGAGAATATGGCGACAGCGGAAAGCAACGGCGTCGGCTTGCGCAGTCGTAATCACCGCCCCCTGAAATTCGCCACGCGCCGTTCTTCCGTCGCCTTCACGCCCTCCTTGAAATCCTCCGTCGCCCGCAATCTCGTCTGCTCGGCGAGCTCGTGATTGGTCGCCGCCATCACGCGATCGGCCAGCCCTGCCCGCATCGTGGCACGCGTGGAGACGAGGCCGAGCGGCGAGCATTCGGCGATCTCGCCGGCGAGCCTCAACGCGGCCGCCTTCACCTGGTCCTGCGGCACCAGTTCGTTGGCAAGGCCCCATCTGTGGGCCTCTTCGCCGGTGACGCGGCGGCTGGTGTAGAACATCAGCTCGGCGTTGTTCTTGCCGATCAGCTCGGGCAGCGTCACGGTCAGGCCGAAGCCGGGATGGAAGCCGAGTTTGGTAAAGTTGGCGGAGAAGCGCGCCTCCGGGCAGGTGACACGAAAATCTGCCGACACCGCGAGCCCGAGCCCGCCGCCGATGGCTGCGCCATGCACGGCGGCGACGATCGGCTTCTTGGCGCGGAAGATGCGAACGGCCTGGATGTAGAGATGATTGATCGGCCCAAGGCTATCGGCCGGATCGCCTTTTGCTGCGCGCGCCTCCTGCTCCTGCCGGGCCGGGTCGTTGAAATTGGCGCCGGCGCAGAACGCCTTGCCCTGCGCCGACAGGACGGAGGCGCGGATTTCGATGTCAGAATCGAACTCGTCGAGCGCATCCGCGATCTGGTTGATCAGGGAGATGTCGAAGAAGTTGAGCGGCGGGCGGCGGATCTCGATGGTGCCGACGTGCCCGACCTTCTCGACGCCGATGTCCTTGTAGCTCGTCATGATGATCCTCGTTAGCGCAAACCAAGTCCGCGGGCGATGATGCCGCGGAGCACTTCGGTGGTGCCGCCCTGGATGGTCAGTTTCGGCGCGGTCTTGATGGCGAAATCGAGCTGCCGCTCGAGTGTCTCGCGATTGGTGGCAGTCTCCTCGACGAAGGCGGCGAGATCGCGCACGCGATGCGGCAGCTGCTGCTCCCACACCGTGCCGATGTCCTTGACGATGGAGGCCTCCACCACGGGCTCCTTGCCGGCCTGCAACATGCCGGCAACCGAGACCGACATGCGCCGCATGGTGTGGAGCTGCGCGACGAGGCGGCCGATGCCTTCGGCGCTGCGCGTATCCGGATCGCTGCCGATTGCGCGCACCAGCTCGGTCAGCACGTAGTAGGTTTCGAGGAAGCGTTCCGGACCCGAGCGCTCGTAAGCGAGCTCGGATGTCGCCTGCTTCCAGGCGCCGTCGACCTCGCCCAGCACGTGATCGTCAGGAATGAAATGGTCGGTGAAGACGACCTCGTTGAACTCGTACTGGCCGGTGATCTGGCCGATCGGGTTCACCTTGATGCCCGGCTGCTTCATCTTGACCAGGAACTGCGTCAGGCCGTGACGGCGGTTTTCCTTGGTCGGCTGCGAGGTGCGGAAGATCGCGATCATGTAGTCGGCGATGTGCGCCGACGAGGTCCAGATCTTTGTGCCGTTGATGAGATAGCCCCCGTCGGTCCTGGTCGCCCGCGTCTTGGCCGCGAACAGGTCTGACCCCGAATTCGGCTCGCTCATGCCGATGGCAAAGCACAATTCGCCGCGGCAGATGCGCGGCAGGATGTCCATCTTGATGTGCTCCGGCGCGTATTTGAGCAGGATCGGCCCGCTCTGGCGGTCGGCGACGAAGAAGCGCCGCGTCGGCGCGTTCGCGACGCGCATCTCTTCCGTCACCACATAGCGCTCGAGGAAGGAGCGCTCATGGCCGCCATATTTCTTCGGCCAGGTGATGCCGATCCAGCCGCGCTCGCCGACGCGGCGGGAAAATTCCGGCACGTCGGTGTCCTCGCGATTTGGCTTGAAAGGGTTGAAGGTGCCGCGGGCCATTTCCTCGGCGAGGAAGGCGCGCACTTCCTTGCGCAGCTCCTCGCATTTCGGCGGCAGGCGGATCGGATCGAAACGGAGGGCAGCGGTCATGTTTTTGTTTCCTATCCCTCAGCGTGATGCCACCAGCGGCCACAATTCATCGGCGCCTCTGGCGGCAACGAGCTTGCCGAGCTCGACGGCCCAGTAGCTCTCCGAGCCGAAATCGTCGCGCCAGGCCAGCGCCCGCAGCGAGTAGCGATGCAGGATGTGCTCGATGGTGAAGCCGATTGCGCCGTGCACCTGATGCGCGATGGCGCCGCCCTTTTCGGCGGCCTCCGCGCAGCGGATTTTTGCGGAGGCGGCTTCGAGATAGACCTCGTCATTGAAGGCGGTCGCGCTCGCGATCGCATCGGCGGCGGAGGTCGCAGCCGCCAGCGCCGCGGCGGATTCGCCGGCGAGCTTTGCGAGGTTGTGCTGCACCGCCTGGAATTTCGAGATCTTCTTCTCGAACGCGACGCGCTCGTTGGAGTAGCGCACGGAAATGTCGAGCATGGATTCCAGCGCGCCCGCGATCTGGAGGCTGCGCGCCACCCCGCCCATCAGCATCAGCGTGGTCTGATCAAGGTGCTTCGGCGCGGGCTTGATTGTGATGGGCGCGACCTTGTCGAGCGTCACGACATCGCTGTCGTCGTAGCCGACATTGAGCCCGGCCTCGACCTTAGCCTTGCCGGCATCGACCAGCGCGATGGACACGCCGCCTGCGCCATGCGCCAGCACCGCAAAATGCCTTGCGGCTTTCGCAAAAGGCACGTCGCGGACGCGGCCGGAGAGCGAGCCGTCGGGATTGAGGGTGATGCGGTTCTGCGGGCTTGCCGGCAGCACCGTCATCTCGCCTTCGGGGGAGGCAATCTTCGCCTGCGCGAGCAGCCAGCCGGCGAGCATGGTTTCGGCCAGGGGAACCGCAATGGCAAAACGTCCCGCCGCGTTGAGGAACGCAAAGCCGTCGGCAAGGCTTGCGCCGGAGCCGCCAAGGTCCTCCGGCACCCACGCCAAAGGCAGGCCGGCCTCGCTCAGCGCCTGCCACAGCGGCGCTTTCCACGCGTCCTTCTTGTCGTTGTTGATGGTTTGCGGATCAGCGAGATCGGCGAAGATTTTCTCCGCGGTCTCGACGACGATGTTGTCACTCTCCGCCACAGCGTTCCCCGTGTTTTGCCATTGGCGCGCCCGTGTTTTCGAGCGGGTGCGCAGCTCTCTTCTTGCGCCCGATGATCGGAAAAAGCCACGGCCCTGACAAGCGTTGGTCGCAGGTCCGCCTGCGGCGCGGGCATGGGCAAAGAGACTAATTCCGCTTAGCGGAGTTTGGTCGATTTGCAGCCGTCCGCAAACTCGCTAAACAGACCGCTGGCATTCACAGCAAGAGAGGATAACCGGATGGCAAAGGACGGCTTGTGCGCAATCGTGACGGGGTCCGCATCCGGTCTTGGAGCTGCGACCGCGGAAATTCTCGCGCGCGGCGGCGCGCGGCTTGTCATCAATTACTCCTCGAGCCAGAAGGAAGCCGAGGCCACCGCCGAGGCCTGTCGCAAGGCAGGCGCGGCCGAGGTTGTGATCGCGCAGGGCGATGTCTCGCGCGACGAGGACTGCCGCAGGATCGTCGCGGCGGCCGAGGCCTGGGGCCGGCTCGACGCGCTCATCAACAATGCCGGTACGACCAAGCACGTCGCTCACGCCAATCTTGACGGATTGTCGGCGGAAGATTTTCAGCGGCTCTATGGCGTCAACACCATCGGTCCATTCCAGATGGTGCGTGCCGCACGTAAGCTGCTCGAGGCCGGCGCGAACGCCTCGGGGCGGGCGTCAGCGGTGGTGAACGTGTCCTCCGTTGCCGGCATCAGCGGCGTCGGTTCCTCGATCGCCTATGCCGCGAGCAAGGGCGCGCTCAACACCATCACGCTGTCGCTGGCGCGCGCGCTTGCGCCGCTGATCCGCGTCAACACGGTCTGTCCCGGTTATATCGATACGCCCTGGTTCACCAAGGGCCGCGGCGAGGATGCTGCCAAGCAGGTGCGCGACAACGTGGTCGCGAAAGTGCCGCTCAAGGTCGCCTCGAGCGCCGACGACGTCGCGCAGCTCGTCTGCTTCCTGGCAACGCCAGCCTCCAGCAACATGACCGGCGAGATCGTGCGCATGGATGCCGGGCTGCATTTGGTTACGTGATGCGTCATTGCGCGTTTACGGCAGGTGCGATTCACATCCCCGCTGTCGTCACCCGCGAAAGCGGGTGATCCAGTATTCCAGAGACATCAATCGTATGCGGGGAAGCCAAGGCGTACTGGATGCCCCGGTCAAGCCGGGGCATGACGAGCGGAGTAGCAGCAGAGGCTCGTGGTTTCAGTTAGCCCCGGCTTATGCCGTCAGCCCTTGATCACGCCGCTCGCCACCAGGCGATGCCAGATGAACAGCACCACCACCGCGCCGATCGTGGCGGTGATGAAGCCGGCGCCCTGGTCCAGGCTGTAATGGCCGATGGCCTGGCCGATAAAGGTTGCGAGAAACGCGCCGACGATGCCGAGGACGGTGGTGAGTATGAAGCCCTGCGGATTCTTCGGTCCCGGCATCAGCCAGCGCGCGATGAGGCCGGCGACGAAGCCGACGACGATGATCCAGATAATCCCGCCCATGTTCGCAACTCCCCTTGCAGCAACGATACGACTGAAATCAGAGCTCGATCAGATCCTGTCCGACAGCTCGTTCTCGGTCGGCAGCCGTCCGTCCGGCGTCAGGTGATCGATCACCTTCGGTAAATACTGGCTGAGACCTGACAGGAGCTCGTCGCGCGACAGGCCGCTCTGGGCCGACAGGCTCTGGATCTGGTCGGCGCCGAGCGCGTTGGCGAGATCGCCCGGTGCGATAGGCTTGTTCTCACCCTTGCCGACCCAGGAATTCGCCGTTTCGCCATGGCCGCCTTGCTGGAGCTGGTTGAGGAGATCGCCGAGCCCGCCGCTGAGCACGCTGCCGGCCGCGCCGCCGGCGAGCAGGCCGCCGAGGCCGCCCTTGAGCACATCGCTGAGCCCGCCGCCGCCGGGCGCGCCGCCCGGAAGCGCTGCGCCGCCGGCATTCGCTTGCGTCGGCGGCGGCAAGGGTGACGATTGCGGCGCCGCGCTGCCTTGGCCTGCCGTCAAATGCTTGAATGCCTTCCACGCCAGCAGGCCAAGGATCGCCATGCTCATTGGCGACATGCCGCCGGAGGATTCTTGCGAGCTCGGCGTGCTGGGGCCGCGCGGGCCGTTCTGCATGCCGTTGAGGACGTCGAGTAGACCCATGGTGCTCTCCCGCTGAACATGCCCCGGGCGAAAACATATGGGGCTCTCATGACGGTTACAAGGCGGTCGCGCCGCAACCGCAGGGGCCGATGGGCAAGCGGCGCGGCCTTTGCTATCGAAGGTCCGGCAGGCGCAGGTCCGGTCAACGCCGCTGTCGAAAGCGGCAAGTTGTTTGGGGAGCAGAGATTAGGTGGTGACGGATCGACCGATCGCCGTTGCGGGCGCGGGGGCCATCGGCTGCTTCGTCGGCGGCACGCTCGCTGCCGCCGGCCGCCGCGTGGCGCTTCTGGTGCGGCCGCGGGTGAAGACCGAGATCGAGCGGTTCGGCCTGCGCCTGACCGATTTCGACGGGGATGAACGGCGACTCTCCGCAGGCCAGCTCGCGCTGTCGGAAGATGCCTCGATTTTTCACAGTGTTGGCGTCGTTCTGGTGACCGTGAAGAGCGCCGACACGACTGAGGTCGCCGAGCTGATCGCCCGGCATGCGCCGCAGGATGCCGTCATCGTCTCCTTGCAGAACGGCGTCGGCAATGTGGGTCTCCTGCGCGAGAGACTGCCGGGGCGACGCGTGCTCGCGGGCATGGTGCCGTTCAACGTCATCGCGATGGGCGAGGGGCGTTTCCACCGCTCGACCTCCGGCGACATTCATGTCGAGAAGGATCAGGCCAATACGGCCGCGGCGCTGTCGGTGCCGGGCCTTGCTATGCGCGCGAGCCCGGACATCGCCGGCGTGCAGTGGGGCAAGCTGATCATCAATCTGAACAATGCGCTGAGCGCCTTGTCCGACATGCCGCTTGCCGCGCAGCTCGCGAACCGGGACTGGCGAAGATTGTTTGCGGACCAAATGGCCGAGGGGCTCGCGACGATGACGGCGGCTGATATCAAGCCGGTGTCGGCGACGCCGATTCCGCCGCGCTGGACGCCGACGCTGCTGCGATTGCCCGACATGATCTTCAACGTGATCCTGGGGCGGACAATGAAGATCGATCCCGAGGCGCGCTCATCGATGTGGCAGGACCTGAAGCAGGGCCGCAAGACCGAGATCGACTATCTGCAGGGGGCGATCATCGCGCTGGCGGACCAGCACGGGGTGGACGTGCCGCTGTGTCGCCGCATTGCTGCGCTGATCAGGGAGGCGGAAAGCGCAGGCCAAGGCCCGCCGCGCCTGACGCCGCGGCAGATCCGCGGCCGTGCATGAGCGTGCTGGTCCGACCCGAGGCGTGCCGATGAAGCCTGTTCTGATGATGGTGATTGCGGCTGCGATGCTCTGCGGTGCATCCACGCTTGCGCAAGCCGTTCCACCCACCGTCACACCGTCGCCCGGCTATGACAGGCGGTTGCAGGAAAGCCGGTCGGCGCCGGGCGGCGCGACGACGACGGTTGCGCCGACCACCGCGCCGGCGACCACGCACAAGCATTCAAGGAAGAAGCATACGAATTGACGCGCTGCATGGTGCTGCGGCTTATCAAGGCCAGTTGGCGACGCTCGAGGCCACAGGCTCCCTTGTCATTCCCCGCGAAAGCGGGGAATCCAGTACGCCGCGGCCTATCGATTCAATCACAGCCGTCTCTGGAATGCTGGATCGCCCGATCAAGTCGGACGATGACGGCGGAGGGTAAGGAGAGTCCCCGATCCCGGCTCGCAGGGACGGTGCGAAGGTTTCAGCCCTTCTTCGCCTTGCTCGGCGCCGGGCTGAACAGCTTCTTCAGTTCGTTCAAGCTCTCCGACAGCCTTGGCCATTCGCAGGAGAACGAGTCCTTGGTGCATGCCTTCGGGCGCGGCTGCTTGGGCCGCTCGACCGGAACCGGCACGCGCGCCGTCTCGGTGCGCAGTGCGACCTGCTGGACTTGCTCTTGTTGTTGCTGTTGCTGCTGCTTAGCGGCGGCCTCGGCAGCCAGGTTGGCCCGACGCTGATTGGCGAGATAGGCGGCGTAGGACTCGTCGATCTTTTTCTGTTCCTCCGGCGTCGGATTGGGACCGGTGATGTCGAAGCTGCGATCCTGGAGGACGTCGTAGTAGGTGTACCCGCCACCTATCTTGCGGCGGCCGGCGAACTTGGCGTTGCACTCGGCGAGCGCCGCCGTCTTCTCCTGCTTGGTTGCATATCTCTCGGCCCGATCGGCGCATTCCTCGAAATCGCCCGGCGTGCGCTTCCACCATTCCGCGCGGGCATGCGCCGGCATCAGCAGGATGAGCCCTGCAATCAAGCCAAGCGACAATCTCGCGCTACGCGAAGCGATCACGAACGACATTCAACAGATACAATCTTTGTGGAACTCAACTGAATCAGCCGAATTTTCGCCTGTTTCCAGCCACTTGTCACCCGTGGAACCCGACATTTTCATGGCTGCATTGCTGACATTTTTTGCTTGACGTGGCCAGCCGGTCACAGCGGCATGGCACATGATGCGCATAGAGTTGCAAGAAGGCTTCAAGTCAAGAAGGCTTCTAGTCGAGTCTTCGCGTGGAAAGGAATTTTGCCTATGGGATGGCGGACATTTGTCACGGCGATTGCGTTGACACTGCTGTCGTGTCACGCGAATGCCGCCGATGAGGAGGCGCCCAACCGCGCACCGGTGAAGGCGGTCGCCGACGCCCGCCTTGCGGTCGGCGATCAGGGTGTCCTGCCACTTTATCTCTCCAGCGATTGGGCGCTGCCACTGCCAGCGATCACCCGCGCCGTCATCGTGCTGCATGGGCGGTTGCGCAATGCGGATGTTTATTACAAGTCGGCGCGGGCGGCGCAGGCGGCGGCCGGCGACGAGGGCCGGGCCACCATCATGATCGTTCCGCAGTTTCTGGCGCAAATCGACGCCGACGCATACAAGCTGCCCGACGAGACGCTGCGCTGGTCGCTGGAGGGATGGGAGGGCGGCGAGGCCGCGCTTGCGCCAAACCCGGCCTCCTCGTTCGAGGCACTCGATGCGATCCTCGCCAAGCTCGGCGACCGGCGCATCTTCCCCAATCTCAAGCAGGTCGTGGTGGCCGGTCATTCCGGCGGCGGCCAGGTCGCGCAGCGTTATGCCATCGCGGGCAGGGGCGAGGCGGCGCTGTCGCGCCAACACATCGAGGTTCGTTACGTCGTCGCCAATCCGTCATCCTACGCATATTTCAGCAGCGAGCGGCCCGAGCCGTCGATCGCCGCCTCCTGCGCCGGCTACGACAATTGGAAATACGGCATGGAGGGGCGACCGCCTTATCTCAGCGACGCCACGCCCGCCGCGCTCGAACAGCGCTATGTCGAGCGCGAGGTGATTTATCTGCTCGGCACGCTCGACACCAATCCTGAGCATCCGGCGCTGGACAAGAGCTGCATGGCGCGCGCGCAAGGACCCTATCGCTACGCCCGCGGCCACGCCTATGCCGACGCGATGGCCAAGCGCGACCACGGCACGCCCAATCACAAGCTCTTCGACGTCGCCGGCATCGGCCATGACGGCGACAAGATGCTGACCTCGAAATGCGGGCTCGCGGCGCTGTTCGATCTGCCGGGCTGCACTGCGGACCGGTGAGCCCGCACCCACGCTGGCCGAAGTGTCGCGCGCTTTTGCGTCAGGCGATCTTGCCGACGATCTTCGTCATTTCCGCGCCTGAAAAAGCGCGTAGCGTTTCCGTGCGGACATTGCCGAGTGCGCCAACGCTGACGCTGAGCGACATGGCCGCGGCCTCATCTGGAGCCTCGAGAAGGGTCACAAAGTCATATCGCCCCTGCGTCCAGACGAGCTCTTTCACGGTCACGCCGAATGTCTTCGCCATTTCCTTGAAGGCGTCGGCCCGCTTCGGTGAATCCTTGACGTTGCGGATTCCCTGGTCGGTGAAGTTTCCCAGCACGACATAGGCCACCATGGTCGTCCTCCCTGGTTAGAGCCCGATACACTTCTCGCATGAGGAAACCGCACTGAGCTTGCCACAGCGGCTGAGACGCCGCCACTTGCCCATTGGGGAACGTCAGCGGGCATGACTTATCGGATCAGGACAACGGCCGCGCAAAGCTCAGCTCGTGGCCGTCAGGGTCGGTGAGATGGAAGTAGCGCTCGCCCCATTCGGCATCGCGTGGCGCGGTCGAGGGCTGCCATCCGGCCGCGAGCGCGCGCTGATGAATGGCATCGACGTCGGCGACGTAGAAGATGACGCGGCCCCACCAGGACCAGCGCTTGTCCGTGGGCTGGGCGATCAGGTTGAGATAACCGGGACCGGCGCGGAAGCTCGTGAACGCCTGGGCTTCGCCCCCGTGCAGAATCTCAAAGCCCAGCGAACGATAGAAGCCGACGGCACGTGCCATGTCATGGGTGGCGAGGGTGATGGCGCTGATGCTCTCGATCATGGTGGCGCTCCCGATGGACCAAATCGGGGATATTAGAGCGGGGATGAAACGATTGACGATGGTCAATGTTTCGCTTTGCGGGAGAAATGGACATCCAACAGGCGGGAGGTTTTGATGCGGATACCTGCAACGCCGGATGGCGCGTTACCAAAACCCGGAACGGCGGAGGCGATCGCGCTCGGCTGCACCTGCGCCGTCATTGCCCATGACTCCAAGACGGATGAGCTCGAGCCGTCCGGGATGCTGGCCGCTCCGGACGCGAATTGCCCGGTTCACGGCGCGGCGGCCCAGCTCGAGGAGCATGATTGAGACCGCCGCGTTGCCACCCATTCGGCGCATCGCAAGGCTGGCGATTTGCGACCTGCTCTGCTATGGAGGCCGCAAGCGCCTGCACCCTATGCAGGTTCCGCGGTCCCGTAGCTCAGCCGGATAGAGCGGCGGTTTCCTAAACCGTAGGTCGGATGTTCGAGTCATCCCGGGATCGCCATTCTCAAGTCCGGTTTTTCAGAACCGATCGCGTTTCTTACTCCGTCCCGTCCGTCAAGTAGCCAATAAAAAAAGATTGGCACGGCTTTGCGCGACACGCGGCTTGCGAAGCAGGCTCCGTATTCACATCTGCGCTCCCGCAATTCTGGGGTGTGGCTTGGTTAACCAAAGCCGCCCAGTTGCGAATTGTGGAGATGAACTATGGACTTCAATGGTTTCAATGGCGCCTGGCCGATCCAGCCCGCGCTGTGGGCCGCGGCAGTGATCGCGCTTCTGATCCTGCTGCGCGTCGCCAATATTTTCCGTTATATCCCGAACAACCAGGTCGGCATCGTCGAGAAGCTATGGACGACCAAGGGCTCGATCGCCGGCGGCTTCATCGCGCTGAACGGGGAAGCCGGCTACGAGCCGGAAGTCCTGCGCGGTGGCCTGCACGTGTTCTTTCCGTTCATGTACCGCATCCACAAATCGGATCTCGTCACGGTCGGACAGGGCAAAATCGCCTATGTGTTCGCGCGCGACGGCGCGCCGCTCGGCGCTTCGCAGGTTCTCGGCGCCAATGACACCGAGCACAAGTCGGACTTCGAGGACACGCGTCGATTCCTGCTCGGCGGCGGGCAGAAGGGACCGCAGCGCAAGATCCTGCGCGAAGGCACCTATGCGATCAACACGACGCAGTTCGCGATCATCACCGATGAACGCGTCTACGGCCATGCCCTGAGCGAGCAGGAGCGCGGCGTGCTCGACGCGATGCAGCTGACGATCGCCGAGCGATGGGGCTTTGCGCCCGTCGTGCTCGCGGCCGATCACGACTTGGTCGGCATCGTCACCGTGCATGACGGTCCGTCGCTGCCTTCAGGCGAGATCATCGCGCCCGAGGTCGGCGTCGATCTGCACGACGATGAGACCTTTCACAATAATTTCCAGGAGCCCGAGCAATTCCTGAGAGCCGGCGGTTATCGCGGCCGGCAGCTTCAGATCATCGTCGAGGGCACCTGGTACATCAATCGCCTGTTCGCGACCGTCGAGGCCGTACCGAAGACGGTGATTCCGGTCGGCAACGTCGGCGTCGTCATCTTCTACACCGGACCCAAGTCCGACGACGTGTCGGGCGACCAGTATCGCCACGGTGAGCTCGTCCTCAATGGCGGTCGCGGTGTCTGGCGGGATCCGCTGCTGCCCGGCAAGTACGCGTTCAACACCTATGCGGGCAAGATCGAGATCATCCCGACGGTCAACTTCATCCTGAAATGGGTACGCGGCGAAGTCGGTGCGATGAAGCTGGATGAGAATCTGTCGGAGATCTCGCTGATCACCAAGGATGCGTTCGAGCCGACGCTGCCGCTCTCGGTGGTGATGCACATCGACTACAAGAAGGCGCCGATGATCATCCAGCGCTTCGGCGACGTGAAGAAGCTCGTCGAGCAGACCCTCGATCCGATGGTCAGCGCGTTCTTCAAGAACATCGCGCAGAAGATGACGCTGATCGAGCTGCTGCAGAACCGCGCGTCGGTCCAGGAGGAGTCGGCCGGGCAGATGAAGGCGAAGTTCGCAAGCTACTCGCTCGACCTCCAGGAGGTCCTGATCGGTACGCCGCGCGCCGCCGCGGGCGACCACACGATCGAGGACATCCTGATCCAGCTCCGTTCGCGCCAGATCGCGCGTGAGCAGATCGAGACCTACCAGGAGCAGGAAAAGGCTGCGGTGCAGGAGCGCGCGCTGAACGAGGCCAAGGCGACGGCGGCCGCGCAGTCGGCGCTGACGCAATCGCTGATCCAGATCAAGGTGAACGAGAACGAAGGCGCCGCAGCACTCGCCCGCGCGCAGAAGGACGCAGAGACCCGAAAGGTGACGGCGGCTGCGGTCGGCGAGCAGTCGCGGCTCGAAGGTCAGGGCGAGGCCGATCGGGCGCTCGCGGTCGGCGCTGCGAACGCGCAGGCGACCAAGCTCTCGGTCGAGGCCTATGGCGGGCCGGAATTCCGCCTGGCCGAGCAAAACTTTACGAAGTTCGCGGAAGCCTTGACCAAGATCAATCAGCCGTTGGTGCCACAATTCCTGATGTCCGGCGGACCGGGCCAGGAGACCGGCAATGCGGGCCTGATCCCGACCGCGATGCTGAGCTCGATGTTCGGCCGCATGATGCCTGATGCGCTGGAGCGGCTGAAGGACGAGGCGCCCAAAACGGCCCGCAAGACCAATGGTCAGTGATCGCCGTCGATTTGCTTAGTCGGCGCGAAAATTGCTAACAGGACGACGAAACGGCCAGGCTGGAAGAATACCTTCCAGCCTGGCCCATTCCTGTTGCTTGCAATGCCATTGTGACACCCGGAGATGACGATGCCTTTTGACTTGATCCTGCGCGGCGGACGGGTCGTCGACCCCTCGCAGAAGCTCGACGCGGTGACGGATGTCGCGTTTTCGGGCGGCAGGGTCGCGGCGATCGGCAGCGGGCTCAAGGCGGATCCGGGGACCGATGTGCGCGACGCTTCTCGCTACATCGTGACGCCTGGCCTGATCGATTTGCACACCCATGTCTATTGGGGCGGCACCTCGCTCGGCATCGATGCCGAAGAATTCTGCCGTCTTTCCGGTGTCACTACTGCGGTGGACACCGGCAGCGCCGGTCCCGGCAATTTCGCCGGCTTCCGCAAGCATGTGATCGAGCCGAGCCAGGTTCGCATCCTCGCCTATTTGCACGTCTCGCATGCCGGCATCTTCGGCTTCTCGCACAAGGTGATGGTCGGCGAGAGCGAGGAGCTGCGGCTGATGAACCCCATCGATGCCGCCAAGGTAGCGGATGCCAACCGCGACCTCATCGTCGGGATCAAGGTGCGCGTCGGCCTGCACGCCTCCGGTACCTCGGGCATCGTGCCGCTCGATATCGCGCTCGAAGTGGCGGAAGAGGTCGGCATGCCCCTGATGGCGCATATCGACCATCCGCCGCCGAGTTATGAAGAGGTGCTCGCGCGGCTGCGCCCGGGCGACGTGCTGACCCATGCCTTCCGCCCGTTCCCGAATACGCCTGCGACCGCGCAAGGGACGGTGAAGAAGGTGGTGCTGGAGGCGCGCGAACGCGGTGTGATCTTCGACATCGGTCACGGCAAGGGCTCGTTCGCCTTCAAGACCGCGCGCGCGATGCTGGCGAACGGTTTCTATCCAGACACCATCTCGTCCGACATCCACCTACTCTGCATCGACGGTCCGGCCTTCGATCAGGTGACGACCATGTCGAAGTTTTTGTGCATGGGGATGTCGCTGCCCGACGTGATCGCGGCATCGACCGTCAACGCCGCGATGGCACTGCGCCGCCCCGAGCTTGGCAGCCTCAAGGTGGGCAGCGTCGGCGATGCCACGCTGATCACGGTTCGCGAAGGGCAGTTCGGCTATGTCGACGTGGTTGGCGAGCACCTCGCGGGCAGCCAGAAAATCGTGTCCGAAGGCGTCGTCATCGGCGGCCGTTGGTGGCATCCGAAGTAGGGCACGTGCGCGGTCGACGAGTTTCGTCTCTCCCCGCTTGCGCGGGAGGCGAAAAGTTTATTGTCGTCCCGGACAAGCGAAGCGCAGATCCGGGACCCATAACCACAGGATCGTATTTGACCCTGGATCGGTAACCCATATCTCGCGCTACAACTACTGCCTGGGGTTATGGATCCCGGCTTTCGCCGGGACGACACCGAACTTGTTGAAGCGGCTGCTGCAGAAACAGCAAGAATCCAAATGCGATTGCTCTGCCCCAAGCCGAGAGCGCAGCTCACTCATTCTTGTCCACGTTCCAGAACATCGGCGTCGCCGGGCCGTCGATCACGCCGGTGAGTGATTTGCGCCAGGCACTCGGCGCCTGGAACTGGCCGAGCGGAACGTAGATCACCTGGTCGTAGGCTTCCTTCTGCACGTCGAGCGCGATCTTCTTCTGCTCTTCCGGTGAAGTGGCGCGGGCAAACGCGTCGCGCAGCTGCTCGAGCTTGGGATCCTCTGACCAGCCGAACCAGCCGCCCTCCTTGCCTTTGCCGACCATCGCGCCATTGACGAGCGGGTTCATCGAGTCGGCCGCGCCCTGGTAGGTGAAGAACATGTTCCAGCCGCCTTCCTTCGGCGGCTTCTGGTTGGCCCTGCGGGTGACCACGGTCTGCCAGTCCATCGCCTGCAGATCGACCTTGAAACCGGCCTCGCGCAGGAGCTGTGCGACCACGATTGGCTGCGCTTTCAGCAGGATCTGATCGCCCGGCGCCAGGATCACGACGGGCGTGCCGTCATAGCCGGACTCGGCCAAGGCTTTCTTGGCTTCCGCCATGCCATTGCCCTTGATCAAGGTCTCGCCGCCCTCGTCGCTGGCGAACGGCGTGTCACAAATGAAGAATGCGCCGCAGAGCTTGTAGTATTTGGGATTGCCGATCTGCGCGTCGAGCACGTCCTTCTGGTTGATCGCGAGCATCGCGGCGCGGCGGATCTTCACATTGTCGAACGGCGGATGCAGGAAGTTCATCCGGCCGAACGATTGGAAGCCGAATTTGTTCAGGATTGCGATGTTGATGTCCGGGTTGGATTCGAGCACGGGCAGCAGGTCGAACGGTGGCGTTTCAACGAAATCGACATCGCCGGATTGCAGCGCGTTGAGCGCGGTCTGCGCGTCCGGCATGGTCAGCCACTCGACACGGTCGACCTTGACCACCTTGCCGCCCGATGTCCATTCGGCCGGCTCCTTGCGCGGCACGTAGTCGGCGTTCTTTTCGTAAACGGCTTTCACGCCGGGCTGGAATTCGGCAGCCACGAACTTGAACGGTCCGGAGCCGATCTGCTCCGGAATCTGCTTGCTGATCGGGGTTTCGGCCAGCCGCTTGGGCATCATGAAGGCGCAGATCGACGATGGCTTGGCTATCGTCTCCAGCACGAGGCCATAGGGCTCCTTCAGTTTGAGGACGATCGTTTTGGCATCAGGGGCCTCGATGCCTGCCGTGAAGTCCATCAGCTTGCGCGCCATGCCGTCGACGCTCGCGCCCCAGCGCTTCAGGGAGGCGACACAATCCTCCGCCGTCACCGGCGCTCCGTCGTGCCACTTCAGGCCGTCGCGCAAGGTGAAGGTGTAGGTCAGCTTGTCCGCGGACACCGTCCAGTCAGCCATCTGCGGCCGCACTTTGAAGCCGGAATCGATGCCCAGCAGCGTATCGTAGACCATATAACCATGGTCGCGGGTGATGATGGCGGTCGTGAAGCCAGGATCGGTGACGCGAAGGTCTGATTGCATCACCGCCGTCAGGATCTTCTTTCCGCCCGCGGCAGATGCAACCGATGTCCATGCAACGGGAAGTGCCGATGGCGCGACAGCCGCGAGCTGCAGCAGTTTCCGACGCGAGACGTGAACCATTCGCTATTCTCCTGACCTGACGCAAACGAAACCAGATGGCGGCTGCCGATGGCCGGCAGCGTATGGCGGGGCGCCACACGTGACAAGGAGGGTTGCTTCCACCGATCTGAATTCGTTTGCGACCAAGCAAGGGCTGTGCCGCCGAACCCGGCGGCGCGAGCGAATATCGAACGTCGTCTCGCTTTCGACGGACGCGCGTTAGAGTAGGATCCGGAAAAGTGCGGCGCGGTTTTCCGAAAAGATCATGCGCAAACAACAACCTAAAGCGCGATGACGATTCATCCTAATCTCATCGCGCTTTAGTCCCGCCCCGCCTCCAAGATCGCGCGTGCCAGCCGGGCCGGATCGGAGAAGCACAATTCGTGGCTGCCCGGCACCTGAACCAGGCGGAACAGGCCGAGCTTTTCCGACAGCCGCGGATGCCAGGGATAACCGTGCGGCAGCGCTGTATCCTCGGTGCAGTTGATGTAGGACTTCGCCAGCTGCATCTCGGCCGGGTTGGTCTTCAGCACGATCTTGTCGCTGAACGTCTTGAGGGGATGCGGATTGAGGATGTCGTAGGCACGCTGCGCCAGCTCGAGGTCAACGTCGTTGATGAACGCCTCGCGCCAGATCGGGAATGGCAGCACCACCGAGCCGTCGCCGCGCTCGGCGGCGATAGCCTCGAACAGGCCGAGATAGTGTGGCGGCACCAGGTCGTTGAGCGACTCGCCGTTGTTGGGGACGAAGGCATTCCAATAGATCAGCCGGCGGATCCGCTCCGGCACGAGGTCGGCGACCCCCGTGATGACCATGCCGCCATAGGAGTGGCCGAGCAGGATCACATCCTCCAGATTGTTCTCGACGAGATAATCGGCGATGGACTGGATCGCCTCCTTGAGTCCCGTGGTCTTGGCATCGCCCACCCGGTTGCCCTTGATCGTGGGCGTATGAACGGTGTGACCGGCGGCACGAATGGGGGCGGCGACGGGCTCGAGCTCGGCTCCGGTGTGCCAGGCGCCGTGGACGAGGACGTAGGTCGACATATTGTAGCTCCTCCGCAAGGATGGTTAGATCGGCGCGGCAATCACCGGCCGAAACCCTGCCGACTGAACGTCGATCATTGTCTTTGTTGCAGCCATATTGGGCCGGCCGGAGATCGGTCCGCTTGGCTGGCGCTGAACCGGATTGGTCTCGGAGCGAACTGATGGAGCAGGTCAATCCAGCAAGCCGGCCGCGGCACTTCGTCTGGAATACGGCCGAGATGCGACCGGCCGAGCAGTTTTCCTTCTATCGCGAGGCAATCTGCCAGGCGTTCATGAACCTGACGCCGGAATCGGCGACGACCTCGCGTTTTCCAGCGAAGGTCGAGACGATCAGGTTCGGCGCCGGCGCGGTCAACCGCGTGGTGTTTCCCGAGCATACCGTGCATCGCTCGCGCAGCGATATCGCGGCCTCGAACGAGAGCTGCTTCTATCTCAACTTCAAGCTCGCCGGCCGCTGCCGCATCCTGCAGGGGGATCGCGACGTCAGCCTGGCGCGCGGCCAGGTCGGCATCTGCGACAGCGACCGTGAGCTGGCACTGCGGCATGATCGCGGCCCGACGTTGGAGGTCGCTTCCTTCTGGGTGCCCTCGCGCGCGCTGCACGACCGTTTGCCTCCGGGCTTCGATTTCGAGGCCGAGCGTGTCTCCGATGATCCCCATGTCGGCCATCTCATCGTCGAGACGGCGCGCTCGCTCAACGCCGGCGCATTGCGGATGGCGGAGGAGGACAGCGTGCGCCTGTTCGGCGTGCTGCTCGACCTCGTGGCGCTGAGCCTGTCGCGCCGCTCGCGCGCGCAAGTCGCGGAAGCCGCGAGCTTTGCCGATGCCACGGTGCTGGCGCTCCGCCGCGCGATCCACGAACGGCTGCGCGAGCCGGGCCTGACGGTCGCCGCGGTCGCGGGCGCCGTCGGCATCAGCGAACGCTACGTGCACAAGCTGTTCGAGCGTTCCGGCACGACGTTCTCCGACTACATCATGGAACGCCGCCTCGACGGCGCCGCGGCGGATCTGAGGGATCAGGCCATGGCGCGTCGCGAGATCGGCGCCGTCGCGTTCGACTGGGGCTTTTCTGACCTCTCCCACTTCACGCGGCGTTTCAAGCAACGCTTTGGCTGCCGGCCGCGCGACTGGCGCAGCCGGTAAGCCTGCGCACTAGGCCTGCTCGCGATAAAACTGCAGCAGCGCCGTGCCCGCCGGCGACAGCCAGTCGGCGGCCCCCGTGATGTAGCCCTCGATGCGATTGCTACGCCCGATGAGATAGGTGATGGGCATGCCGAAGAGCCTGAAGGCTGCATCGGCCGGGTCGCTCGCCGCGGCGGCGACGCCATAGGCATCGACGTAGGAGAGGAGATGTTGCGTGCTGAGGCCGCCCAGGAAGTGCGTGATCTTCCCGAGATCCCTTGTGTCGGTGCAGATCGCATGGATGTCCAGGTCATCGCTCCGCGATCGCGCGAGGCTTGCCATGACTGGCAGGTCGAGGCGGCAGGCCGCGCACCAGGTCGCCCAGAAATTGATGATGGTTACGCGCCCCGGCTTTGCCATCAGCACGACATCCTTGCCACGCAAATCCCTGAGCCGCAGCGGCGGCATCGGCGCGCGAGGCCGCACCACGGTGAACTGGCTGCGTCCGGTCTCGAACAGCGGTGGCCACGGGCCATTTTCCGCATGAGCAGGACGCAGGCGAGCCAGTCCGAGCGCGGGCGCGGCCAAGAGCATCGCCCGTCGCGTCAGCCCGGTCCGGTTCACACGAGGCACATCACGCATGGATATAGGCCCATCCCCTGAGCTGGAGATCGACGACGCGGCCGATGCCGAACGGCACGAGCGCCGCGCCTGATATCAGCGGGATCGTGATCTGCTCCTTGGCCTCCGCGATCGATTTGGAGGATGCGCACATGCTGTAGCTGAGGTTCGGCAGCGATTGCCGCAATGTGGCCAGCGGCTCGGCGAGCGTGGACTTGTCCGCGCGAAACACCTCGATGCCCTTGCCGTTGGCGACGACCTCGATCATGAGCCTTGTGCCTTTCTCGGCAAAATGCGCTGCGAGATTGGCCGAGTAGCTGATCGCATGCCCCATGACATAGGGCTCGTTGCTGTCGATCAGGATCACCACGCCGTCGACGAGGCGATCCTCCTTGGCCGCGGCATGTGAGCTGGCCGCGGTCAGGATCGAGGCGCCCGCGATCAGTCCGCGGCGTGACAATGGGTTGGAGAGGACCATCGCTGGCGCCACGAGGTCTGTGTCAGAACCGACGCGCAGCAATCGGCGCCTTGCGGCCGCGTCCCCACAGCACGAAGAGAGCGAGCGCCAGCAGGACGAAGTTGAGCGGGGTCACCGCGGCCTCGCCGCGTGAGATGTGGAAGACGAGCGCAAACACCTGCAACACCGTGCAGCCGAGCGCGGCCAGCACCGTCAGCCGCGGCAGGATGCGCGTCAGCGCCGGCAGGAGAATGCCGATCCCGCCAGCGAGGTCGATTAGACCGATGGTGCGAACGAAGCCTTCCGAATACTGGCCCGCCCAAGGCATCATCTCGGCAAGCTGCGGAATAGGCGTAAGCAGCTTCATGAGTCCGGCTGAGCCAAAGGCCAGAAAGATCAGGACCTGGGCAATCCAGAGTCCGGCTCGAAGCGGGCGTCCCGGCGCGGCGGCTTCAATGGCGGTAGTCGACATGGTGGTTTTCTCCAATGAGTGGGTTGCCACCATTTGATAGTTTCACGATCTTTGATCATTATGCATTTCGGTAGGAGTTCCTTTCCTGGATGTTGATGATCTCATGGATTCGTTGGTCAGCATGAGGGTGTTCTGTCTGGTCGCCGAGCTGAAGAGCTTTGCGACCGCGGCCCAGCGCCTGCGCATTTCGCCCGCGATGGCGAGCAAGCACGTGATGCAGCTCGAGAAGCGGCTGGGCACGCGGCTGCTCAACCGGACCAGCCGGCGCGTGAGCCTCAGCGAGAGCGGCACGCTCTATTTCGAGCAGGCGCGCCAGATGCTCGATTCGCTCGACGAGGTCGAAGCCGCCGTCAGCAAGGCGACCGTCGTCCCGCGCGGCGTGTTGCGGCTGACGGCGCCGGTGTGGATGGCGAATGCGATGTTCGCCGGTGTGCTGGCGGAGTACCAGGCCCGCTATCCCGAGGTGCGCCTCGACGTCGATCTCAGCGGGCGGCTGGTCAACCTCGTCGAGGAAGGCTTCGATCTCGCGCTGCGCGCGACGGGCGCACCCGACGAGGCGCTGATCGCACGGCCGATTTCCGGCGTCCCGTTCTACATGGTCGCAGCTCCCGCCTTTCTCAAACGCGCTGGTCGCCCGACGAAGCCGGCCGATCTTTCCGGCCAGGCCCTGCTGCACTACGCGCTTTATCCGGGCGAGAGCTTCTCCCTTACCGGCGAGCGCGGCACCGAGACCATCAAGCTGAACCCGGTGCTGCGCAGCGGCAACGAAACGCTGCTTCACATGGCAGCGCTCGAAGGCATGGGCTTCGCTTTCCTGCCGAAATGGCTGGTCACCGACGACATCGCGGCCGGACGTCTCGAGCACGTCATGCCCGACCAGATCATCTTCGTCGGAAAGCTGTTCGCGGTCTATCCGAGCCGCAAATATCTCTCCGCGAAAGTCAGGACCTTCATCGACTTCGTCGCCGCCGACAAACGGATGAAGTAGCCACGCTACAGCGACCTGATTACAGCGATCTGGCGATCAACAGCTTCATGATCTCGTTGGTGCCGCCATAGATCTTCTGGATGCGGGAATCGATGAAGATGCGCGAGATCGGGTATTCCTGCATGTAGCCATAGCCGCCGAACAGCTGGAGGCATTCGTCGGCGGTCTCGACCTGCTTTTCCGAGCACCAGTATTTCGCCATCGAGGCGGTGACGGTGTCGAGATCTCCTGCGATCAGACGCTCGACGCACCAGTCGACGAAGACGCGGGCGATCATCGCCTCGGTCTTGCGCTCGGCGAGCTTGAACGCGGTGTTCTGGAATTCGAGCAGCGGCTTGCCGAAGGCGGTGCGTTCCTTGGTGTAATCGGTGGTGAGCTTCACTGCGCGCTCCATCGACGCGACGGCGCCGACCGCGAGCGAGAGGCGCTCCTGCGGCAGTTGCTGCATCAGTTGCACGAAGCCTTGCCCCTCTTCCTTGCCGAGCAGGTTTTCCGGCGGCACCGTGACGTTGTCGAAGAACAGTTCCGACGTATCGGAGGCGTGCAGGCCGATCTTGTCGAGGTTGCGCCCGCGGCGATAGCCTTCAGCGGCTGCGGTCTCGACCACGATCAGCGAGATGCCCTTGGCGCCAACCTCGCCGGTGCGCGCGACGACGATGACGAGGTCGGCGGCCTGGCCGTTGGTGATGAACGTCTTCTGGCCGTTGATGACGTAGGAATTGCCCTGCTTCTTCGCCGTGGTCTTGACGCTCTGCAGGTCCGAGCCGGTGCCGGGCTCGGTCATGGCGATGGCGCCGACCATCTCGCCCGATGCCATCTTCGGCAGCCAGCGCGTCTTCTGCTCCTCCGAGCCGTAGTTGAGGATGTAGTGGGCGACGATGGCGCTGTGGACAGAGACGCCGGTCGTCACCTCCGGCACCGTGCTCTCGATATCCTCCAGCACCGCGGCTTCATAGGCGAAGGTCGCGCCCAGGCCGCCATAGGCTTCGGGCACGCTCGGCAGCAGCGCGCCCATCTCGCCGAGCCCGCGCCAGGCGGAGCGGTCGACCATCTTCTGCGCGCGCCACTTCTCAGCATGCGGCGCGAGGTCCTTGGCGAGGAATTTCCGGAACTGGTCGCGGAAGATCTCGAGCTCTTCGGTCATCCAGGAGGAGCGATAAGACATAAAAACCTCGCATCGTGATGCAGTGGCGTAGGTACGCCAGCCGATAGCGGCAATTATTGTGTTTTCAGGCTGCGCCGGTGGCGCTACCAAGGCAACGGGATTCGAGCCTTTCAGGGTGTGTGATTTGTGACTGCCAAAACGACTGAGCTCAAGGCGACAGAGCTCAAGATCGACATCGAGCGCGTGGGCGTCGTCTCCGCACTGCTGACGATGCAGGACAAGCCCCGCGCCTGCTACGTCTTGGCCCATGGCGCGGGCGCCGACATGCGGCATTCGTTCATGGACAAGGTCGCGGCAGGACTGGCCGAGCGCGGCATCGCGACGCTGCGCTATAATTTTCCCTACATGGAGAAGAAGCAGGGCCGCCCCGACACGCCTGCGATCGCGCACGCCGCGGTGCGGGCGGCGGTCGACGAGGCGGCGCGGCTCTGTCCTGGTCTGCCGCTGTTCGCCGGCGGAAAATCGTTCGGCGGGCGCATGACCTCGCAAGCGCAGTCCAAGGCGCCGCTGCCCCGTGTGCGCGGGCTCGCTTTCCTCGGCTTTCCCCTGCATGCCGACAACAAGCCATCGATCGAGCGCGCGGCTCATCTCGCCGGGATCGATATCCCGATGCTGTTCCTGCAAGGCACGCGCGACCGGCTCGCCGATCTCAGCTGCCTCGAACCCGTGATCAAGGAACTCGGCCCGAAGGCTACGCTGCACGAGGTCGCCGGAGGCGATCACTCCTTCCTGGTCTTGCGGAAGTCCGGCCGTAGCAATGAAGAGGCGATTGAAGAGGTGCTTGATGCGCTCGCGGCGTGGATCGATGAGCTCATCTGAGCCTTTGCGCAGTCATCCCGCATAAAGCCCCTTGTCGCGCGCCTTCTGGATCGCGAGGGCCGCGACCAGGTCGAGTGACGGGGTCGACAGGCCCGCAGCGTGGGCAAAGGCGGCCGGCGCCTTCACCAGCACGTCGATCTCCATGGCGCGGCCGAGCTCGTAGTCCTGAAGCAGCGACGGCTTGTGGTTGGGCGCCGGGCCGCTCCGCGTCACCCGCTTGACCTCGGGGATGTAATGCTGAGCGATCTCGTTGGCCTCGTTGAGCAGGCGCGGAATGACGTCCGTGAAGGCGGGGTCGTTGCGCACCCCGCGCGCAGTCAGGCCGGTGAGCAGGCACAGCACTGTCAGCGACATGTTGGTCAACAGCTTTGACCAGATCGCCTCGCGGATGTCGGCAACCGGCGGCGATTCGAGCTTTGCGTCGTTCAGGGCTGTGCGGAGCCGCGCGATGCGCTCGCTGTTGCGATCGTCGCATTCGCCGACCAAGAGCCGGTTGCGGTCCGGGGTGAGGTTTTCGACGATGCCGGGCTCGACCACTTCATTGGAGGAGAATACGACGCCGCCAACGATCCGCTCCTTGCCAATCGTTTTCTTCAGGCGCGCGCCGGGATCGAGGAAGGCGAGGTCGGGCGGGGCGGGGTGCCGCGGCGGTAGCCCAATATTGTACCACCAGGGAATGCCGTTCTGCGCGAAGACGATCGCGGTTTCTTCGCCAAGCAGCGGCGCGATGCCGGTGACGAGGCCCGGCAGGCCGGTTGCCTTCAGCGTAGAGATCACGACGTCCTGCGGCCCGAGTTGGGCCGGATCACCGGAGGCGCGGACCTTGGCACAAATTTCCGCCTCGCCGACGCGCAGCTTCAGGCCGTTGGCGCGCACCGCCTCCAGATGCGGTCCGCGCATGACGCAGGAGACCTCGTGGCCGGCGCGTGCAAGCCGCACCGCGAGGTGGCTGCCGACGGCGCCCGCGCCGAAAATGCAAATCCGCATGATATGACCGCCCCGTCCCGAGGATTGATCTTTGGCTCGCGCCGGCGGCCAGCATGGCACAAGCCGCCATGCGATGGGCGCGACCGCCTCCCCGCGGAAAGTGATGGATCAAGGGGCGCGGCCACGGTCATAGTGCGTGGCCTGAGAAAGAATAATGCCGAGAGGATCGCCCATGCCGGCCAGCCCCGTTTTGTGGACCCTTGATGAGCGCGGGGTCGCGACCATCACGCTCAATCGACCCGAGGTCAACAATGCCTATGACGGTGCGCTGATATCAGGTGTGCTCACGGCGATGGACGAATTGGGCGGGAAACCCGATTTGCGCGTCGTGGTGCTCAAAGGCAACGGCAAGCATTTTCAGGCCGGCGCCGACCTCAAATGGATCAACAGCGTGCGTCCGCAATTGCCTGGAGAGAACGAGGCCGCCTCGCGGGCGACCTTCGAGGCCGTGCAGCGGCTGAACACGCTGCCGATCCCGACCGTGGCCCTCGTGCAGGGCGGCTGCTTCGGTGGCGGCACCGGCGTGATCGCGGCTTGCGACGTCGTGATCGCGGCCGACAATGCGCTGTTCTCGATCACCGAGGTGCGTTGGGGCCTGACCGCTGCGATCATCATCCCGCAGCTCTGCGACGCCATCGGCGTGCGTCAGGTCCGCCGCTACGCGCTGACCGGCGAGCGGTTTGGCGCCGAAGAGGCGCGCCGAATTGGCCTCGTTCATGAGGTCGTGCCGTTCGCAGAGCTGGAGGCCGCCGGTGCGAAGGTCATCGAGCAGTTGCTCGCCAACGGGCCGGAGGCGATGGCGGAAACCAAGCGGCTCGCGCTGGAGAGCTCGTTCGGCGGCATGAGCGTCAATGACGCCGCCTATGCGCGCCTCGTTCATTTGCACTCGCTCAAGCGCCAGAGCGCGGAAGCGGCTGAAGGGCTGGCGTCCTTTGCCGAGAAGCGCGCGGCGAAGTGGGGCGGCAAGGCCTAAAGCAGGATGAGAAGAAGCTCGATTGTTGCCGCGAAGGCGGTGCGCTCCCTCTCCCGCTTGCGGGGGAGGGCTGGGGTGGGGTGTTTCCGCAATGGACAATCCCCGCGTGGAGAAAGCCCTCACCCGGCGCTTCGCGCCGACCTCTCCCGCAAGCGGGAGAGGTGCAGCGAGTTCGGGGCAAAATCGATCTTGCCAATGATCGTCAGCGTGTGCTCGGCTTCTTCGCTCAGCAGCCGCGGCAGATGCCGCTCATGCTGCGGTAGACCGCGTCGTCGTCCTGCCGCATCTGCTTGAGCGATTCGAGCGTCGTGCTCTCGCGTGAGGGCTCGGGCTTGCGCTTGGCCGCAAGCTCTTCCTCCTGTCGCTTGTAGCAGGCCTCGCGGTCGGCCTTGGCCTGGATGAAGCGGCAGTTCTGCTCCAGCGCGGAAGCGGGCGCGGCGGTGATCGCAAGGCAGATCAGCGAAATTAGAGTGCGTTTCAAAGGTATCGATCCTAGGGGGACGCCTGTTCTGTCAGTTCCGCTGAACGGGATCAATCGTCTTGTGGCGCCACAGGGCTTTACATCGTCGATCGCTTTGTCGAGATAGCAAGAAAGGCCGCCTTGGGCCTCAAACGACCGGAAGATCGTCTTGCACCAAAAATCCATTCGGGAACCTGCGCGCCAGGTGCCGCTCTACGGCGAATATGAAGTGGTCGTGCTCGGCGGCGGGCCGGCCGGCATCATCGCAGCGGCCTCGGCCGCGCGGGCAGGGCGGCGAACGCTCCTGATCGAGCGTTACGGCTTCTTGGGCGGCATGGGCACGGCCGCCGGCGTCACCAATTTTTGCGGCTTGCACGGCAATGTCTATGGCAGGCACCACCGTCTCGTGCAGGGCATGGCCTCCGAGCTGCTCGCGCGGATCGACCGGCTGGATGGCCTCAACGAGCCGCATCTGATCCTCGGCAAGGTCTTTGCGCAGGCCTATGACACGGCCGCCTACAAGATCGCGGCCGATGATCTTCTCGCCAGCCACAAGGTCGATATCCTCTTCCACGCACTCGGGGCCGGCGTCGTGATGGGCGATGCGCGCCGCATCGACGCGCTGATGGTCGAGACCAAGGCGGGACGGCAGGCGGTGCGAGCCGAGATCTTCATCGATTGCTCCGGCGACGGCGATCTCGCAGTCTGGGCCGGCGCGCCTTTCGAGATCGGCGACGAACACGGCCATCCGCTTTATCCGTCGATGATGTTCCGCCTCAATGGCATTGATCCGGACAAGGCTGGCGAGGCCTGGCGCACCATTCCGCAGTTGATGGAAAAGGCGCTCGCCGCCGGCACGCACAGCTTTCCGCGAAAAAGCGCGATCGTGCGGCCGCAGCGCCACGGCATCGAATGGCGGGTGAATTTCACCCAGGTCGCGCGCGAGGACGGCCATGCCATCAACGGTGTCGAGCCCGACGATCTCACCCGCGGCGAGATCGACGGTCGCAGGCAAGCGCTCGCGGCTTTCGAATTCCTGCGCACCGTCCCGGGCTTTGAAAAATCCTACATCGTCGACCTGCCGCCGCAGCTCGGCATCCGCGAGACTCGCCGCATTACGGGGGCCTATCAGCTCAGCGGCGAGGACGTGCTCACCTGCGCCTCGTTCGAGGATTCCATAGGCGTCAATGGCTGGCCGATCGAAGCGCATGTGCCGGGCGACGTCGTCTTCACGTTCCCGCCAATCCCGGAATCGCGCGGCTACAACGAATTGCCGTATCGCATGCTCCTTCCGGAGGGACTAGACAATCTCCTGGTCGCCGGCCGCTGCGCCTCCATGACCCATGAGGGCCAATCGGCGGCACGCGTCTCCGGGGCGTGCTTCGTGATGGGGGAGGCGGCCGGTTCCGCCGCTGCGCTGGCGCTGGCAGGCAACCAGATCCCGCGTGACATCCCGGTTGAAAAACTGCAGGAAACATTGAAACAACAGGGCGCCTTCATCGGGCGGGACCAGACCGTGCCAGAGGGCCTGTAAAGAGACGACGGAGGAAGACGGATGGGTTGGGTTGCGCGGTTCGCGGGTGTGGGTTTGTTGGCGCTGACGACGATTGGAGCAGCGCAGGCCGAGGAGCCGCTAAAGGCTAAAATTGGCGTGCTCAGGCTGTCGTCCTCCGCGCCAGTCTTCATCGCGCAGGACAAGGGCTATTTCCGCGATGCCGGCCTCGATATCGAGCTGAAGTTCTTCGATGCGGCGCAGCCCATCGCCGTCGCCACGACCTCGGGCGACGTCGATTTCGGTATCACCGCCTTCACGGCCGGTCTCTACAATCTCGCCGGCAAGGGCACGCTGAAGGTGATCGGCGGCATGAGCCGCGAAAAGGCCGGCTATCCCCTGATCGGCTATTTCGCCAGCAACAATGCCTACGCGGCTGGCCTGAAGACGCCAAAAGATCTCGCCGGCAAGCGCGTGGCGATGACGCAGGTCGGATCGTCCTTTCACTATTCACTCGGCCTGCTCGCGGACAAATACGGCTTCAAGCTATCAGACGTGAAGATCGTGCCGCTGCAATCGCTGTCGAATGCGGCGGCTGCGCTGAAGGGCGAAACGGTCGACGCCGCGCTGCTTCCGATCTCCACCGCGCGCAAGCTGATGGACGAGGGCGGCGCGAAATTCCTGGGCTGGGTCGGCGATGAGACGCCCTGGCAACTCGGCGCCGTGTTCGCCTCTCCCAAGACGCTCGCCAACAAAGTGCTGGTGACGAAGCTGCTCGGCGCGCTGGCAAAAGCCGATCGCGAATATCACGACGTCATTCTCGCCGCGATGAAGGACGGCACCGTGCCGATCAACGAGCAGACAAAACCGCTGCTCGAGATCATTGCCAGGTACACCAACCTTCCGGTCGAGCAGGTGGTCGGCAATTGCGCCTATATCGATCCCGACGGCAAGCTGGACGTGAAGAACGTCGACAACCAGATCAAATGGCTGCAAGCGCAGGGCTTTGCCGACAAGGGCTTTGATGCGGATACGATCATCGCCAAGGATTATGTGAAGGCGGATTGATGCCCCAGGCGATCACTCATCTCCGTCATCCTTCGAGGCTCGCTTCGCGAGCACCCCTGCAACAACGGCGAAGCCGTTGTGCAAGGGATGACGGGTCCATAGCGCGGGTTAGCAGATGGACCTGATCGCCAACCACATCACCCACCGCTTTGGCGAGCTCGCGGTGCTCGACGACGTCTCCTTCACCGTCAGCGCGGGCGAGGTGGTGGCGATTGTCGGGCCGTCGGGCTGCGGCAAGAGCACGCTGCTGTCGATTTTGGGTGGGCTGTTGCTGCCGTCATCCGGCGCGGCCGAGCTGCGTGGCGCGCCGCCTGCGGACAGCCTCAATCCGCTGACCTTCGTGTTCCAGGATTTTGCGCTGCTGCCCTGGGCCACGGTGGAGGAGAACGTGGAATTCGTGCTGCTGCACACGCAGCTTTCGTCCGCACAACGCCGCGCGCAGGTCGACGATGCCCTGCGCCGTACGGGACTTACCGATTTTCGCAAGACCTATCCCAAGCAGCTCTCCGGCGGCATGCGCCAGCGCGTCGGCATTTCGCGCGCGCTTGCGGTGAGACCCGCAATCCTCCTGATGGACGAGCCGCTCTCGGCGCTGGATTCGCAGACCCGAGAGCTGTTGATGGAGGACTTCGTCGGCCTGCTCGCCGATGGCGGCATGGGCGCGGTCTATGTCACCCACAATCTCGAAGAGGCGGCGCGCCTTGCCGACCGCATCGTCGTGTTGTCGCGGCGGCCCGGCCGCATTCGCGAAGTCGTGACAGTGCCGATGACGCGCGCCGAACGGGGCGAGGCTGCCGCGCGTGAAAAGCTGCTCGCGCTGCAGAACCAGATCTGGTCGCTGATCCGTAACGAAGCGATCGATGCCGAGCGCGAGGTCCAGCATGCTTGATCGCGCGCCACAGGCGGAAGCGACGGCAAAGGATGCCGCGCCGCGGCCGGTCCGCTTTCGCGGCGCGGGCTTCGTGCCGGCGAGCAGTCGTTTTGGCGGCTGGGTCGCGCTCGCGCTCGTCATCGCGCTGTGGCAGGCCGCGGGCAGCGCGCGCCTCGTCAATCCGCTGTTCCTGCCGCCACCATCGGCGATCGCGCGCGCGATCTACGAGCTCGCCGTGTCCGGCGCGCTCTGGCAGCACGTCTCCGCCTCGCTTCTGCGCATCGGTGTCGGCTGGCTGCTCGGCACCGCGGCCGGTGTCGCGGTCGGCTTTGCCATTGGCCTGTCGCGGCTCGCGCGCAGCGTCGGCATCACCTTCATCTCGGCGCTGTTCCCGATCCCGAAGATCGCGCTGTTACCGCTGCTCATCCTCTGGCTCGGCATCGGCGAAGAACCGAAGATCGCGACCATTGCGCTCGGGGTGTTCTTCTCGACCGCGATCTCGGTCTATAGCGGCGTCGATGCGGTGCCGCGTAATCTCATCCGCATGGCGCAGAGCTTCAACGTGCCGTTCGCCACCATCGTGCGCAAAGTGGTCTGGCCGGGCGCGCTGCCCTCGATCCTCGCCGGCTTTCGCATCACGGCCTCGGTGGCGCTGCTGCTCGTCGTCAGCGCCGAGATGATCGGCGCCCAGTTCGGCATCGGTGCCTTCGTGCTCCAGGCCGGCAATCTCATGCAGACGGATCAGCTGCTTGCGGGCGTTGTGATCCTGTCGGTATTCGGGCTTGCGGTCGGGAAAGTAATCAACTGGCTGGAAACGCGGCTGCTGCACTGGCGGTGAGGCCGGCACAGATGCCGTAGGGTGGGCAAAGCGAAAGCGTGCCCACCACGTCTGCTTCATTCACGGAAAGATGGTGGGCACGGCGCTAACGCGCCTTTGCCCACCTTACGGCATCTACAACGCTGCCCTCACGCATTGCCGCGATCCTCGCGGAAGAGGTCGAGCTTCTGCTGCACCGGACGGTCGGAGAAGCTGAACAGCACGGCATCCGTCTCGGCTTCGTGCGTCACCCAGTGCCAGCTCGGCGCCACGAACAGGTCGCGCGGGCCCCATTCGAAGGTCGCATCGCCGATGCGGGTGCGGCCCTTGCCTTCGATGGCGCAGAACACGGTCGCGTCGGTGGAGCGATAGCGCGCGGTCTTGAAACCCTTGGGCAGCAGCTGGATGAACGTGCCGATCGTCGGCATCGCATAGTCACCGGTCTCGGGGTTGCTGAACTTGAGCTTCAAGCCGTGGCAGGCGTCCCATTCCTCGCGCGCCTTGGCCTTCTCCAGCGCCTCGCGGGTGTAGGCATAGGGATAACTGAAGATCGGCGAGGTCTTCGAGGATCGCTTCACGTCGACCGGCAGCAGATTGTGGCCGTAACGCGCAAAGCTGTCGCCAGCGGGTTTCGTGATCTTCTGCTTGTCCTCCTTGGCGCCTTCCGCAAAGGAGCAATCGAAGAACTGCACCAGGGGGATGTCGAGACCGTCGAGCCAGAACATCGGCTCATCCGTCTCGTTGGAATGATCGTGCCAGGTCATCGACGGCGTGATGATGAAGTCGCCGGGCTCCATCGCCGTGCGCTCGCCGTCGACCGCAGTGTGGGCGCCCTTGCCTTCGAGCACGAAGCGCAAGGCCGACTGGCTGTGACGATGCGCGGGCGCGACGTCGCCGGGCACCACCATCTGTACGCCGGCATAGAGCGAGGTCGTGATCTTCGACTGTCCGCGGAGCCCTGGATTTTCCAGGATCAGCACCCGCCGCTCGGCTTCCTTGGCGGTGATCAGCTTGCCCGCTTCGGTCATGTAGTCGCGGATGACGTCGAACTTCCACAAATGCGGCCGACAGGCGCTCCTTGGCTCCGGCGTGATCAGATCGCTCATCACGGTCCAGAGCGCGGTGAGGTTTTCGCCGTCGATCTTCCTGTAGAACGCCTCGCGTTCCGGTGTCTTCGCAACGGCTTCCATGGCGAGCCTCCCGTTCGCTTTGTAGATTGACAGTATACTGTCAATCTGGATAGCGTCAACTTGACGGACGAGAAACCAAAAGGGAGGGTTCCGATGAAGCTGCATGGTTATTTCCGCTCCAGCGCGGCCTATCGGGTGCGGATCGCGCTGAACCTGAAGGGCCTGACCGCCGCTCACCTGCCGCATCATTTGCGCAAGGGCGAGCAATGTGCGCCCGCCTATCTCGCCATCAATCCGCAAGGCCTGGTGCCGGCGCTGGAGGATGATGCGGGCACGATCCTCACGCAGTCGCTCGCCATCATCGAATGGCTGGATGAGATCCACCCCAATCCCCCGCTGCTGCCGAAGGATAGCTTGCGCCGCGCCAAGGTGCGCGCGTTCGCGCTTGCCATCGCCTGCGATACCCACCCGGTGCAGAACCTGAAGGTGCTGGCGCGCCTGCGCGAGCTTGGGCTGGCGGAGGAGAAGGTCCAGGAATGGGCCGCCTGGGTCAATCGCGAGGGGCTGTCGGCCTGCGAGACGCTGGTGAAGAACGAGCCGGGGCCGTTCTGCTTCGGCGACGCGCCGACGCTGGCCGAGCTCTGCCTGGTGCCGCAGCTCGGCAATGCCCGCCGCTTCGGCGTCGACGTCTCGGCCTATCCGCGTCTGCTCCAGGCGGAAGCTGCGGCGAAGGCGCTGCCGGCCTTCGCCAACGCCGCGCCGGAACAGCAGCCCGATGCCGAGTAGGCCTCCTTCTGCGATCACGATGGACGCGGTCTATGCCGCGCCGGGCTATCTGTTCCGGCGCATGCAGCAGATCGCGGTCTCGATCTTCATGGAGGAGTGCAAGGCATTCGACCTGACGCCGGTGCAATATGCGGCGCTGGTCGCGATCCATACCCATCCCGGCATCGATGCAACGCGGCTGTCCGCGGTGATCGCCTTTGACCGCTCGACCCTCGGCAGCGTCATCGAGCGGCTCCAGGCCAAGGACTATATCGAGCGCAAGCCGGCGCCCGAGGACAAGCGGATCAAGCTACTCTATCTGACGAAGCAGGGTGCCGAGATCCTCAAGGACATCATCCCTGCGGTCGAACGCGCCCAGGCGCGCATGCTGGAGCCGCTCAAATCCGCCGACCGCAAGACGTTGATGACGCTGCTCATGCAGCTCGTCGATCTCAACAACGAAGCCTCCCGCGTCCCCCTGCGCGCCGAGGACGCGCTGGAGCATCTGGGGAAGGCGGGGTGAGGGTGTGCAGACCTATCAGGTTGGCGAGGGAGCGGCCTAACGCTCTGCTGTCGTCCCGGGGCGCGCCACGGGGTCCGCGCGAAGCGCGGCCCGATGACAGGCTCCGCGCGAGCCCGGGACCCATAACCCAAGGGAGTAGTTTGGCGTAGACTGGTAACCACTATCTCGCGCCACAACGGCTTTCTGTGGTTATGGATCCCGGCCTTCGCCGGGATGACATTGGTAGTGGAGCGGCATAGTGCGTCCCTCACGTCATCCTCTCACACCGTGAGCAGCGCCTGCAGGTCACACCCTCATTCCGGGCTTCCGCCGTTCTTTTCCGCCTCGTAGCGGGCCATGAAGGCCGGGGACATATGGCGCAGGCGCGCATCGTCGATCCGCCCCGAGCGGGTGATGTAGCTGTAGGCAAAATCCATCAGGTCGAGCTTCATGTGCTCGGCAAAATGCTCATACCAGCCGGCCGAGGTGCGCGCTGCGCTGACGAGCTTTTGCACGATCGGCTTGCGTTCGGCCTGATAGCGGTGCAGCGCGGTGGCAAGATGCGCGTCCGATTCCAGGGCCCTCACCAGCGAAATTGCGTCTTCGATGGCGAGCCGCGTGCCCGAGCCGATCGAGAAATGCGCCGAGTGCAAGGCGTCCCCGATCAGCACCATGTTCTTGAACGACCAGTGCTCGTTCCAGACCCAGGGGAAGTTGCGCCAGACCGATTTGTTCGAGACCAGGCAGTGACCGCCGAGCGTATCCGCAAAGACCTCCTCGCACACGCCCTTGGATTGCTCGACATCTTTGTAGGCGAAGCCGTAAGCCTGCCAGGTGGCATGGTCACACTCGACCAGGAACGTGCTCATGGTCGGTGAGTAGCGGTAGTGATGGGCGTTGAAGGCTCCGCGATCGGTCTTCACGAAGGTCTGCGACAGCGTGTCGAAGCGTTTCGAGGTGCCATACCAGACGAACTTGTTGGAGCAGTAGGACAGCGAAGTGCCGAAATCGCCTTCATAGGTGCGGCGCACCAGCGAGTTCAGCCCGTCGGCAGCGACGATCAGATCATGGCCGTTGACCTGATCGATGGAATGGACTGGCGTGTCGAAGCGCGGCGTGACGCCGGCATCGAGCGCACGCTGCTGGAGGAATTTCAGGAGCTCGAGCCGCCCGATCGAGGAGAAGCCGACGCCGTCGATGGCGACGCTGTCCCCGCCGAGGTTCAGCGTGATGTTTTCCCAGCTTTCCATGTGCGGTGTGATCGCGTCGACGGTGTCAGGGTCGTCGGCGCGCAGGAACTCCAGCGCCTCATCCGAGAAGACAACCCCAAAGCCCCAGGTCGCGTCGGCCGGGTTCTGCTCGAACAGGTCGACCTGGTCCTCGGGGTGGCGCTTCTTCCAGAGATAGGCGAAGTAGAGCCCGCCGGGCCCCCCGCCGATCACGGCGATCTGCAACGTTATCCTCCCTGACCGACAGTGTGCTTACGACCTCGCTAACTCATCGGCTTTGGTCCGTGGCGCCAAGTGCACGACCGCGCTGGTGAATGGCGCCTGGGTGAAGCGCTGCGTCCAAGGACCCGGCATCCTAGCGCGATCCTAGCGCGCAGCGAAGGGGGCAAGGACTTCTTTGCAGGCGGGCGACAGTGTCGCGGCGTTGGTTGCAAGGCATTGCGCAATGCGGCCGCCTCCCGGCGCCACGCCGGCGCACAATGTCCGGACATCGCCGCCGCAGGCCGAACGTACGATGAGCAGTTCCTCGCGCGGCCGCAAGGGCCGCAGCACGATCACCGCCGGTGCTGCCGCGGGTGCGGCCGCTGCGGGTGCCGTGCCCGCGGGCGCTGCCGCGGCCGCCGCGCCGCCGCCACTGGCAGCGCTCACTGCCTTCGCGCAGGCGGACGAGACTCTCGCCTTGTTCTTCTCCAGGCATTCGAGCGCGGGCGCGCCGCCGGGCGGCACGCCGGCGCAGACTTTTGGATAGTCGGAGCGGCAGGCGCTCTTGATCGCGGAGACCTGTGCGCTGCTCGGCTGCTTGGCCGCGGCAGCTTTGGGCGTCTCGGCTTTGGGTGCTTCGGTCGCGGCGGCCGGCTTGGCGGGTTCAGCGGAAGGCGCCGATTCGGCCTTCGGTGCGGCCGGCGCGGCTTCGGTCTTTGGTGCGGCCGCCGGTTCGATCGCGCGCACCGCGCTCTGGCAGGCCGACGACAGGCTCGACATGTTCTTGTTCAGGCATTGCAGCGCCTCGGCGCCGCCCGGTGTCACGCTCGCGCAATGCGCCTGATAGTCGGCCCGGCATGCGGACCGGATCGTACTCTTCTGCGCGTCGGTCGGGGCCTGCGCGAAGATCGGTGCTGCAGTTGCGAAGAGAGCCGCCGTCAGCAACGCGTTGCGCTTTGCGACAATTCTTGAGCTGTTGAACATTTGCGTCAATTCCTGCCCTTGGTGAAGCCCATGCCTTGAAAATCGGGGCTTCGAAAAAGTCATATGATCGCAATCGGCGCGAGGGTCATCTCGCGCGCGGCATCATTGGCCGCTTTGGCATCTACCGCAAGTAGATTATGCCCACCGAATGTAGCGGGACACCATCATCAGAGCTTGACCATGCGCTTGCCGCGGTTGTCGCCCGCAAGCAATCCGATCAGCGCCCGCGGCGTGTTCTCGAGGCCATTGATGATGTCCTCCTGCACCCTCAACTGTCCCGACTTGACCCAGGCTTGCAGGTCGGCGAGCGCACGCTGGCTCTGGTTCATGTAGTCCATCACGATGAAGCCCTGCATCACGAGCCGCTTCACCACGATCAAGCCGGGCACGCCGCGCGGGCCATGCGCGGACGGCGCGCCATCATATTGCGAGATAGCACCGCAGCAGGCGATGCGGCCGTAATTGTTCATCTGTGGCAGGCAGGCTTCCAGAATGTCGCCGCCGACATTGTCGAAATAGACGTCGATGCCATCAGGCGCGGCCGCGCGCAGCGCCTTGAACACCGCGCCGTCCTTGTAATCGACCGCGGCATCGAAGCCGAGTTCCGAGGTGAGCCAGTTGCACTTATCCGCGCCGCCGGCGATGCCGATCACGCGACATCCCTTGATCTTGGCGATCTGTCCGACGATCGATCCCACCGAGCCAGCAGCTGCCGAGACAACGACCGTCTCGCCCTCCTTGGGCTTGCCGATCTCCAGCAGGCCGAAATAGGCGGTGAGGCCGGCGATGCCGAACACGCTGAGCAGATGCGTCAGAGGCTCGAGCTTCGGCATTTTCGTGAGATGCTTTGCGGGCACTGCGGCGTAGTCTTGCCAGCCGGTATCGCCGAACACGATGTCACCGGCCGCGATCCCCGCGGCCTTCGAGCTCACGACCTCGGCGATGGCGCCGCCCGCCATCACGCTGTTGGCCTCGACCGCCGAGCGATAGGTCGCTCCATGCATCCAGGCGCGGTTGGCGGCATCGAGCGAGATGTACCGCACGCGCAACAGCGCCTCGCCGTCATTCGGCTCCGGCACGGCGCCCTCGACCATCCTGAAATGCTCCGGTCCAAGCTTGCCGCTCGGCTTCTCCACCAGAAGGATCTGGCGATTGACGGTCCCGCTCATGGGTCATCCCCTCTCTAATTGTTTGACTTTTATTGATGCAGTTGCCGCGCAGAAAACATGCAAGCCGCATCCGTTGTGCGCTGCGTGAAAGCTAGATCGCTCCACCCCTTTACACAACGGGAACATCCGGCCAACGCGAGCGCTCGCCAAGCGTGTTGCGTAGCTGTCAAAATCTGCGACACTATGAAGCGCCGGTATACGCGGGGGTCAGCAATGTCGAACAGGTTTACGCAATACATTCTGGCCGCGATGGTGCTGGGCATCGTTGTGGGGTCGGCGATCTACAATTTCATGCCCGACACCCGTGCCGAGTGGGCGGCCTCGATCAACCTAATCGCCATGATGTTCCTGCGCCTGATCAAGATGATCATCGCGCCGCTGGTGTTCGCGACCCTCGTCGGCGGCATCGCGCATATGGGCTCCGGCGCAAGGCTCGGGCGCATCTTCGCCAAGACCATGGGCTGGTTCGTCAGCGCCTCCTTCGTGTCGCTGCTGCTTGGCCTCCTGATGGTCAATCTGCTCCAGCCGGGCTCGAATTTCCCGGGCACTCTGCCGGACAAGGCGCAGTCGACCGGCCTGCCGGTCTCCGCCTTCTCGATCGAGAAATTCCTCACCCATCTGATCCCGACCTCGATCGCGGATGCGATGGCGCAGAACGAGATCCTGCAGATCGTGATCTTCGCCGTGTTCTTCTCGGTGGCGATGGGCGCCCTGCCTGAGCGCTCGAAGCAGATCCTCGGATTGATCGACGACCTCGCCCACATCATGCTGAAGGTGACGAGCTATGTGATGATGTTCGCGCCGATTGCCGTCTGGGCCGCGATCACTGCGACCGTCGCAAAGAACGGCCTGCTGGTGCTGTGGAAGCTCATCGTGTTCATGGGCGGCTTCTACCTGTCGCTGCTGATCTTGTGGGGCATCCTGGTCGTCGTCGGGTTCGTCGCGATCGGGCCGCGCTACAGCCACCTGTTGCGGCTGATCCGCGAGCCCTTGATGATCGCATTCTCGACCGCGAGCTCGGAAGCGGCCTATCCCAAGACGCTGGAGGGGCTGACCAAGTTCGGCGCCTCCTCGCGGATCTCGAGCTTCGTGCTGCCGCTCGGTTACTCCTTCAACCTCGACGGCACCATGATGTACTGCACCTTTGCGAGCATCTTCATCGCGCAGACCTATCACATCGAGATGTCGCTCGCGACGCAGCTTGCCATGCTCGCAACGCTGATGATCACCTCCAAGGGCGTTGCCGGCGTGCCGCGCGCCTCGCTGGTCGTGATCGCTTCGACGCTTTCGCAGTTCGGCATCCCGGAGGCGGGCCTGTTGATGATCATGGGCATCGACACATTCCTCGACATGGGGCGCAGCGCCACCAACGTGATCGGCAACTCGCTCGCCACCGCCGTGGTCGCGAAGTGGGAAGGCGAGCTCGGGCCCGAGCATGCGCTCGGACCAGGCGAGGCTCCCACGCCGGACATGGTGCCCGGCGAAGTGCCCGCGATGGCCGGCCACTGACAGGAGCGCGTCATGCGCCTGACATCGGCGATATCGGCAGGCCTGTTGCTGGCATGCGCGCTGGCAACCGGCGCCTCGGGGCAGACCGGTGGCAGTGAAGGGCTGAGCCCGACGTTGTCAGCCATCAAGAGCAATCACGTCGTGCGGCTTGGCTATCGCGAAAGCTCGCCGCCGTTCTCCTTCCTCGACCAGGCGGGCCGGCCGATCGGCTACAGCCTCGAGCTCTGCGAGGCGATCGTGGAGGAGATCGGCGTCGAGGTCGACGATCCCGATCTCAAGATCGAGTACGTCAAGGTCACCTCGGACGACCGCATCGACGCCGTGCTTCAGAACAAGATCGATCTCGAATGCGGATCGACCACGGCCAATGCCGAGCGCGCCAAGCGTGTCGCGTTCTCACCGCTGATGTTCGTTGCCGGCACCAAGCTGATGGTGCCAAAGGCGTCCGCCGTGTCTGCCGTCACCGACCTCAAGGGCAAGACGGTGGTGGTGACCAAGGGCACCACCAACGAGCAGGCGATGCATGCGGCCGACAAGAAGTTTTCACTCGGCCTCAACATCATCGCCTCGCCCGATCACGAGCAGTCGTTCCAGATGCTGGCTGATGGCAAGGCTGACGCGTTCGCGACCGACGACATCCTGCTCTACGGCCTGATCGTGCGCCACAAGGCGCAGGACAAGTTCCGCGTCACCGGCGACTATTTGTCCTACGACCCCTACGGCATCATGTTCCGCAAGGGCGAGCCACAGCTCTCGGCCGTGGTCGAGCGCACCTTCCGCAAGCTCGGCTCCAACCACGACCTCGTCCCACTCTACAACAAATGGTTCGTGGCAAGGCTTCCGACCGGCGAGCGGCTCAACGTGCCGATCTCGCTGCAACTCGAGGAAGCCTTCAAGGCAATGGACGACTCGCCGGGCGCGAACAATTAGCGCGCTCGCACTTCCCCGCCAAACACCCGATCAAGCGCCGCGTCGTACGTCGCCTGCACAAGGTCCGGATACAGTTTCCCCAGCACCTCCATCATCACGCCGGAGTTGATCTCCAGCACCTGCCACGCGTCATCGGCGCGGACGAGGTCGATGGATGCGAAGGTGATGCCGATGGCACGGGCGGCGTCGATGGCGAGCTTGGCGCAGACGGCGCGGATCTCGCCGTCCGCGATGAGGACGGGCCTTGCGCCGGCATCGAGATTGTGACGCCAGGTGAGGACGCGTCGCTGGCCCCTTGGCACGATGGTGGCCAGTTCGCGCGCGTCGAGCTCGTCGAGCTTGACCTGGGGCACCGCGCCCGCCAGTTCGCGCAGCGTCTGCACGCCGTCGCCGACCACCGACGGCCGCTTCTTGCCATAGACCGCCATCGGCGTCTCATCGAGGAGAATGACCCGGACCTCGTCCTGGATCTCGACATAGGGTGAGATCACCAGGCCGAGGCTCATTGCGAAGATTTCGCTCACGGCGCGTTCGAGTTCGGCGCTGCTCATCACCTTGAGGACTGACCGGCCGGCCGTGCCCTCGTTTGGCTTCACCACGAGCCCCTGCGGGTTCTGCATCAAGAGCCGAAGCATGGCTTCCCACCAGCGCGGTCCGGCGACGTGCTCGCCCAGCTTCGGATTGAGGAAGAGGTGATGGGCGATAGAGGGTACGCCTGCCAGCGCGAGCACCTCTGATGTGACTGATTTGTCGTTGGCGAGGCGATGCGCAATGGCGCTGTTGAGACCGACGTCGTAGCCGAAGGCGAAGCGGCGGGTCTCGCCCCGCTCCATCGCGATCAGCCAGCCGTCCGCGCGCACGTCGATGGCGATGCCGTGCCGCGTGCAATAGCTCCGTATTGCCTGGACGAATATCCGTTCATTACTTGGCATCATGCTTGTCCCGCCAAAAGGTCGCTTCATGCCGGAAATCGGCGGTCTGCCATCGCCAAAAGCAGAGCTATTCTTAATGAATTTCTCGCGAGCCAAATGGAAATTAAGTGCTGCCTTGCGAGCCATTTGGGCAAAGAAATTGCTGCAATGCGGCCTGGAAAGAGAAAATCGTTAATTGTTCTGACAAATCAACGGGAAATGCCGGTTTGATCGGCATCAATTGCTGCGCAAACAAGGTTGATTATTGATCTCAATGGCGTACATCAACCACGCGAAATCGTCCGCCATGACAGTGGTGTTCGCCCCGCGTTGAAGGGGCCGGGCAACCCTTTTGTTCAAAACCGCATAGATTCGGAATATCGAAACACATGAGCGCGTTTTATCGAGAGAAGGTCCTTTCCGTCCAGCACTGGACCGATACCCTGTTCAGCTTCCGCGCCACCCGCGATACCGGCTTCCGGTTCCAGAACGGCCAGTTCGCCATGATCGGCCTCGAAGTGGACGGCCGTCCGTTGCTGCGCGCCTACAGCATGGCGAGCGCCAATCACGAGGAAGAGCTCGAGTTCTTCTCGATCAAGGTTCAGGACGGCCCGCTCACTTCGCGCCTCCAGAAGATCAAGGAAGGCGACACCATCCTGGTCGGCCGCAAGGCGACCGGCACGCTCGTCGCCGACAACCTCATTCCCGGCAAGCGGCTTCTTCTGCTGTCGACCGGCACTGGTCTTGCGCCGTTCGCGAGCCTGATCAAGGACCCCGACGTCTATGACCGGTTCGAGACCATCGTGCTGGTTCACGGTTGCCGCCAGGTCTCGGAACTCGCCTATGGCGAGCAGCTCGTCGCCACCTTGCGCGATGACGAATTGTTCGGGCCGATTCTCTCCGAGAAGCTCGTCTATTATCCGACCGTGACTCGCGAGCCGTTCCGCAACCGCGGCCGCATCACCGACCTCATCAACTCCGAGCAGCTCTTCAACGACATCGGGCAGGCTCCGCTCGACATCGCAACCGACCGTATCATGATGTGCGGCAGCCCCGCGATGCTCGAAGAGCTCCGTAGCATGTTCGAGGGCCGCGGCTTCACTGAGGGCTCCGGCAGCGAGCCAGGCCATTTCGTGATCGAAAAGGCCTTCGTGGAGCGCTAAGTTCCACGTCGCGAGTGGCTCTTCAGCCGCGCCCCATCTCACCATCGTCATCCCGGGGCGCGCAAGGGGCGAGCCCGGGATCCATAACCCTAGGCAGGAGTTTTGGCGCGAGACGGTGGTGACCCATCTTCGCCAAACTCAATCCTGTAGTTATGGGTCCCGGGCTCGCGCGGAGCCTGTCATCGGGCCGCGCTTCGCGCGGACCCGGTGGCGCGTCCCGGGACGACAGTTGAGTTTGTGGCGACACTTGCGGCGCCACAATCAGTCTCGAACACAGTTCGGGCACTTCCGCTGCCCCATTTCACTCCCGTCTATTGCACTGCAGTAGCCTGCCCACCCGGCGATTGATTTGCGCCGGGCGAATTCGTTAGCCTGAAACGCAGGCTGCGTCATATCCGTATGAAGGCGCAGGCGTATAGTAAGTATCCCGTCAGCCCGACGATGAGGATGTGATCGTGTCCAACGTCAACAAAGCACACAACCAGCCCAGGGGACCTCTCGAACAGGGTGTCATGGAGACGCTGCTGCTCCCGTTCTCGCCGCGCTTCATCGTGCTGACGATCTGCGCGGTCGTCACCGCGCTCCTGATCGGCTTCGGCATCGCCGATCGCAAGATTTTCGACCTCCTCATCATTCCCATCGTGATCTTCGGCGGGCTCACCCTGCTCGGCGTCCGCGATCTCCTGCAGAAGGGCCACGCGGTCCTTCGCAACTACCCGATCTCGGCGCATATGCGCTTCCTGCTCGAGGAAATTCGCCCGGAGATGCGGCAGTATTTCTTCGAGAGCGAGAAGGACGGCATGCCGTTCTCGCGCGACACCCGCGCAGTGGTCTACCAGCGCGCCAAGATGCAGCTCGACAAGCGACCCTTCGGCACACAGGAGGATGTTTATCGCGAGGGCTATGAATGGATGCATCACTCGGTCTCGCCGAAGACGCGGGCCGATGAGAAATTCCGTATCACCATCGGCGGCCCGGACTGCGCGAAGCCTTACTCCGCGTCGGTGTTCAATATCTCGGCCATGAGCTTTGGCGCGCTCAGTCCCAATGCCGTGCGCGCGCTGAATGCCGGCGCCAAGAGAGGCGGCTTCGCGCACGACACCGGTGAGGGCGGGGTCAGCCCCTATCACCGCGAGATGGGCGGCGACATCATCTGGGAGATCGGCTCGGGCTATTTCGGCTGCCGTCACCTCGACGGCACCTTCGATCCGGACGCCTTCGCAAGAGTGGCAACCGAAGACCAGATCAAGATGGTCGAGCTCAAGATCAGCCAGGGCGCCAAGCCCGGTCATGGCGGCGTGCTGCCGGCGGCCAAGGTGTCCGAAGAGATTTCAAAGATCCGCGGCGTCAACATGGGCGAGGACTGCATCTCGCCGGCCTCGCACCGCGCCTTCTCCACCCCGATCGGGATGATGCAGTTCATCGCCGAGATGCGAAAACTCTCCGGCGGCAAGCCGGCCGGCTTCAAGCTGTGCATCGGCCACACCTGGGAGTTCCTGGCGATCTGCAAGGCCATGCTGGAGACCGGCATCTATCCGGACTTCATCGTCGTCGACGGCAATGAAGGCGGCACCGGCGCTGCGCCGCTGGAGTTCATGGATCATCTCGGCATGCCGATGCGCGAGGGCGTCAACTTCGTGCACAACGCGCTGGTCGGCATCAACGCGCGCGACCGCATCAAGATCGGTGCGTCGGGCAAGGTCGCGACCGCTTTCGACATGGCGCGCGCCATGGCGATCGGCGCCGACTGGTGCAATTCGGCGCGCGGCTTCATGTTCTCGCTCGGCTGCATCCAGTCCCTGAGCTGCCACACCGACCGCTGTCCGACCGGTGTCGCCACGCAGGATCCGACGCGCGCACGGGCGCTCTACGTGCCGCTCAAGATCGACCGCGTCCACAACTACCACCATGCGACACTGCACTCGCTCTCCGAGCTGATCGCCGCGGCCGGCCTCGAGCACCCGCAGGAGCTGCGCCCGATCCACTTCACGCAGCGCACCGCGACCACCGAGGTGAAATCATTCGCGCAGCTCTATCCGGCGCTGCGGCCGGGGGAGTTGCTCGAAGGCACCGAAGACCCGCGCTTCCGCGATGCCTGGCGGATGGCGCGGGCGGATTCGTTCCAGCCGGTTCTGTGAGGGTCCGGCCCGGTTCGCGCCCGGCACGTTGCAACTCCTACGCACGATCCGCATTGCCATCGAACGCGCCGAAGCACCTGGTCGGCGCGTCGAGCCGGGAGAGATCATGAGAACAGCGAGCATGGCCGCTTTGCTCTGGCTTGCGCTATCGGCCATGGCCACGGCGCAAGGCGGAGGATATCCAGCAAGTCCGTCGCACGCCGTCGTCGGCACAACGGCGGACGGCACCCCACGCTACGGCCGCGAACCGCGGACGGAGCAGGGCACGTCGTCGAATACCCTGGGCTACAGCGGTGCGTTCGATAGCAACGGCAGGCAGGATCGAACGCCGGACGCGAGCAACAGCGACGACGACGAGAGAACCAACGGCGGCTCTCAAAAGCGCGACAAGTGAAATCGAGAAAGAGGCGCGCTGGTGCCACCAGCACAACCGTCGTCCCGGACAAGCGAGCGCTGATCCGGACCCATAACCACAGGGAGTGGTGTGGCGCGAGATGCTGGTTAGCCAGTCTTCGCCAAAACTTGATCCTGTGGTTATGGGTCCCGGGCTCGCGCGTCGCGCGCCCCGGGACGACGAGTGGAGAGGCAGCTCACGCCGTCGCCTGCTCACTCCTTCGACTCGCAAGGATCTTGTCGATTCGCCGGCCGTCGAGATCGACGACTTCGAGATGCCAGCCACCGAGGTCGAAGGCGTCGCCGACATGGGGCAGCACGTTGAAGTGTTGCAGCACGAGGCCGGCCACGGTGTTGTAGCGGTGATGCGGCGGCAACTCGAAGCCGAGCAGCTCACCGAATTCGTCGACCGGCATCCAGCCCGAGACCAGCAGCGAGCCGTCGGCACGCGCGACATAGGCTGGCTCCGGCGGGCCTTCCTCGGAATGGAACGCTCCGACGATGGATTCCAGGATATCGGCGGCGGTGACCACGCCTTCGAAAGCGCCGTATTCGTCGTAGACGAGGCCAATATGCACCGGCGCTGCCTTCAGGATCGCCAGCACGTCGCGCGCATCGGCGGAGGCCGGAATCACCGGCGCGTCGCGCACCAGCGCACGCAGATCGGGCGGGCGCTCGTTCAAATAAGCGACGAGCAGGTCCTTGGCCTGGAGCACGCCGATCGGCTTGTCGCGATCGCCGTCGGACACCGGAAAGCGTGAATGCGGGCTCTTCGACATGATCTCGCGGATCGTCTCCGGCGCATCATTGAGGTCGATCTCGTTGACCTCCGTTCGCGGCGTCATCACGGCGCCGACCGGACGGTCGCCGAGCCGCATCACGCCGGCGATCATCTCCCTCTCGCCGGGTTCGAGCACGCCGGCGTTTTCGGCCTCGCTGACAAGGTGATGGATTTCGTCCTCCGAAACCTTCTCCTCCGCCTTGCCGCCGCGGCCGAGCAGCGTCAGGATCAGCTTGCCGGAGAGATCGAGCACCATCACCAGCGGCAGCGAGATCCTGGCGAGCCAGTCCATCACCGGTGCGACCTTGACCGCGATGCTTTCGGGATCGCGCAGCGCCACCTGCTTGGGCACGAGCTCGCCGACGATCAGCGTCGCGTAGGTGATCAGCGTCACCACGATGCCGACGCCGACGACGTCGGCAATGCCGGACGAGAGGCCAAGCTCGACCAGCCATTGCGACAGCCGCTGCCCGAGCGTCGCGCCCGAGAACGCGCCTGACAGCACGCCGACCAGCGTGATGCCGATCTGCACCGTCGAGAGAAACTTTCCGGGATCGGACGCCAGCGCCAGCGCGCGCTCGGCACCGCGCACCCCCTTGGCCGCCAGCATCGAGAGCCGGGCCGGGCGCGAGGAGACGACCGCCAGCTCCGACATGGACAGGAGGCCATTGACGACGATGAGGCAGACGACGATGGCGAGCTCAAGCGAAAGCATCGATGTTCCGGGTTGGGAGTGCGGTCACTACCTCGTCATATAGGCATTCGGCGAGCAAATGCCCGGGAATTCCGTCGCACCCTCGCGCTGCAGTGGCATTGAGGCCAGTTACGTCCACTCCGCGGAACTGCGGTTGTTGCGGGGGCGTTACTTAACGGCGCCTTAGTGTCTGCCGGCTAATTTCCGACATCTACAGAAATGTCTATGGGGATCGGGATGCGGATCGGGAGGCTGTTCGCACTGTCGATGCTGTCGGTGACAGTCTTCGCGGTCATCCTCGGCGCCGAGGTGCTGGTGCCCCAGACGCGCATCTATGCCGACCGTTCCCAGGCCATCAAGGCCGTCGATGCCTTTGGCGCGGTCCTCATGGTCAGTCAGTACGTTGCCGGCTATCGCGCACCCTACATCACGCCGATCTTCCAGGAGGCTCCTGCGACGCCGGCCCAGCTCGAGGCCACCGCGAAAGCCGCGAAGGCTGCGGATACGGCGTTCGAGAACGCAAGGCGGGCGATCATTGCGCTGGATGATGGCACAGCGCTGGTCGAGACTCTCGACCGGGCCGCGAGCCGCTTGAAAGAAACCCGCACGGTGGCGGACCGCGCCATGAGCGTTCCCCTGAGCGCACGCGACGGCGCCGCGATCAAGGGCTTCCTGCCCGGCGTCGGCGAGGTGATTACCGCCATCGAACCGATCATGAACCGGCTCGAGGCGAAAGTGGTGAACGCCGACTCCTCGCTCGCGGCGCTGCTGAACGTGGCCCGCACGGCGCAGGATTTGCGCGTCTCGGCCGGCAGTCGCGCCGCCACCCTGTCACCCGCGATCAGCGCCCACCGCCCGCTGACGGTGGCTGAATTCTCCGTGATGGACCGCATGCAGGGACGCGTAGAGGCAGACCGCGAGCGCATCGAGGCCGGCATCGATCAGCTCGGAAATCCGCCTCGCATCGCCAAGGCGTTCAGGGACGCAACCGAGGCCTATTTCGGCCACGCGGCGCTCGTGGTCGAGAAGGCGATGCCCGCGGCGCGGAGCGACGGCAAGTTCGGTCTCAGCACCGATGAGCTGGCGGATGCAATCGTGCCGGCCATCCAGATGTTTTTCGGCGTGCGTGACGCTGCGCTGGCGGAGGCGGCCGACCGCGCCTCCGCGGCCCGTGACGGCGCGCTGGCGATGCTGGCACTCGCCGGCATCGCGGTGCTGGCGCTGCTCGGCATGCTCGCCGGCGTGACCGTGATGCTGCGCAGCCGCGTGGTGACGCCGCTTGCGAAGCTTGCGGACGTGATCGGCGCTCTTGCCGCAGGCAGGCACGCGGTCGAGATTCCCGCGAGCGGGCGCCAGGACGAGATCGGCCAGGTAGCCGGCTCGCTTCAACACTTCAAGGATTCGCTGATCGCCAAGGCCGCCGCCGACGAGGCGGCCGGCGTCGAAGCGGAGGTGAAGCTCAAGCGCGGACAGCGCATGGACCGGATCGCCCGCGAGTTCGAAGCCCTGATCGGTGACGTCGTCAACACCGTCTCGTCGGCTTCAACCGAGCTGGAAGCCTCGGCCGGAACGCTGACGCGGACAGCCGAGCAGTCCGAGCAGGTCACGGCCAACGTCGCGGCCGCATCCGAGCAGGCTTCCACCAACGTGCAGACCGTCGCTGCGGCGGCCGAGGAGATGGCCTCATCGGTCGATGAGATCAGCCGTCAGGTCCAGGATTCCGCCCGCATCGCCAGCGAGGCGGTTCGGCAGGCCGAGCAGACCAACGGTCATGTCGGCGAGCTCGCCAAGGCTGCCGGCCGCATCGGTGACGTCGTCGAGCTGATCAGCCAAATCGCAGGCCAGACCAATCTTCTGGCGCTCAACGCCACGATCGAAGCGGCGCGCGCCGGCGAGGCCGGGCGCGGCTTCGCGGTCGTCGCATCCGAGGTCAAGGCGCTGGCCGAGCAGACCGCAAAAGCGACCGGCGAGATCAGCCAGCAGATCGCCGGCATCCAGTCCGCGACGCAGGATTCCGTGGGCGCCATCAAGGCGATTGGCGACACCATCACCCGCATGTCCGAGATCGCCTCCGCCATCGCCTCGGCGGTCGAGGAGCAGGGCGCCGCAACGCGCGAAATATCCCGCAACGTGCAGCAGGCGGCGCGCGGCACCCAGCAAGTCTCCGTCAACATCGTCGAAGTGCAGCACGGCGCAAGCCAGACCGGATCGGCCTCCGCCAACGTGCTCGCTGCAGCGAAGTCGCTCTCGGGCGAGAGCGGCCGCCTCAAGCTCGAGGTCGGCAAATTCCTCGATGCGTTCCGGGCCGCGTAACAGCACGTTCGCGGGTGTTGCGAAATCGTGCTCGCGGGCGCCGTGCCGGCATCGCGGAGGTCGACGAGATCGATCTCAACGACGCGCCCGCGACTATTCTTCCATCTACATCGGACGTCGAGGCGGTGCTTGGACTTCGCGGCTCTCTTGCCATTCCTCCAGCGCGCTTGCGGCATTCGATTTGTTGCCGGAGGTGCTCGTGTCGGCCAGCCTCGGCTGGCGCTCTTTCAGCTGCACGGATACTGCACGGAGGAGGAAACGCGCGGATACAGGTAATAGCTCTCGCTGATCGGGATAGTCCCGCTGATCGTATAACCAAGGTTGGGCGTGTATTGGTACGTGACCTGGCCGAGTATCAACGATACGTTGGCGGGCGAGGGAGTGCCGAGGGCCGCGGGCAAAGTTACCGTGCCGCTCAGCGGAGTCCCGTTGAGCGCCTTGCTCCAGGTCACGGTCGCATTGCCGCTGGAGTCCGTGGATATTTCGGACACCACTACCGACACAGCCGTGGAGGAATAGGGAGCGGAGGAATAGGGAGCGATCGTCGCCGCCGACGCACCAAGCATGGTGCTCAGCGATGAGTCGGTGACGCATGCGTTTCGCGACACCAGGTCCGCCACGGTGTGGGCGGTTTCGCTGACCTTGACGCTGATCGCGAGCCCGTTCCCGAGTTCGACGCCGCCCACATAGAGCACCAGCATGAACGGCACCACGATGGCGAATTCCACCGCGGCCACGGCGCGGGTGTCGACCCATAAGTTCCGCACGTGATGAAGCCTCCGGCTCATGAGTTGACGAAGGCCTCGTTCATGAACGCCGTGGTTGCCATGATCAGGCGGCTGCCATTCGACTGGTTCGCCAGATTGAAGCCGAGTGGACCCAGGTAAACCGGCCACAAATACATCACCCGCACGACGACGATGTCGCCCTGATTACCGGGGCTGTATTGCCAGGTGTTCGTCACGTTTCCTTGCGCGTCGTAGGTCAGGGTTGGCAGGCCCGTGTTCGCCGAACTCCACGCGCTCGCAACCTGGACGTCGACCATCAGGCCTTTGCAGTCGAACAGGATCACAACGTTGGAGCAGACCGCGCTGGCAAACTGGGCCTGGGTCATGCTCTGGGCCTGCGCCTGCCCCGTCAGGATCGTCCGGCTCGATTGGTTCACCACCTGTTCCAGGAGTTGTTGAGCGAAGAAAACAAGGAAGGTCTGGATGATGGCGAGCAGCAAAGCGATGAACGGTGCGCCGACCAGCGCGAACTCGACCGCGGTTGCGCCCTTCCGATCAGCAAGGAACGCACGCCAGCGGCGGCGTTTGGTTGTGGGCGCGGCGTGCGTGGCGGTCATGACTGCTTTCTCTACTGAGTCAGGCGGGGGTTGGACGCGACCTTGAGGAACAGAGCCTGGAGTGCGGCCGTGATGTCGTCGTTCTTCGTCACCTTTTGGTACAAATCGGTCGACGAGGCGCAGGATTGCAGATTTGTCTCGATCTGGCTGGTCGAGCCGGTGGACGTGCCGTTGAAGGGGTAGATCCAGGTATCGTACCACTGGTTGGATTTATGGAGCGCCGAGTCGTCATATTCGGTGTAAAGCACCGCGATGCGGATCTTCTTGTTCTTGATGGTGGTGCAGATCGTGGGGTCGAGCGGCTGCTGGCAGCGCTTGCCACTGAGCGTCTTGTTGCAGGATTTCGTGTACGCGTCGGTCGTAGTCATCACGTCCTCAACGCCATCGGTCACGAGGAAGACCACTTCCTGTGGCGTATCGTTAGCGACGTTGGTGCCATTGCCCGGAGTCGGCATGATCTTGTTGAGAGCGTTCAATGCGCCCGCGATGCTGGTGTCGGCGTCGCTATTATTGTTCGTCGATGTCAGCCAGTTGTTCTTGTAGACTGGCAGGACCGCAATGCTGCTGGCTGCACTCTGGATGGTCGCTACCGTGTAGCTGGTCGTCGAGGCGGGCGTCACGGGAGTTTGCACCACCCCGGGTTTTCCGTTGGGCGCGAAGATTGGCGAGCTGCTGTTCAACTGATAATCGAACGTATAGATCGCTACCCCGTAAGTGTTTCGATTGGTGGTCGATACGCTTTGGGCGGTATTCATCAGGGCTTGGACTGCCTGCGTTACACGATCGATGCGCAACGTGAGGCCAAGATTGCGCGCAAGCTGGTAGTTATCAATCCCGCCTGGATTGCCCAGATTGTCCGCAGCAGGGTTGGTTTCGTGGCATGCGAACCCGCACCCTTTGGTCCCGTTTGAGTCGACCTGCTTTTGCGTGTTGGCGATCAGCGTGCTGATATCGGTCGATGTGGCGCCGATCGCCATGGAAGGCGAGTCGTCCAGCAAGAGATAGAAGTTGATATTGGGTGCGCCCTGGTTGCGTGCCGTTGACGCACCTGCGAACGGCCAGTTGGCCTGCTTGAGCAGGTTCGGAAAGGCGTTGGTCGCGGTCCCGTTGTAGCAAATCTGGACGTTGCGAACGACCTGGTTGTTTGAGTTGACAGGGTCCGCATAGACTGAGTCCACGCCGGTGGCGGGGGGAGAGGGGCAGGCGGCGTAGGTACAATAGCCCGTTGTGGAATTGGGGCTGCTGCAATTGACCGCGACCGTGACAGTTGGCTGTCCCGCCAGGTTGTTGTTGCTCACCAGGCTATTCGCGGTGATGTTGAAAACGTTTTTCGCTGCGGTCTGGGCCGCCGTCGGGCTCTGCTGCATCATCGCCGAGGTGACGGTGGCGACGGCGGCCGCGTCGGCGGCGGCGTCGAGGTCGACCTTCATGTGCTGCGTATGAGTGTAGTCCAGCGCCATGCCCAGCAGAAAGACGGTCGGAACCATCACAAGTGCAAAGATCACCGCGACGTTGGCCTTGCGATCTCTGGCAAAACGATACAACCGAGCGCGGAGCATGATCTTCACCCTAATCGCCGTGGGTCCCGGCAGAGGCAATTTCTCTGGTCTATCAAGGATCGAGGACCGGGTAGCGTGACCGGGCAACCTCTGCCGACCTCTCGGCAGGGGGGAACTTTGAAGATCGCCTGTTAAGTAAAGCTTACGCGGATCGCGTGAACATGGGTCGCCGAAAATCCGCCGTTGCCGGATCGAGCAGCATCATTAACGAAGGCTAAACGCAGCCAGGAAAACCGAGAGAGGGAGAACGCTGCTTTCGACGATGCGATGCCGTTGAAGGCGATGCTTCGCGCAGTGTCGTCGCTCAATGAGAACGGTTAACCAGGATTCTCCAGGCTGAACGTCTCGGACTGCTCGTCATAGGCGAATAGCTCGGCGTAACGGCCCCATGACACAACCGTCCTGAGCGTCTCGTCCGCATAATCCTCGGACATGTAGTCTTCGAGCTCGTTGCGGAAGCGCGCCGAGGGCGCAGTGTGCGAGGGACGTTCATCGAGGACGCGGCGGATCAGTCCCATCACCGGCACGTAAGTCACGAGGTGCTCGGCGAACAGCTTCTTGCGCGCATCGGTCTCGAGATTTGCGAACCGCTTGCCGGCTTCGGTCAGCATCAGGTCGCCTTCGCTGAGCTGGGCGAAACGCAGGAGCTGCAGGGATTCGCCGAGGTGCAGGATCTCGTCGGCTTCGAGCTGGAGCTGCCCCGCGATCACCGGCAGGTCGGCGTGCCCATCATAGGGCGGGCCGGCAAGCGTCTCGATCAGGCCCGATAGAACGTTGGAGGAAACGTGATGCAGAGTCATGCCGACGCCGGAGCCGGGAATGCCTTCGAGCGACGGCGCCTTCGGCTCGGCGCGCTGGGTCATGCGGGCATAGATGCTGTCGACGAGCTGGCGGAAATGCGGATCGAGACGGTTGCGCGGATGCTTCAGCTCGACCTTGATCTCGGCGGCGACGCGCCCTGGATTGGAGGAGAACACCAGGATGCGATCGCACATCAGCACCGCTTCCTCGATATTATGCGTCACCATCAGCACGGATTTGATCGGCAGGCGGCCCTCGATCCAGAGATCGATCAGGTCGGTGCGCAGCGTCTCGGCTGTTAGCACGTCGAGGGCGGAGAACGGCTCGTCCATCAGCAGCAGGTCCGGGTGCACCACCAGCGCGCGGGCGAAGCCGACCCGCTGGCGCATGCCGCCGGACAATTCCTTGGGAAAGGCGGATTCGAAGCCGTCGAGGCCGATCAGGTCGATTGCCGCCAGCGCGCGCTTTCGCCTCTCGGCGGCATCGACGCCGAGCGCCTCGAGTCCGAGCTCGACGTTCTGAAGCACGGTCAGCCAGGGAAACAGGGCAAACGACTGGAATACCATGGCTACGCCATTCGGCGGACCGATGATGGTCTCACCCCGGCAGCTTGCACTGCCCGAGGATGGCGTAACGAGGCCCGCAATGATCCGCAGAAGCGTGGACTTGCCGGAGCCCGAGCGGCCGAGCAGGCCGACGATCTCGCCGGAGCGGATCGTCAAGTCGACCTTTTCGAGCACCAGGAGCTGCTCGCCGCTGCCCTTGGGAAAGGACCGGCAGACGCCGCGGATATCGATGAGCGCGGAGGGTTGGTCGAGCATGGTGATCTCCTCATCAACCGAGACGCAGGCGGCGTTCGCCGAAGGCATAGAGCGGCCGCCAGACCAGGCGATTGAACAACGTCACCAGGATGCACATGGTGGCAATGCCGAGCACGACGCGCGGGAAATCGCCGGCTTCCGTCGCGCTGGCGATATAGGCGCCGAGTCCGGCGGCATTGAGATGCGTGTCGCCCCAGCTTGCGACCTCCGCGACGATTGAGGCGTTCCACGAGCCGCCCGACGCGGTGATCGCGCCGGTGACGTAATAGGGGAAGATGCCGGGCAGGATCACCTTGACCCACCACCGCCATCCGCTGAGATGGAAGCTGCTCGCCGCTTCCTTCATATCGCTCGGAAATGCGCTGGCTCCGGCGATGACGTTGAACAGGATGTACCACTGCGTGCCAAGGATCATCAGCGGGCTCAGCCAGACATTGGCGTTCAGCTTGAAGCGGACGATCGCGACCACGAACACGGGAAAAGCAAGATTGGCCGGAAAGGCCGCCAGAAACTGCGCCAGCGGCTGGATCCTCTCGGCGAGTTTCGGGCGAAGCCCGATCCAGACCCCAACCGGCACCCAGATCAGGGTGGCGAGGCTGATCAGCACGGTAACGCGAAGCAGCGTGATGAGACCGTCGCGGATGACGAGGAGAACGTCGGTCGGGCTCAGACTGCTCGAGAGATAGCGATAGGTCAGCCAGGCGGCATAAGCCGTGCCAGCGAGGATGATCGTGACCCAAAGCGCATCGACCAGCCGCGACGGGCCGCTTTTGACTTTGGCCGCGGAGGAGAATGTCGGCAGCGGGATGCGCAGGTTCGAGACCAAGCGGCTCAGCGCCGTAAAAGGCAGCGTCAGCGCGCGCAGTGCCCGCGTGCGGCGGAACAGGTCGAGCATCCAGGAGGTCGGCGCCTCGCCCGAAGCCGTCTGCTCGAAACGGAATTTGTCGGCCCAGGCGACGATCGGGCGGAATAGCAACTGGTCATAGGCGATGATGACGAAGAGCATCGCCAGGATCGCGTAGAAGATGGCGGACAGGTTCTGCTGCTGGATCGCCAGCGCGACATAGGAGCCGATGCCCGGCAGTGTCACGGTGGTATTGCCGACGGTGATGGCTTCGGACGCCACCACGAAGAACCAGCCGCCCGACATCGACATCATCGCGTTCCAGATCAGGCCGGGCATCGCGAAGGGCACGTCGAGCCGCCAGAAGCGCTGCCATCCCGAGAGGTGGAAGCTTTGGGTTGCCTCCTCCAGGTCCTTCGGCACGTTCCGCATCGACTGGTACATGCTGAAGGTCATGTTCCAGGCCTGGCTGGTGAAGATCGCGAACACCGAGGCGAGCTCCGCACCCAGCACCTGACCCGGAAACAGGTTCAGGAAGAAAACGACGGTGAAGGTGAGGAAGCCCAGGATCGGTACCGATTGCAGGATATCGAGCAGCGGGATCATCACCATCTCGGCGCGCCGGCTCTTGGCGGCGATCGCCGCATAGATGAAGGTGAAAATCGTGGAGCAGATGATGGCAAGCAGCATCCGCATCGTCGTACGCAGTGCGTAGAACGGCAAGTTCGACGGATCGAGCGACACCGGCGTACGCTCGAGCTCGGACAGCGGCATTGTGGTCTGCTCGCCGCCATAGACGATCAGCACCATGGCGCCGACGACCAGGATCAGGGCCGCAATGTCCCAAACATTGGGGCGCAGCGCCTGCCCGATCGCGGCGCTACGAAAATCCTGAAGTCTCATGCGGCCCGCCCTTGGCTGGAACGTTGGGCTGGAGTGTTTAGAACTCGGCGTGCAGGCGTCCTGACAGGATCGAGACCGGCCCACGGTCGGCGTTATAGGCCGGGTTTGTGATGAACTGATAGTCGAACGTCAGGGTCGACCACGAATTGAGCTTCCAGGCATAGTAGGCCTCGAGAATTCGCTCGGGGCTGTAGTTGAGTTGGCCGTCGCCGATCAGCAGGCCGGTACCGCCGGCTGCGAGGAAATCGCGATGTGCAGCGGAAAGCCCATTGATCGCACCGCCGATGCCGATCGTATCGTCCGCCCGTCCCCAAGAGCTGCCCTTGATCGACAGTCCGCCGGACAGGCTGCGGTCGACGTCGGTGAAGGACAGAATCTGGTTCTGGCCGTCGTTCCAGCTCGCGCGGGCAAACAGCCCGACGTCCTTGACGATCTGCTGCTCGAGATTGGCGTAGAACCCGTATTTCGTGCGGTCGCGCTGGTTGGCGGTCGCGATGTCGTTGATATCGAGCGCGGGGTTGGCGGCGGCGATCGCGAGCACCTCACGGTAGTTGGCGGTATTGCCACTGTTGTAGAACGCGCCGAGCCGGAGCTTGCCGGGTTGATCGAAGATCGAATGCCGCTCCTCGAATTCGATCACGCTGCCGCCGGTCTTGAAGGTGAGCACGTCGCTGTTGGGCGCTGCCGGGACCTGGAACAGGCCGGCGCGCACCGCCCAGTCCTTGCGGTTGAGCTCGACCACGGCGCCGCGCGTATAGCCCGGCAGGTCGGCAGGAAAGTCGTAGGCCGCCGACTCCCACAACGACCAGTTCATGAAGTCGGCGCGCGGATCGTGCGCGTATGCATTGTTGTCGAAGAAGTCGCCGACGGCGAAGCGGCCGACGATCAGCGTGATGCGGTCGATGTCGCGCTTGCCGGCGAGCTGGTTCGGCCCGTCGGCGACTTCTTCCTGCTCGCCGCCGAGTCCGAACGTCTGCCTGAGATAGTAGCGCTGTGCACGAATCTTCGGGAACGGCGCTCCGGCCTTCTGCGCTTCGCCGTTGGAGAAGCCGGCAAGGCCGAGTGTCCCGTTGAGGCCGAAGCCCTGCGCAAGCTCGGGATTGAAATAGAACTCGCCACCCTCCCAGAGCCGCGCGCCCAGAAATGCCGTGGTGGTCCACGTCGCCTGCAACTGGCCGCCGCCCGGAAGGCTTTGCGGGCTGGCATAGGGCGAGTGGATCGGCCCATAACCCTGCGGCAGGAAAGTTGTTTGTGCGTGGACGTTCCAGTCGTCGGATTCCGGCAGTTTCGTCTTGCCGTTGACGGGCGCCATCCACGGCGTATCGCCGAATTGATAGTTCAGGCCGAGCTTGAACAAATGGATACGCGGGTCGACGTCGACATTGGCGAGGCCAAAGCCGCTTAGATCGTAGGCGTGACGCGCCAGATCGATGTATTCGTACTCGGCCTTTGCCGTCCAATTGCCGCTGACCGCGAACTCGAGCCCAAGTCCTGCGGTCCAGCCGGTCTGGTAATGTCCGACCGGAAACTGCGCGTCGCCGTTCGCGTCGTTGACATTGATGTGGGTGTGCCCCCACGCGAAGCCGCCAGTGACGTACGGCATCAATCGTCCGAACGCGTAGCCGACGCGGCCCCGCACCGTGCCGACATAGTCGATCGTCGTGTTGAAGGGGTGAGGATCCCGGCCCAGCGCCGCCGGATCCAGCGGACCCGTGAACGTGGCGTCCGCCTCGATTCCGAGAACGACGCGATTGGCGAACTGACGATTATAGCCGAGCTGATAACCGCCGGAGATGCCGGTTGCGCTGTGAGGAAGGAATACACCCTGCTCAGGCAGCGGATTGGTGCCGGGCCCGAAGCTCGCATCGCCATAGGCGACATGGCCGCCGACGTAGAAGCCGGTCCAGTCATAGATTGCCTTCACGGCCGGCGCCTTCAGCGGCAGGTCGGCGGCCCGGCCGTCCACGGGGAGCGCCAGCATGCCGCAGGCGATCGCAGCGGCCGTCTGCAAAAGGCGATGTCGGTGAACTCTCAACGTCAAAACGCGCGCCCCCAAGACGCAAATATGCCCACGCCCCGATATCCCTGCCGATTCGTGGCGATCCTGTCATCAGGTGCTTCTCGTTCACTCGATCGAACGAGATGATCGCGGTGCGACGCGATTTCTTCCCAAGTCCCTGAGCCTGCTGCGAACCTTATTGCGAGTAATTCTCAATAGCAACAAGCGCGCGATGTCGCAGAAGATGGTTCGCATCCTTGTGTGACGGGACTGCAACAAAAACGCCGACGCCAAAAAAGGATGACCCCGCCCGGGGGGACAACCGGACGGGGTCGGGGCACGACACGGGGTGGATGAGGCGCCCGTGTCGGACGCAGGATCCACTCAGGGATTGGGCCTCAAATATGTAAGATCAGTAGCAAGTGCGGACGCGGCCGAGGTACTGGCCGAAGGCGTCATACTGGGCGACCCAGCCGCAGCGGTGATAGCCGTAGTAATAGGGGTCGTTGCTGGCGGCGATCGCAGTGCCGACGATGGCGGCAGTGGCGATGCCGGCGCCGACACCCCAGCCCCAGCCGAACGGCTTGGCCTGGGCGGTCGCGGTGGTGGACGCAATGCTGGCGGTCACAGTCATGGCCGCGAGAGCAATGGCGGCAATCTTGGTCTTGATCGACATTTCAAACTCCATCCGGCGTGAGGCGGTCCGTTGTGGCCCGCGTGCTCAGTTGGACGGAGGCTTGCGCGTTCGGGTTCGAAGGGTGCCAGGCTGGCTCCGAAACCTGGTCGATAATCCAGGAATCGCAAAGAGATATGAGTTAGGCGAGAGGGCCTGACGCGAGTCTCTTCACGTCGAAGTTATCGACCTCGGCCAGCAGTTCGCAAAACGCACGTGCGCCCCTGTCGACGAGTTGCTCGCCTTTTTCGACGGAGGCCAGTGTCGCGTTGCCGACGGCGCCGCTCAGGTGCAGGTCCTGCGCCTGCCAGGCGAATGGTGCGGGCCGCTGCGTCGACAGCCAGCGATATTGCTGCTCCATCGCGATGCTGTTCGAAGCAAAATCGGCAATCGCATCCTGGCGTACTTCTGACGGATAGCGCGCCAGCATGATCGAGGTCTCGACTGCCCCGCCGTGAATGCCGTGGCGCACTTCGTCGGCGGGAAACAATAGCTCCGCGCCAGAGAGCCGCGACCAGGACGTCGTCACGACGAACAGCTTCTGATGTGCGCGCAGATCCTGCGCCACCAGCATCATCGCCGCGCTGTTGCCGCCATGGCTGGTGACGATGACGAGCTTTCTGAGGCCCGCCCGCGCGACCTCCTCGCCGATTCCCGTCCACCTCTTCAGCGCCACCTCGGTCGGTAGCGTCTGCGTGCCCGGGTAGTCGATATGCTCGGTGGAAATTCCGATCCGCTCGATCCCTAGAAACGTGACAGGAAGGTTTTCGGGCGCGAGCTCGCGCACCCGCGCAAGATATGCCTCGGCGATCAGCACATCCGTTTCGAGCGGCAGATGCGGCCCATGCTGCTCGGTCGCCGCCAGCGGCAAGACCGCGATCCAGCGCGCCGGTTCCGCAAGACCGGTCTCGCTCCAGCGGATATCGGTCCAGTCGCGGGAAGGTCTCATCGTGGTTTCTTTGCGCGAATTTGTAACGTAGTAGTTTGGCGGTCTCGAGGGGACGTGGCCCGACTGGCCGCGTCCCCGAAATTCTTGTGTTTTATCATGGTCCAGAACGATCGACGGAGTCCAATCATGCGCCCCATCCATCTGCGGCGAGCGTTAACGGCAGGCTTGATGGCCGCATGCATCTCGATCCTGCCGGCGCGGGCCGAGACCCTCGACAAGGTCTCCTTCGGCACCAACTGGGTCGCCGAGGCCGAGCATGGCGGCTTCTTCCAGGCGGTCGCCGACGGCACCTACAAGCGCTACGGGCTCGACGTCACCATCGTGCCCGGCGGGCCGAATGAGAACAACCGGATGCTGCTGATCGCCGGCAAGATCGATTTCTTCATGGCCGCCAACACCCTGATGTCGTTCGACGCCGTCACCAACAACGTGCCCGTCGTGACGATCGCCGCGATCTTCCAGAAGGATCCGCAGGTGATGCTGACGCAGCCGGATGCCAAGGTCGCCAAGATCGAGGATCTGAAGCCCCTGACGCTGTTCGTCTCCAAGGAGGGCATGACCAGCTATTTCCAGTGGCTGAAGTCGGAATACGGCTTCAGCGAGAAGAACGTGAGGCCCTACAACTTCAATCCGCAGCCCTTCATCGCCAATCCCAAGAGCGCGATGCAGGGCTATGTGACGTCGGAACCCTTTGCGGTGGAGAAGGCTGCGGGCTTCAAGCCCAACGTGCTGCTGCTCGCCGATTACGGCTTCAACACCTATTCCACCCTGATCGAAACCCGCCGCGAGATCGTCGAGAAGAAGCCGGATCTCGTGCAGCGTTTCGTCGATGCCTCGATCGTCGGCTGGTACAACTACATCTATGGCGACAATTCCGCCGGCAACGCCATGATCAAGAAGCTCAACCCGGAAATGACCGACGAGCTGCTCGCCTATTCGGTCGCCAAGATGAAGGAGTACGGCATCGTCGATTCCGGCGAATCCCTGAAGAACGGCATCGGCGCCATGAGCGACGAGCGTTACACCTCCTTCTTCGACAAGATGGTCAAGGCCGGCGTGGTGCGCTCCGACATCGATTATCGCAAGTCCTACACACTACGCTTCGTCAACAAGGGCGTCGGCGTCGAGCTGCGTCCGAGCAAGCCGTAAAAGCGAGCCGATGGCGGACGTCAGAGCTTCGTCCGGGGGCGATGTCGGGCTGACGGCGCTGGCCGTCAGTCTGCGCGGCGTGACGAAGGCCTATGACAACGGCGTGATGGCGCTCGGGCCGTTCGACCTTGCCGTCCGCAAGGGCGAGTTCATCTCCCTGCTCGGGCCGTCCGGCTGCGGCAAGTCGACGGCGCTGCGGCTGATCGCGGGCCTGAGCCCGCCAAGCACGGGGGCGGTGCGGGTCTCGCGCCACGAGGGTGTGGCGCGGCCCGGGCATGCCATCGGTTTCGTATTCCAGGAGCCGACGCTGATGCCCTGGACCAGCGTGCGCGAGAACGTGCGGCTGCCGCTGAAGCTTGCGGGCGTCGCCAGGGCCGAGGCGAATGCGCGCGTGGACGAGGCGCTTGCCGGTGTGGGCCTGGCCGATTTTGGCGGAGCCTTTCCGCGCGAACTCTCCGGCGGCATGAAGATGCGGGTCTCGCTGGCGCGTGCGCTCGTCACCGATCCCGACATCCTCTTGATGGACGAGCCGTTTGCGGCGCTCGACGAGATCACGCGCTTTCGTCTCAACAACGATCTGCTCACGCTGTGGCGGCGCCTGCGCAAGACCGTCGTCTTCGTCACCCATTCGGTGTTCGAATCCGTCTATCTCTCCCAGCGCGTCGTGGTGATGACGGCGCGGCCGGGCCGCATCCAGGCCGACATCCGCATCGAGACCGTCGAGCCGCGCGGAGAAGAGTTTCGCACCTCCGCAGGCTATGCCGATTATTGCCGCAAGGTGTCGAGCGCGCTCGCGCCGTCCTATTCCGGGCAGTCGGTGCTATGAGCGCAGAGCCCGTCGTCCCGGCAAAGCCTGAAAACCGCGCCTTGCGCGCCGCGCGCTTCGCGCTTCCCCTCGCCGTCTTCGCGGCAGGTCTCATCGCCTGGGAGCTCGCGGTCCGCATCAAGCAGATCCCGCCTTATGTGCTGCCGGCGCCCTCGGCCGTTTTGCTGACTCTCATCAAGGACTGGGCGGTGCTGTCGCAATCGCTTGTCACCACCTTGCTCACTACGCTCGAAGGTTTTATCGCAGCCAGCCTCGGCGGCATCGCGCTCGCGCTGCTGTTCAACCAGTCGAAATGGGTGGAATATTCGCTGTTTCCCTACGCCGTGATTCTCCAAGTGACGCCGGTGATCGCGATCGCGCCGCTGCTCCTGATCTATCTCGACCAGCAAACCGCCGTCGTGGTCTGCGCCTTCATCGTTGCGTTTTTCCCTGTCCTCTCCAACACCACGCTCGGGTTGAATTCGGTCGACCGCAACCTCGCCGGACTGTTCCAGCTCTATGGCGCCTCGAAGCCGCAAACCCTGCGTTTTCTTAAATTGCCCTCGGCCTTACCCTATGTCCTCGGCGGCCTGCGCATTGCAGGCGGCCTGTCGCTGATCGGCGCCGTTGTCGCCGAGATCGCGGCGGGAACGGCAGGGGCCGGATCGGGCCTTGCCTACCGGATCGCCGAATCCGGCTATCGTCTCAACATACCTCGCATGTTCGCGGCGCTGCTTTTGCTGTCGCTTGCCGGGATTGTCATCTATGGGGTGCTGGCGCTAATTTCCCACCTCGTTTTACGGCGCTGGCATGAAAGCGCCCTTGGAAAGGAAAACTGATGACGGCCGCTCCGATTTCTTCCGAGAAGATCGATCTTCTGATCTATGGGCCGGTGCGGCCGATTCTCGAAAACGGCTTCTCAGACCATTTCGTCGTGCACAAGGCGGAGACGCGGGCCGACCTCGAGCGCCTGACGCCTGCCGTGCGCGAAAGAATCCGCGGTATCGCCGTGACTTACCACACCGTGCGGGCCGACAAGGATTCGCTGTCGCATTTCCCGAAGCTGGAGATCGTGGCGAATTTCGGCGTCGGCTACGATCACGTCGATACGGCGTATGCGCGCGAGCACGATATTGTCGTCACCAATACGCCGGACGTTCTGACGGAAGAGGTTGCCGACGTTGCGATGGGCCTTCTGCTTGCCACCGTGCGCGAATTCATCCCGGCCGACCGCTATGTACGCGCCGGCCTTTGGACGACCCAGAACTATCCGTTGAGCGTCGGCTCGCTGCGCGATCGCAAGGTCGGCATCGTCGGCATGGGCCGGATCGGACAAGCGATCGCGCGCCGGATCGAAGCCTCGCTGGTGCCGGTCGTTTACCACTCGCGCAATCCGTCCAAGGATGTTTCCTACAAGCACTATCCCGATCTGATCGAGATGGCGAAGGCCGTGGACACGCTCATAGTCATCGTGCCAGGCGGCGCCGGCACCAACAAGATGATCAACGCCGAGGTATTGAAGGCGCTCGGTCCGCGCGGCGTGCTGGTCAACGTCGCGCGCGGCTCCGTCGTCGACGAGCCTGCGCTGGTTCAGGCGCTGAAATCCGGCACCATCCTTGCCGCCGGTCTCGACGTGTTCGCTGCCGAGCCGAACGTGCCGGATGAGCTCAAGACAATGCAGAATGTCATTCTGCTGCCACATATCGGATCGGCGTCCGTGGTAACGCGGAACGCGATGGACCAGCTCGTGGTCGACAATCTCAAGACCTGGTTTGCCGGCAAGCCGCCGATCACGCCGGTCCCGGAAACCCCTGTGAAGAGTCGCGGATGACACATCTTCGGGTCGGTGCGTGGGCAATCGTCGCGGCGCTGGTCGCCGTGACCGGTGTTGCGCAGGCGCAGGACACGACGACCCTGAAGAAGGACATGGTCGGGCAGTGGGAGCTGTCCACCACCGAGCGCAGCAAGACCTGCGTGGTGACGCTGAAGGGTGACGCGGCCGGCCAGGCCTCCAAGCTCGAGCTGGAGCCGGCCTGCAAGACCGCGCTGCCTTTCACCAAGGACATCACGGCCTGGAGCATCAAGGGCCTCGACATCGTGCGGCTCCAGGATGCGACCGGCGAATCCGTGATCGACTTCACCGAGGTCGAGGCCGGCCTCTTCGAGGGCCTGCGGCAGGGCGAGGGTGTCTACATCCTGCAAAATCTCGCGGCCGCCCGCTCGATGGCCAAGTCGATGGACCAGATGATCGGCGACTGGTCGATGGTGCGCGGCAATGGCCAGCCGGTCTGCACGCTCGTGCTGACCAACACCGAAGCCGGTCCCGACAATTTCCAGGTCTTCCTCAAGTCGAAATGCGACGCCGAGATCGCGCAGTTCAACCCGACGCAATGGCGGCTCGAGCGCGGCCAGATCATCCTGATGTCGAAGGCCGGCGAAGCCTGGCAGTTCGAGGCCGATGACAACGCACAATGGCGTCGCGTGCCCGATACCGCCGATCCCCTGATCCTGCTCCGGCAATAGGCCAAAAGGAGCCTTCGTTGGCCGGATGCGCCGGGAACCAGCCGGGTGGAATGGCCGTTGGCATCACAGTGATGACTGTGGTGGGATTTTGCGATGGCCAAGCGCGTGCTTGCGATCGGCATTGAACCCGGCAGCGCGGATTACAGCGCGTTCCCGCAGCTCACGCCTGAGCTGGTTCGCAACTACATCGACGCACAGCTCCTGCGTCTCACCGATCTCGGCTATGGGGTCACGAGCTGCCTGATCGATCTCGACGAGACGGCGGAGGTGGCGGTCACGTCAGCCCTGCGCGAGGCGAGCTTTGACTGCGTGGTGATCGGCGCCGGACTGCGCGAGCCGAAGGAGCGCCTGCTCGTGTTCGAAAAGGTGCTCAACCTCGTGCACCAGCTCGCGCCGAATGCTGCAATCTGCTTCAACACCAACCCGGGCGACACGGCCGACGCCGTGCAGCGCTGGATCGCGCCGTGACGGCGGGCCGCCTCACTTCGGCAAGGGCGAACCGTGGTGCTGGGCCACCAGCCATTTGCCGTCGACCTTGACGAAAGCGAGCGTCAGGCGGAAGGGCAGCACGGTGCCGTTGGGAAGCGTGAAGTCGGCAAAGCCCGAGCTGAGCACGACGTCGGGACCGGCCGCGATCGCCTGCTGATCGCCCATCTTGACCTTGATGCCTGCGGGCAGCTTGCTGAAATAGCTGCGCACGCCGTCGGTGCCGGTGAAGAGCTGCGCGGTCGAGCCGAACAGCATCGCGTCCTTGGTGTAGAGCGCGGCAAACTTGTCGGCGTCCCCGGCATTGTAGACCTGCTCCCAGCTCGCGCGCGTCGCCACCGCGTCCTCGTTCGGTCCGGCCTTTGCGGCGGAGATCGTCAGCAGCACCAGGCCGATCAGCATCAGAAATCGACGCATCATGTCGCTATCCCTCATGAATGAAATATCTGGAAATTCCCAGCCGCCGGTTCGGCTCCCGCGCCATCCTACGTTTTGTAGCATGCGCGTTCCTTTGCCGATATGAAATCTGAGACCATGGCGACGCCGCATGGCGCCTCACGCCTGGTGGGGCGTGATTGTTCTGGCCCGAATCCCCAGCCGACGATATGAATGGCCGCGTCACACTGGAGGATTGAGATGCTTCGAGGACTTCGGACGGCAGGACTTGGAATGGCGGCCTGCCTTGCGGTTGCGATGCTGGCCCCGGTACATGAGGCTGCGGCGCAGGACGCCATTGGCGGTGCCATCATCGGCGGTGTCGGCGGAGCGATCCTCGGCGGTGCCGTTGGCGGCAGCCGCGGTGCGGCGGTCGGTGCGATCGTCGGCGCCGGTACCGGCGCAGCCATCGCCTCTGAAGGCGAGCGCCGCCGCTCCGGCTACTACGCCTATCAGCGCGGCTGCTACATGCAGCGCCCCGACGGCGCCTATGTGCGGGTCGATCCCAGATATTGCTACTAGAGCGGCGTCGTCGCTCGATCTGAAGCCGGCGTCTGGTGACGCCGGCTTGGAAACTTGAGTTGTCAGGCAGCACTCAACGTTCGCCTCGCCGCGAGGCGTTCTCGCAATGAACGCAGCCGATCTCCCGCAGGGCGCTTGAGGTGATGCCACCTCGCGAGGGCGCTATGCCCCCACCTTCGCCAGAACGTCCGCGCGCAGAAAGCGCTCGATGAACAGCATAAACAGCACGGATGGTACCAGGAGGATCAGTGCCGTGATCGAGGCGACCTGGTAGTTTCCGCCCATCGCCGCATTGTAGAGCAAGAGCGGCAGCGTCGTGACTTGCGGGACGCCGACGAAGAACGTGCCGGTGAACTCGTCCAGTGATTCCAGGAAGACGAAGATGCCGCTGGCGATGACACCCGGCGCTGCCAGGGGGAGCGTCACCGTGAAGAAGGTGCGCAGCGGCGAGGCGCCGATGTTGCGGGCCGCGAGTTCGAGATCCCTGTCGACTGCCGCGAAAGCCGCGGCCGCGATCCACACGGAATAGACCAGGCCGTGAGCGGCGTGGACCAGCACGACGCCGAGCACCGTGCCGTTGATGCCGAGACCATAGAAGATCCGCGCCACGTTGATGTAAATCGCCACCGAGGGAAAGGCTTGGGGCAGCAGGAATACGATCATGAACAGAGAGCGCACCGGCAGCTTCAGGCGCGCCAGCGCGTAGCCGGCCGGCACGGAGAGCGCGAGAGCGACGACGACCGTCAACACCGCAATCGAGACCGAGGTCCCGAGCGAGGCCATGGCGTCGCCGGTCGGGCGGAAGACCTGCTCCCAGTAGCGGGTGCCGTAGGTGACCGGCAGCTTGTATGGCGTGTACCACCGCTCGGCCACCGACCACAGCGCCAGATTGGTGAGCGGACCGATCAGCGCAAAGGCAAAGGCCGCAAGGACAACGCCGGCCAGCGAAGCGCGCAGCAAGGACGCGAAGCGGCTCACGGCGTGCTCTCCTTCGCCATGCCGTGCCGCAGATAAAGGATCGCAGCACCGGCGCTGATCAGGTAGGTGATGACGCCGAGCGCATTCGCCGTGGCATAATCGCCGTAGGAGTTGATGCGGAAGGCCATGTCGACGGTCAGCATGGTCGGTTGCGAACCGGCCACCATCATCGGCACGGAGAGCACCGAGAGCATCGTCACGAAGGACAGGACGAGCGCAACGAGCAGCGTCGGCATCGCCTGCGGCAGCGCCAGCTCGATCAGAACCCTGAGCCGCGAGGCGCCGAGATTGCGCCCGGCCTCGAGAGTCGCGCGGTCGAGCGAGGCCAGCGCGCCGGCGAGCAGCAGGGCGACGAATGGGGTCTGCTTCCACACGAAGGTGATGATGATCCCGCGCCAGTCGAGATAGCTCACTGCCTGCAACGGCTCCAGCAGGCCGAGCGAGACGAAGGTGTTGTTCATCAGCCCGTTCTTGGCCAGGAAGGTGCGCATGCACTGCGCGGCCACGATGAAGGGAATGAACAGGGGCCATCGGTAAAGGGCGCGGAACGTTCCGACGATCCACGGGTTCTCGCCGAGCGTCAGCGTGCCGGCGATGGCGACTGCCGCCAGCGCCGTCAATAGGCAGGAGGTCAAGACGATGACGATCGTGAAGAGGATGTCGCCGGAATAGAGTTCGAAGGCCTTGCCGAACGCCTGCAAGGAGAATCCGCCCTCAGGACCGGTAAAGGCCGAGACGAGAGAGAAGCAGAGCGGATAGAGGAACAGCGCCGCGACGAGCGCGAGGCCTGGCGCGATCAGCAGCAATGCGAGCTGGCGTTGCGACAGGCTCATGATATGGCGCGGCGTTCCGAACGCTATCCGGCAAGGCTCCCCTCAGTTCGCGACCTTCTTCTCGTAGCCCTCGAGAATGTCGTTGAAATAGGGCGCGATCGGGAAGGGTTTTGCGTTCTTGGACAGGTCTGCAGGGGTGATGTCGGTGAAGAGCTTGTCCCACGCCGCCTTGTCGAGCTTGCCTTCGAGGTTCTTGGCGTCGATGCCCGGATACCAGTTGAACCTCTTGACGATGCCGTCCGCCTGGACCTGCGGGCTGGTGGCGAGCGCGATGAACTCCTCTGCGAGCTTCGGCTGCGCCGCTTTCTCCGGCACGGCGTAGTACATCGGCTGGCCGGGCATGCCGGGCGAGGTGAGCTTGAGCTTCATGTTGGGCGGCAGCTTGCCGTCAGCCTGCCAGGAATAGAACATGTCCACCCAGACCGGGCCCATCGCGATCTCGCCGCGGTTGAGCATGTCGAGCGTGCCGGCATTGCCGGGCGTGATGACGATGTTCTTGTTGAAGTCCTTCAGCTCGCTGAAGGCGGCGTCCCACTTGGCCTTCTCGGCCGGGTCATACGGCCCTTCGATCAGTTTGCCGGCGTCGCCGCCGAAGGCATAGATCCAGCCGGCGACGAAAGCCACGCCGGACATGCCGCCCTTGATGCCATTGTAGCCGAACTGCTTCGGGTTCTTTTTCACCCACTCCTTCAGTTCGGCGAAGTTGTCGGGCGGGTTCTTGAGCATGTCGGCATTGTAGGCGAGCGCCGTCTGCGACTGGAACATCGGGATGACGTAGCCCGAGACGTCGGCGCCGAGCGAGTTCTTGGCGGTCTCGCTGGAAACCAGTTTCGCGGTGTCGACCTTGTCCGTGTATTTCGCGAGCAGCCCTTGCTTCACCATCGTGCCGGCGGCCTTCTGGTGGATCACGACCACGTCGAAATCGGTGGTCGCGGCGCCTTTCTGGGCGTCAAGCTTCTCAAAGATCTTCTGGGAGCCGGCATCGCCGGGGCCGGTGCCGACGGAGATGACCTTCACGCCGGGATGGCTCTTCTCGAACATCGGGCCGAGATAGTCCTTGACGTAGTCGACCATATTCTGGTCGCCGGCCGAAGCGACGTTGAGGGTCTGTGCGGCGAGCGGCGACGCTGTGAGCAGCGCGGTGAGGGAGCAGGTTATGGTGAGAATGCGCATGGGTCTGGTTCCTGGTCAGGCGGCGGTGGCGGCTTCCGCCGCGGGGAAGATGTGGAGGCGTCGTAACGGGATGCGCAGGCCGACGGCGGCGCCCGGTTCATGGCGCGCTGCGTCGTCGACCGTGATCTGCCGCCCGACCGCCTCGACACGATAGCGATAGAGGCCGCCGGGATAGCTGCGCGCGGCGATGCGCCCGGGCACGAGGAGATCCCCCTGCGGCAGCGCATCGGGCGCCTCCAGGCTTGCCACGTCATCGCGGAAATAGGCTACGGCCTCGCCCGTGGGCAGCGCTGTGGCGTCTTCGTGCGCGAGCCGGGCGACCGCGGGACCGGCACTGACGGCGGTCCCGTCCTCGTTGCGCGCGACATGCACGGGCAGGACGTTCTCCGCACCCATGAAATTGGCGATAAAGGCGCTCGCCGGCCGATCGTAGACCTCTTCGGGTGTGCCGACCTGGGCGATCCGGCCCGCCTGCATGATGACGAGCCGGTCGGCCATGGTCATGGCTTCCTCGCGATCATGCGTGACATGGATGGCCGTGACGCCGAGCCGCTGCTGGATCGCGCGGATTTCGTGGCGCATCGTCATCCGGATCTTGGCGTCGAGATTGGACAGGGGCTCGTCGAGCAGCAGGATGCGGGGATCGACCGCCAGCGCCCGGCCAAGCGCGACGCGCTGCCGCTGCCCGCCCGACAGTGCCGTGACCTTGCGCTGCTCGTAGCCGGTGAGGCCCAGCATCGCGAGCAGCGAAGCCACCTTGGCGGCGATCTCGGCTTTGGCGGTGCCCCGCAGCTTCAACCCGTAGCCGATGTTCTGTAGCACGGTCAAATGCGGCCACAGCGCGTAGGATTGAAACACCATCGCCATGTCACGCTTCTCCGGTGGCAGCAGAGCGACGTCACGGTCACCGACCACGATCGAGCCGGAGTGCACCGGCACGAAGCCGCACAACGAGCGCAGAAGGGTGGTCTTGCCGCAGCCGGAAGAGCCCAGGAGAGCGGTGAAGGTGCCGGGGGCAAAGTCGAGGCTGACGCCGTGCAGGACTGGTGTGCCGCCATAGGCGACATGCAGGTCTCGCACCCGGATAGCCGCACCGGCGCACGACACGCCATGCGTTTCAGCCTGCACGATTCGTTCCCTCCACGCCGATGTCATTTTGCCAGAATGGAATTGTCCTTCCATTCCGCGACCGGCTTGGAATAAACGTAGCGATCCGTAGCGTGCTGATGCAACAGATTTGTGAACGCGAGATGTGTGAAGCGATGCCTGCCAACGAGCAATCGACCTGGCTCATGCCAGACACCGACGACGAAGCCTTCCTCCCGTGGTTGATCCTTGATGTTGCGGAGCGCTTTGGCACGCCAGCCGAGGTTGCTGGAAGATGACGCCGGCGGAGCTCGCAACGCGGCGTTATGCCGTCCAGGGCCTTGTCGCCGAGGCTTGGCGCCTGGCGCTGGACTATTTCAACAAGCAGGAAAGCCTCGGCGTCACCATGAAGGGCGCTCAGGACTGGCTGACGGTTGCCGACGGAGCGGTCGAGGATTTTCTGCGACAGCGACTGGCCGTGCTCTTCCCAACCGACACGGTGATCGGCGAGGAGGGCGGCGGCGCAGCAAGCGATGCGGTCTGGATCATCGATCCGATCGATGGCACCGCGAACTTCGCCCGCGGCGACCGCCACTGGTGCATCTCGATCGGATTTTTGCTGAACCATGTTCCGACCATCGGAATCGTGGCCGCACCGGCGCTGGACGAGCTCTATGTCGCTCAGCGCGGACAGGGCGCAACGCTGAACGGGCGGCCGATCACCGTCTCGGCCACCGACGACCTCAAGCGCGCCTATGTCGAACTCGGCTGGTCGAGCCGCATTCCCTTCGAGCACTACCTCGCCGTCCTCCAGCGCGGCTACGCCGCCGGCTGCGCGGTGAAGCGCTCTGGCTCGGGCGCGCTCGGGCTTTGCCACGTGGCGAATGGGCGCACCGACGCCTATCTCGAGCTGCACATCAATGCATGGGACGTTGCGGCGGGCATCGTCATCGCCAGCGAGGCGGGCGCATCGATCAATGATTTCTTCGCTGGCGACGGCATCAGCAAAGGAAACCCGATTCTCTGCTCCACGCCCGCACTTGCTTCCCAGCTACGCGAAATCGTGGGAATTTCCTAAAGCGCGATGAGATTGGGATGAATCATCATCGCGCTTTAGCTTATTGTTTGAGCATGATCTTTTCGGAAAACCGCTTCACACTTTTCCGGATCGTGCTCTAGCAGGATCCCCTCAGGGTGCCTTGTCCGGCTTCTCCGGCATGATCTGGAGCAGCGGCTCGGGTCCGATCGAGATCTGGCCGGCGAATGGCCGGTCATGCGCGGCGATCAGGAGCACGGAAGCCGAAACGCCGGTCGCGAACAGACCCATCGCGATGGCCGCCGCGAGGCGGTTCTCGCAATGGACGAGGCCGATCACCACGAGCGCGCACGCCGCCTGCAAATACAGACACCACCATTTGACGGCATTCACCGCGGCAAGGCTGATGATGATGCGCTGCCGGCGCGCATCGAGCGCCTGCTCCAGCGCGTTGATGAGCTCGCGCTGCACGGTCGCCTGACCCGTGCCCTGCGGCGTTATCGCGACGACGAGCTGCAACGCCTCGGCGAGCGTCGACGGCGTCGCTTTCAGGGAGACCTCCCGCCGCGCCATCATCGGCCACTCCACCGTGGCGGCCTGCCAGACATAGTCGCGCACCAGAGCGCGCAGGCGCACCTCCTGCTCCGCAGGCAGGCCGGCGGCGAGCAGCTCGACGCTCCTCAGGGCGCTGGCCTCGCGGCTCACCGCAGCGCTCGCGCGATCGCTATCGCCCCACACCTGTGCCGCCGTGAAGGCGACGAACAGGCCGAAGATGATGCCGAGCACCGGCAGCATGCCCGGCGAGATCGTCTTGAGCGACTTGGTTCGCGCCTCAGTCGCGAACAGCATCACCGCCGCGAACACAGTCGTGGCCAGAAAATAGGTGAAGCCGAAAATCACCAGCGCCATCCACGGCACCGGCAGGTTGTGCAGCCAGTCGCTCATTTCATCTCATCACTTGCTTGGAAGGTCTTCAGATCAACCGCAAGCCGCGCAGGCTCGCATGCCCGCCTTTGCCTACGATGATATGGTCGTGCACCGCAATCCCCAGCGGCTTTGCGATCTCGATGATCGCCTTGGTCATCTGGATGTCGGCCTGCGAGGGCGAGGGATCGCCGGAGGGATGGTTGTGCATGAAACCAGGGCTTCTGGCATCGTATTGATCAGACGATAGTTTTCGTAAACGCAAACAGAGCGGGGGACGTTGATAGGGGACTGTATGCGGTGATCGTTTTTGTGATCATCACGTTGCCTCACGGACGCTCTCGCAAAGCAGTTTTTTGATCACTTGCGGTCACCGACGCAAGTCGCCTCTGGCCCAACAGCAGACACTCGAAGCTCATCGAGCAAGCTCCGAGATGGGCCAGTAGCGGAAGCAATTTCATTTGTAGCAGCGCATGGGATAGGCCATCATCGGCTCTGCATGACCCGGCTTTTTGAAACAGCGGAAATGAGGATGTCCGAGTAGATCGCGAGTCGGCATTTTGCGCACGAGAATGGGCGCAACGCGATCGACCGGTTGGCGGATCGAACGCTCATGTGCAACATGTCAGGTAATTGTCGTCCGGGAATTGGGCGACGGCGTATGGCGATGCATCGAACAAACCATCCGGAGTGATCCCGATCGTGGACGGCAGCGGACTCTTGTCTATCGATCTCGGTCTGCGCGGCGCGGCGGTCGGGTTGTTCTTGCTGCTCGCGGCCGTGGCGCTGCGGGATCGCCGTGACGGCGTGGTCGCGTGCCTCGGTGCCGCGCTGGCGGTCGCCGCCGCGGCGTCCGTGATCCGTTCGGCGCCGACTTTCCCGAGGGTGTGGCAATGGTGGAGCTTGATTCTGCTCGCGCTGGCCTCCGGTGGCCCGGTGATCTTCTGGCTATGGGCGCGGGCGGCGTTCGATGACGACTTCGTACTCCGGAATTGGCACGGCGCCTTGTGGGCAGCGATGGCCGGTACTGAACTGCTGGTCGCCGGCGGGATCGTCGATTGGCCCGTGCCCGGACAGGGGCTCGACCGCGCGGTGCTGCTTGCCTCTGTTGGCCTGGGTCTACTGGCCGTCGTGCAGACGCTCGCGACCTGGCGGGCGGACATGGTGGAAGGACGACGGCGGCTGCGGCTGGCCGTCCTGATCGGAACGTCCACCTATATCGCCATCATGTCGTTCCTGAATTTTTCTCCGACGGAACTGGCTTCCGGGTCATCGATCGCGAGTGTTGCCGGCGCCTTCGGCGTTTGCACCCTCGCAAGCCTTGCCGCATGGAATCTCTTGCGGGCCGCCGGCGGGCCCGAAGGCGCCAGGTTGCGCACGGCGGCTGAAATCATCGGCGCCGTACCTGCCCAAGTATCAGAAGCGCAAAACAGGCCCGTGATCGAGCCGGCCTTGTTGCGCCGGCTGGAGAAGCTGATGGTGGTCGAAAGGGCCTATCGGCGCGAGGCGCTGACCATCGGCGCGCTGTCCGCCGAACTCGCTGTGCCGGAATACCGGCTGCGGCAACTGATCAATGAGGGGCTCGGTCATCGCAACTTCAATGCGTTCCTCAACCGTTACCGGATCGAGGAGGCCAAGGTGGCCTTGGGCGACCCCGACCAGAAGGAAGTGCCGGTCTTGACGATCGCCATGGACACCGGATTCCAGTCGATTGGGACATTCAACCGCGCCTTCAAGGCCGCCACCGGCCTGACCCCGACCGAATTCCGGCAGCTGGCCATGGCTAGCAATACATCGAGGCCGCCGAAAACGAGCGCCAGTTCGGGAATTGCCAAGCCGATCTGAGAATCTGACCAGTCGAATTTCAGGATTTGGCGAGAGGGAACCACGAATATGGGGCAGATTCAGCGAGGCTTTGTCTCGCTGAGGTCCCCAATGAAAATCATCCAGGCATCATGCACGGCCGCGCTCGCACTCTGTCTAGCGGGTGCGGCGCTTGCTGACGATTTGCAGACCGTCGGCGATCCCAACTTGACAGGCTTTTCGGCGCGGCGACTGGCGCGCATGACCTCCTGGTTCGAGGCGCAGACCAAAAACGGCGATCCCTCCGGTTTTGTCGTGGCGGTCGCCCGCGGCGGCAAACTCGCTTATTTGCAGCCCATCGGCTTTGCGGACCACGACAAGAAAATTCCGATGCGGCCGGATTCGATCTTTCGCATCGGCTCGATGTCGAAACAGATCACCAGCGTCGCCACCATGATCTTGGTCGATGACGGCAAGCTCGAACTTGACGCCCCCGTGGCGCAATATTTGCCGGAGCTCACGGGTATGATGCGGGTCGTCAAGAAGGATCCGGCCACCGGGGATCCGATCATGATGGATCTTGCGCGGCAGGACTTTGAACCGGCGAAGCGCGCGATGACCATCCGCGACCTGCTTCGCAATACGTCCGGTCTCGTCTATGGCATGGGGGATTTCGCCGATGCCGGATTTGGCAATGCGGCGGTACATCTGCTTTACGGCGCGCGAGCACCCTTCCGGCGCGACAAGCCGATCGCTCCTTTCGTCGCCAGTCTTGGCAGCCTGCCACTGCTGCATCAGCCGGGCGAAGTCTGGGAATATTCGCTGGGTTACGATGTTCTCGGTCGCGTCATTGAGGTCGCGTCGGGCCAGACTTTCGACCAGTTTCTGCAAACCCGCCTATTCGCGCCGCTCCGCATGGTCGACACCGGCTTCTCTGTGCCGGAGGACAAACTCAACCGTCTCGTCGCTGTGCCGGGCGCGCAACCCCCGCCGCTTTCTGATGGCGATGTCGGCAAGCCGCAAACGTTCTTTTCCGGCGGCGGAGGAATCGTTTCGACGGTCCCCGACTTCCTGCGCTTCTGCCAGATGCTGCTCAACGGCGGCGAGCTTGACGGCGCGCGAATTTTGGCACCGGAAACGGTCCGGCTGATGATGACGAATTCGATGCCATCCGACATCCACTTCGCCGGACACGAAGCCGGACCGGCCTATGGAACGGGTTGGGGGCTCGGCTTTGCCATTCGCACCAACCCGGATTTCAGCTTTATCCCCGGCGCGGTCGGCAGCTTCAACTGGCAGGGAAGCTGGGGCACGTTTTTCTCGGTCGACCCGGTTCAAAAGCTGATCCTTATCATGATGATGCAGCGGGTGCAGTACAGGGACAACGGTTTCTTTTTCAACGCGATCCGTCGCCTGCCTTATGCGGCGTTGAAAGTTCCTGAAGTCCCCGCGCCGATAGCGCCGGCGCCATTGAGCGCTACCGCTCTCACCGAATATGTCGGACGCTACGTTTTCGGAGGGTCCTCAAGTTCGCTGGACAGACAGATCCTGGTCGCCGACGGTATCGGCTGGACCGGCCTTGAGTCCGTTGTCGCTGAGACCGGCGGCCTGAGAGTGATCAAACCGGTCGACGCAGGTCCTGCCGCGAGGGCTGGCGTCATGGCGGGTGATCTCATCACGGCGATCGGCGACACGTCGACGAGGGGGCTGACGCTGGAAGCGGCGCTTGGCCGGATTGCAGGTCCGGTCAACACGACCGTCAAGCTCAGAATCGTCAGGCAGGGGCAGAACGATCCGCTGTTTGTCGCCTTTGCCCGCGAGGCGGTCCCGCTGCGCAGTGTGCAGCTTCAAACGAGCGTTGCGGACGGCAAGCTCGTCGTGAAAGCAACAGGCAGCTGGTCGATCCTTGATTTCGACAGGGGCGAGACTGTGCCGGTGGCGGCCCGCGCGAAGGACGAATTCCAGGTCGAGAGCGGCGATCATACGAGGATCGCCTTCGTCAGAGACGCCGCCGGCAAGATCAACGGCGCGGTGCTCAATCCCGGACCATGGGAGCAACGCGGCGCACTGGCGCATTAGGATCGCGTCAACAGCTCCTCAGATCAGCCGCATCCCCTTCAGGCTCGCATGGCCATTCTTTCCGACGATGATGTGGTCATGCACGGCGATTCCCATCGGCTTGGCGATGTCGATGATCGCTTTCGTCATCTGGATGTCGGCCTGCGAGGGCGAGGGATCGCCGGAGGGATGGTTGTGCACCAGGATCAACGCGGTCGCCGATAATTCGAGCGCGCGCTTGATGACCTCGCGCGGATAGACCGGGGTGTGGTCGACGGTGCCAGTCTGCTGCACCTCATCCGCAATGAGCTGGTTGCGCTTGTCGAGGAATAGCAGCCGAAACTGCTCCTTGTCGGCGAACGCCATGCTCGAGCGGCAATAGTCGATCACCTCGTTCCAGGACGACAGCGCGTTGCGGCTCTTGACCTCGCCTTTGGTCACGCGACTTGCCGCTGCCGCAATCAGCTTGAGCTGGTTGATCGCGGCCTCGCCCACGCCCTCGACCTCGCGCAGCCGCGCCACCGGCGCGTGGATGACCTCGGCGAACGAGCCAAAGGTCTTGATCAGCGTCTTCGCAAGCGGTTTTGTGTCCCGCCGCGGCAGCGCAGGAAATAGCGCCATCTCCAGCAGTTCATAGTCGCTCAGCGCATCCGCACCGGCGCTGTAAAAACGCTCGCGCAGCCGCTCGCGATGGCCGTGGTAGTGCGGCGAATCTGACGGTTCGGGCTTTGGATCGCTCGACTTGGCGGGCATCGCGCGCGCAGCATCGCCGCGGAACCGCGATTTTGCAACCATCAATTGCGGGACGGCTCGCCGCGGCGGATCGGTTCGTCTTGTCTGACCCGACGTGCGTGCTTCCGCCCTTCTCCTTCGCAGCAATTTGGCGCGATTTGCCGGGCTTTACTCGCGACGAAGGCACACGTGGGTCAAATAGTTGAATGACGATCATCATGGAGCGAGGCCAGCCAAGGCGCTGCGGGACAGGGCAACTGCGACAGCAAAGAGGATACCCACAATCCTCCAACCGAAAAGGAACTTGCAAATGAATATCGCGACGACCATCCAGGCGGCAGAAGAGCTCAAGCCGGATCTGCTCACCGAGACCATTGTATCGAAGCTCGCCAAGCCGGCGACCAGCTCCGATTTCGACCTTCACGGCTCAGTCAATGACGTCCTGAAGGACGTTGGATTATCGGCCGCAGACAGCGGCGGCAAACTCACTTTCTACGGCCGCGACCCGATCATTCCGAGCCCGTTTCGGTTTGGCACGATCGCTGCGATCGCCCTTGCTGCCAAAGCGACGGCCGCCGCGGCGGTTTGGCAATCCCGCACGGGCGAAGGACAGGACATTGCGGTGGATGTCCGCAAGGCGCTCAAGCGTTTCTCGGGCTTTTTCGACCTGAAGTGGGAAACCATCAATGGACGTCCCCCTGCAATGGGCGAAGATCCGCTCAACCCGTTCTTCGCAATCCCGCTGTTTCGCGAAACGAAGGACGGGCGCCACATCGTGGCCCTGAACATCTATCCCAAGCTGAACGCCCGCGCGCTCGATCTGCTCAAGTGCAGCGTAAGCAGTGAAGCCGTGCAACAGGCCATTCGCGGGTGGCGGGCGGATGATCTGGAGAACGCCGGCGCAGAGACCGGGACCGTCTTTGCGAAGGTGCGCAGCTTCGAGGAATTCCGGAAGGAGCCCCAGTACACAGACGTGCTTTCCCGAATGCCGCTGATCAGCGTTGAGAAGATCGGCGATTCCGAACCGATCCCCTTCACGAAGGATGGAAAGAGCCCGCTTGATGGCATTCGCGCCTTCGGAATGGGGCATGTGATCGCCGGAGCTGCCATAGGCAGAGATCTCGCCCAATACGGCGCCGATGTCCTCAACATCTGGCGGCCCGGCGACAGCGAGATCGAGGCCTTTGCGTGGGACGTGCAAGTCGGGATGCGTCAAACCATACTGGATCGATCCAAGGAAGACCGCGCGAAATTCGATGAGCTGCTGAAGGATGCCGACATCTTCTTTGCCAACAAGCGCCCTGGCTATCTTGAGCGCCATGGCCTCGATGCCGAAACGCTCGCCGCGCAGAAGCCTGGTCTGATTCATGCCCAGGTCCTGCTCCACGGCAACAAGGGCCCATGGAAGGATCGTCCCGGCTTCGATGAAATCGGTGCAGCTGTTACGGGCCTGTTCGCCATCGAAGGCACGCTCGCACAACCCAAATCGCCGCCCATCATCCCCATCGTCGATAATGTCGTGGGCTGGCTCGGCACAGTCGGTGTCCTCGCGGCGCTGCGCCGACGAGCCGTCGAAGGCGGCAGCTACCGGGTCACTGTTTCCCTGACGCGAACCGTGCTGTGGCTGTTTTCACTTGGCATCTTCGACAAGGCGTACGCCAAGGCGACTGCCGGATCGTCCGACGAGCACGCGAACGTTCCTCCGGATCTGTTCACGGCGGAGACGCCGCTGGGAACCTATCAGGGGATGACCGACCAGGTGGTCTTGTCGAAGACACCCGGCTCCTTCCGGACGGTGCTTGTGCCGCGCGGCTCAAGCAAGCCCGAATGGCTGGAGCGTTGAGACCATTGCGGTCCCGCGAAGCGGGAAATGCATCGGGGTCTCCCATGAAGGACGTGCTGAACGTGGTCACGTTCGTCATGGGAGCCCTGTGCCTCGCGGTGTTCGTAATCGCCGAGAAGCCAGATGCGCTCAGATTCAGCGGCCTTGCTTCAGTCCCGGCACCAGCGCGGCAAGCCGGTCCTTGATCTGACGGCTGAACATCGGCCCGCCCGCGGGCGGCGGTCCCGGCGGAGGTCCGCCGCGCGAACCGGGTGGCGGCGGTGGCGGGCCGGCGCGCCCGACCGTCGCGTCAACGCGGCGGTCGACGCCGAGCATCAAGCTCGCCACGTAACGGTCTCGCTCCTCCTTCACTGCGCAGAAGGCGCGATGCTCGGGGTCGGAGCGCTCGATCACCATGTCGTTGGCGTTGATGATCGTGCGTTGCCGCGCGCGGTCCTTGTAGGCGGGAACGTTGGTGTAGATGAACTCGTTCAGCGCATCGGGCAGGTAGGTCTGTCCGGTCAGCACGTTCTTCTCGTCGAGGAAAACCTTGAAATGGATATGCGTGGTGCGGCCGTCATACCAGCCGGGATAGATCGTGTTGAACGTGACCCAGCCGGCGTAGTCAGTCGCTTGAGTGCCGCGCAAGAACGTTTGGCCGGTCGCGTCGTTGTGGCTATCGCTCTGGCCCGGAAACGCCGAATAGAGGCCCCTTGCGTCGCAGTGCCAGATGTCGACCCTCGCGCCCCTGATCGCCGTGCAGGGCCCGGCCTCGATCACACGCAGCCGCAGCGTGAGGGGAATGCCTTGCTTACCCTCGGTGATGTCCGTGCGCAGGAGCTTTGGATCGGCGTAGAACGGCCCTTCCTCTGCCTGCGGCGTCAGGATGCAGGTGGGCTCATCCGAGGCCGCGGCGGGCTCGGACGCCGCCTGAGCGGGGGTTTGCAGCAGGCCGGCGGCACTGGCCGATACAAATCCGAGAAAGCCGCGGCGCGTCGACGTGCTCACCAAATCTCTCCTGTTGCTCTGGCGACAGATCGTCATCGGCGAACGGAATGGCAAGATCAGGCTTTGAAGATGGCGATAATCAGCCCGGAGGTTTCTTAGCGTTTCGCGCCGGCAGGGGCACCGTGACGGCAACCACGCCGGCGAGAATGAGCGCCATTCCGGCAACAATGGACCAGGTAAAGCGCTCGCCGAGCCATGCGGTGCCAAGCGCCACCGCGAAGCCTGCGCGCAGGTAACTTCCGCTGGTCGTGCCGAGCGGGCCGATTGTGTGGATCAGGTGGAAATAGATCACCATCGCCAAGGCCGCGCAGACGACCGCGAGCACGATCACCGCGACGATCGCCTGCGCCGGTGGCGGCGCCAGCGTCCAGGGTCGTTCAAGGATGGCGGCCGCGGGCAGCATCAGGATCGCGGCGCAGCTCATGGCCCCGGCTGCCGCGACGATTGCGGGAAGGTTCGAGAACCGCTGGCCCCATAGCGGCGCGAGCGCGTAGCAGAGGCTCGCGCCGAGCACGGCCATCTGGGCCAGCGGCGCCGCGGTGCCGAACCCGGACAGCGCATCGATGCCCATCGTCACGGTGACGCCCGCAAGGCCGAGACCGACGCCGATGATCTTCTGGCCGCTGATCGCCTGTCGCCCGCGCCCCGTCATCAGTGCGATCGCCAGCACGAACATCGGCGGGGTCGCATTGAGCACGCCGGCAAGGCCGCTCGCGATATGCATCTCGCCCCAACTGATCAGGGTGAAGGGAGCTGCGCTTTGCAGCAGCCCTTGCACGACGAAAGCCGCCCACACCGATCCCTGGCTGGGAAGGGCGTGCCCCTGCGCGCGAGCGATCAGGACCAGAAGGATGGCCGCGATCGTCACGCGCGCGGCAACCATCGTGAATGGCGGAATCCCGGGGATCGCGACCTTGATCAGCGTGAACGAGCTGCCCCAGATCAGGGAGAGAAGCAGCAGGAGCCCGATCTCGAACGCGAGTGTGGTCTGTCCTGACGTTGTTTGTTGCGCCTGCGTGTTCATGCGGTCTGCTCCGGGATCTGTCGGCACCATGATCCCGAAGCCGCAGTGCAGGCTGGCTGAATTTGGACCTCATCGCCCGATCGAGTCCGATTTCAGCTACTCGGCGAGCTCTGTCGAAACTATGATTGCACCATGGCGAAGACGTTGGCGCAGCGGCAAACGCTGCCACCTCATCTCGACTGGGAGACCTGCGATCGGGCACGGCTGGCGCGCGCCCGCGCCTTCGACGGCCTGTTCTTTTCCGGCGTTCGTTCGACGCGCATCTACTGCCGGCCGATCTGCCCGGTTCGTCCGGCGCGCTCCAAGAACGTCACCTTCTATGCGACCGCCGCCGCCGCCGAGCGGGCCGGCTTTCGTCCGTGCCTGCGCTGCCGGCCGGAAACGGCGCCCGGCTCGCCGGCCTGGATGGGAACCGCCACCACCGTTGCGCGCGGGATGCGCCTGATCAATGACGGCTTTCTCGATGGGGCGTCGATGACGCAGCTTGCGGAAGCCCTTGGCGTCGGGCCGCGCCATCTTCTGCGCCTGTTCATGCGTCATGCCGGCGCGAGCCCAAGCGAGATTGCAGCAACGCGCCGCGTGCAGGAAGCCAAGCGCCTGATCGATCAGACCGACATGAATTTGGCAGAGATTGCGTTTGCGGCCGGCTTCGGCAGCGTTCGGCGCTTCAACGATGCTTTTGCGGCGACGTACAAGCGGCCGCCGTCGTCATTCCGCCGGTGATAGGTGGCGCGATGGAAGCGGTCGCGACAGGTCAGCCGATCTGCTTCTCGCCGTGCCGCTCGGACAGCGTGAAAATCTCGACACCGGTGGCGGTGACGCCAACGGAGTGCTCGAACTGCGCCGACAGCGAGCGGTCGCGGGTCACTGCAGTCCAGCCGTCGGAGAGGATCTTCACATGCGGCTTGCCGAGATTGATCATCGGCTCGATGGTGAAGAACATGCCGGGCTTGAGCTGCACGCCTTCGCCGGGCCGGCCGATATGGATGATGTTCGGCTCGTCGTGGAACATGCGGCCGAGACCATGGCCGCAGAAATCGCGCACCACGCTCATGCCCTGTGGCTCGACGAAGCTCTGGATGGCGTGGCCGATGTCGCCGGTGGTGGCGCCGGGCTTTACGGCAGCGATGCCGCGCATCATCGCCTCATAGGTCACTTCGATCAGCCGCTCGGCCTTGCGCGCGATCGGGCCGATCGCATACATCCGGCTGGAGTCGCCATACCAGCCGTCGACGATGAAGGTGACGTCGATGTTGACGATGTCGCCTTCCTTCAGCGGCCGGTCCCCGGGCATGCCGTGGCAGACCACGTGATTGAGCGAGGTGCAGGTCGAGTAGCGATAGCCGCGATACATCAGCGTCGCCGGATAGGCGCCATGGCTGAAGGCGAACTCGCGGACGAACTCGTCGATGCGCGAGGTTGGGACGCCCGGGCCGACGATGTCGGTGAGCTCATCGAGACACTTGGCCACCAGCGCGCCTGCCTTGCGCATGCCGGCGAACGCATTCGCGCCATGCAGCTTGATCTGTCCGGTTTTGCGCAAGGAAGTGTCGGTGGCTTCGACGTAGCTCATGAAAGGTATTCTTTTCGGCGGAAGCGTTTGATTTCTGGTCCTAATTTAATGATCGCTGGCCTTCATGCAAGCCAAGCTTGGCGGCCTCGCGGCCAAAAGCGGGCTCAACTCGGGACTTCTACGGTGGTTTCGACCGGCAGCGCGCCGCCGCGGACCCGGATTTCCCGCACAGGGTAAGGAACCCGGATGCCCTCGCGCTTGAAGGCGTCCCACAGCGCCAGCATCACGTCGCTCTTGACGTTGTCCATGCCGTCGGGGTCCGCGATCCAGAAGGTCAGCGAGAACTTCATCCCGGCCTCCGCGAATTCGGTCAGGATGCAGTTCGGTGGCTTGCCCTTTTGCGCGCGCGGATGGGCGGTAGCGGTTTCGGCGGCGAGCTTGCAGACGAGCCGCGGATCGGCGTCGTAATTGGTGCCGAAAGCGATCTTCACCAGCGTGTTTTTGTCGGTGTAGGTCCAGTTGACGACCTTCTGCGTCACCAGATCCTCGTTCGGCACCAGGAATTCGCGGCCGTCGCCGGCGGCAACTGAAATATAGCGGGTCTTCATCGCGCTGATGCGGCCGGTATTGTCACCGATGGTGACGAGGTCGCCTGGCTTCACCGACTTGTCCGCGAGCAGGATGATGCCGGAGATGAAGTTCGCGACGATCTTCTGAAGGCCGATACCGATACCGACGCCGACTGCGCCCGAGAATACCGCGAGCGCCGACAGGTTGATGCCGACGGCGTCGAGCGCGATGATGATCGCTACCGACAACAGCCCGATGCGGATGATCTTGATCAGCAGCACCTGCACGGACGGCGTCAGGTCGGCCGTTGAGTTGATCCGGCTCTCGGCGAAATTGCTGGCGATGTTCGTGAGCCAGAGCGCGATGATCAGGAGCGCGCCGGCCTTGATCAACAAAAGCGGCGTCAGTCGCAATCCACCGAGCACGATCCCGAAGGAATCGAGCAGATCGACCGTCGCGTCCAACTGGCCGATGATGGAAAGGGCCGCGACGAACCACGCCGCGACCGACACCAGCTTGACGATGAAGGCGTTGCGCAACACCGAGGTCACAAGCCGTATCACGAGCCAGGCGAGGCCGAGCTTTGCAGCGACCATCAGGAGATAGCTGCGGCTCGGCCAGGTCGAGTGGTACATCACGAAGCGCTCGACGATGACCAGGAAGGTGAAGACCGCCGTCGAGGTGCTGCCGACCAGCACGCGAATGAAGTGGCGCAGCGGCAGCGGCCAGCGCATCGCGAGCGACGTCATGTCGATGCGGTTGCGGATGGCGGCCTCGGAGGCCCAGGCGATGCCGGCCGCTCCCAGCACCAGGCCGAATTGCAGGTAGAACCAGGGCGAGGTGATCTCGGCGCCGACGCTGCGCGCCGTCGTCTGCAAGAACTCCATGAGGTCTTTGAGGTCCATGTCTCTTTGAGGTCTGTGTCTATCGCGCGGGTTCGTTGGAGGCAGATCGAGAGGATTTGATTCGAGGCAGCGGCAGAATCCCACAAAGGGCGCGGCCGGACCATCGATATACCGGCAGGTCACATGAGTTAAGGCCGCAAAATTAAGGGCAGATTGCCGCGAGTGGCAGAAATGGGTTGGCGGGCAAGTGTGGCGACGATAAGGATGCAGTGCAGGATGATTTCTGGCTTTCACTTCGCCCCGCTTGCGGGGAGAGGTCGGATCGCATCGCAAGATGCGATCCGGGTGAGGGGGAGCTTCCGCGAGTCCATCCGTCACCGTCCTTGCGGAGACTCCCCCTCACCCCACCCTCTCCCCGCGAGCGGGGCGAGGGAGTGCGAGGCCGGTGGCTCCTCAACCTGAATCTCGTCAGCTTTTTGGAGTGACCAGCAGCACCACATGGCGTCCCTCGACTCGGTCAGCATCGCGATCCTGCTCGGCGCCGTTTTGGTGATGGCGGGCATCCTGTCGAGCTTGCTCGCGTTGCGCTTCGGGGCGCCCCTGCTGCTGGTCTTCCTTGGTATCGGCATGCTGGCCGGCGATTCCGGCCCCGGGCAGCTCCAGTTCAACGACGTGCGGACGACCTATCTGGTCGGCTCGGTGGCGCTGGCCCTGATCCTGTTCGACGGCGGCCTGCGCACGCGCTTCCAGAGCATCCGCACGGTGTTGGCCCCGTCCGTGGTGCTCGCGACCGTCGGCGTACTGCTGACCGCGCTGATCACCGCGCCGTTCGCAAAATACGCGCTCGATCTCAACTGGACAGAGTCGCTGCTGGTCGGCGCCGTCGTCGCTTCGACCGATGCTGCTGCGGTGTTCCTGCTGGTGCATACGCAGGGCCTGCGCCTGCGTCCGCGGGTCGGCGCGACGCTGGAGGCGGAATCCGGCACCAACGATCCCTTCGCGATCTTCCTCACCCTCATGCTGGTCGAATACATCTCGCTGGGGTCGAGCTCGCCGGGCCACGTCTTCATGGAGTTCATCCAAGAGGCCGTTCTGGGCGCGATCGTCGGCGTGATCGGCGGGCGGCTGGTGGTGATCGCGCTCAATCAGGTGGCGCTGCCGCAGGGCCTGCATGCGCCGTTCGTGACGACGGCGGCGCTCGTCATCTTCGGCGGCTCGCAGATCATGCACGCCTCGGGGTTCCTCGCGGTCTATCTCGCCGGCATCATCATCGGCAACCGGCCGACCCGTGCACATAATTCCGTGGTGACGTTCCTGGACGCCGCGACCTGGCTCGCACAGATCGTGATGTTCGTGCTGCTCGGCCTGCTCGTCTCGCCGCAGCGGCTCGGCTCCAGCGCCGTGCCCGCGATCGGCGTTGCGCTCGTCCTGATGCTGATTGCGCGGCCGCTCGCGGTGTTCCTGTGCCTTGCACCGTTCCGCTTCAACTGGCGGGAAAAGGTCTTCATCGCCTGGACGGGCTTACGCGGTGCGGTCGCGATCTTCCTGGCGTCGATCCCGATGCTGGTCGGGCTGTCAAAAGCCTATCTCTATTTCGACGTCGCCTTCGTGGTCGTCATCATCTCGCTGCTGTTGCAAGGCTGGACGCTGGCGCCGGCGGCGCGCAAGCTGCATGTCGCGCTGCCGCGCAGCGAACGCGGCCCGCGCCGTGTGGAATTGGACCTGCCCGGGCAGCTGGAGCAGCAGCTCGTCGGCTATGCCGTGCGGCCCAAGAGCCTGTATTTCCGCCGCGGCCTGATCCCGTCCTGGTCGAAGCCGACGCTCGTCATCCGCAACGAGAACATTTTGACGCCCATGGAAGCCGACCCGATCGCGCCCGGCGACTACATCTACCTGCTGGCGCCACCGGAAAAGGCCGAGTCGCTCGACCGTTTCTTCGTCGACATGCAGCCGAGCACCGCGCCCGACCCGCATCTGCTTGGCGACTTCATGGTCTCCGGCGAGCATACGCTGGCTGAGCTCGCCGAGATTTACGGCGTCAAGGTGAGCGAGGACGAGGGCAAGCTGACACTCGCCGATTATTTCGACGTCCATCTCGACCGGGCGCCAAAGGAAGGCGCCGAGCTCGCGCTCGACGAGATCGTGCTGGTCGCCCGCAGCATCTCCGGCGGCCGCGTCAATGTGGTCGGCCTGCGCCTGCCGGAGGACGAGGACAAGCCCGAGCCGCAGACGCGGATGAAGGCGCTGCGCCGCAAGCTCGCGGATCTGTGGATTTCGGTGGCAGGGATTTAGCGCCTATCGGCGCGTGATGCCGACGTGCTTCTCCGGTGTCGTCCTGGCGAAAGCCAGGACCCATAACCACCGTCGGGAGTTTTTGCGAAGACTGAGGGTTACCATCTCCCGCTACGACTTCTCCCTTGGTTAATGGGTCCTGGCTTTCGCCAGGACGACGATGAAGAGCGTGATGGCGTGCGGAACCGGCACCAATTCGCCGCGACTTGCCGAACATTCGCGCACCGCATCGTGATCGGAACACGGAACGCTCGCCGGTGCCCCTTGTTAGCCGCGTGGCAACTTAACAGGAGTGGTTCCATGCGGAAGTTCATCATCCCGATCGTCACGGTCCTTGCGCTTGGCGCGTCGGCGCCTGCCTTGGCCTTTGATTCCGGCGACCAGGTCTCGATGGAGGCCGCGCTCGGCATCGCGACCAACCTTGGCATCAGGACCGTCTCGAACACCGAGTTCCTCGGCGACGAATGGCAAATCCAGGGCCGCGACCGTACCGGTCGCTGGATGGAGGTCTATGTCGACGCCAACACCGGCAACGTGCGCAACGTGGAGCGTGGATGGTAGGCAAGTCGCGATCTCGAGATGACGCGATGAAGTCGCGTCCCTCTCAACTGTCGTCCCGGGGCGCGCGAAGCGCGAGCCCGGGACCCATAACCACAGGATCAGGTTTGGCGATGGCTCGGGGTCGCAACCTTCGTTAGCTGCAAAATCCTGTGGTTATGGGTCCCCGCCTGCGCGGGGACGACAGTGGAGAGTGTTGCGCCAGTGTGTGCGTCTAGCCAGCACAGCTTTTCCCCCTCACGTCAGGACCTTCACCCCGCCGAACGACGTCACGCGGCCCTGGCGCAGCATCACGATTTGCGTGGCGAGCTGGCGCAGCTCGGCTGCGTCGTGGCTGACATAGACCATGGGCACGTTGGCCTCGTCGCGCAGCCGCACGAGGTAGGGCAGGATCTCGAGCTTGCGGCCTTCGTCCAGTGCGCCAAGTGGCTCATCCAGCAGCAGCAGCCGCGGCTTGGATAACAGCGCGCGGCCGAGCGCGACGCGCTGGCGCTCGCCACCGGAGAGTTTTCCGGGACGCCGGTCGAGCAGGGCTCCGATGTCGAGCAGATCGACGATGCGTGCCTGTTGCGCAGGATCATGCGCGAGGTGGTTCATCCGCCGGCCATAGTCGAGGTTCTGCGCGACGTTCAGATGCGGAAACAGCCGCGCATCCTGGAAGACATAGCCGATGCGCCGGCGATAGGCCGGCACGTGGATTCCGGCCGCGGTGTCGTCGACCTTCTCACCATCGATGACGATGGTGCCGCGATCGGGCCGCAACAGGCCCGCGATCATGTTGACCAGCGTGGTCTTGCCGGAGCCCGAGGCGCCGAACAGGCCGGTGACGCGGCCTTCGCTGGCGAAGGATGCTTGAAGCGAGAACTCACCGAGCTGTTTCTCGACGTCGACGCGCAGCATGGTCAGTTCCCGTGCAGCCGTGCGGTCGCCCGCCGCGCGAACCATTCGGCCCCGATCAGCGCACCGAGCGCGAGCACGATCGAGATGATCACGAGCCGGCCGGCTGCCGCATCGCCATCCGGCGTCTGGATCAGCGAATAGATGGCCGACGAGATCGTCTGCGTCTCGCCGGGAATGTTGGAGACGAAGGTGATAGTGGCGCCGAACTCGCCGATCGCCTTGGCAAAGCCGAGTACCATGCCGGCAAGGACACCAGGCAAAGCAAGAGGCAGCGTCACCGTGAAGAAGACTTTCCAGGGCGCGGCACCCAGCGTCTCCGAGGCCTGCTCGAGCCTGCGGTCGACCGCCTCGATCGAGAGCCGGATCGGTCGCACCAGCAGCGGAAACGACATCACGCCGCAGGCGAGCGCGGCGCCGGTCCAGCGAAACGCGAAGACGATGCCGAGATAATCCGCAAGGAAGCCGCCGATGAGGCCGCGCCGGCCGAACGTCAGCAGCAGCAGATAGCCGGTGACGACCGGCGGCAGCACCAGGGGCAGATGCACCAGCGCGTCGAGCAGCGATTTGCCCCAGAAGTCACGCCGCGCGAGCAGCCACGCCAGCGCGATGCCGAACGGCGTCGCGACCAGCGTTGCGATGACCGCGACCCTCAGCGAAAGCAGGATCGCGGTCCATTCGGCCGATGTGATCGCGGACATCAAGTCGCAAGCATCAAGTTGCAGGCATTAAGTTGTGGGGCTGATCAGGAACTTGAAGCCGTACTTCTCGAGGATGGTCTTGGCCGTCGTCGAGCGCAGGAAGGCGAGATAGTCAGAGGTTTCGCCCTTCGCGGTCGTGGTCGCCGCGACCGGATAGATGATCGCGGGATGCGAGTCGGCCGGGAAGGTGCCGACGATCTTGACGCCGGGCTCGACCTTGGCGTCGGTCGAATAGACGATACCAAGTGCGGCCTCACCACGCGCCACCAGCGTCAACGCGGCACGCACGCTCTCGGCCATGGCGAATTTCGGTTCGGCGGCCTGCCATGCACCGAGCTTCTCCAGCGCGGCCTTGGCGTATTTGCCGACCGGCACCGACTTCACGTCGCCGGTCGCGATCTTGCCGTCGCCGGCGAGCTTGGCGAGGTCAAAACCCTGGGCGATCGTGACGTTGTCGATTTTGGAATCCTTCGGCGCGATCAGCACGATGCTGTTGCCGAGCAGGTTGACGCGGGTGGGCTCGTTGATGGTTTTTTTGGAGATCGCGTAGTCCATCCAGTCGGTATCGGCGGAGACGAACACGTCGGCCGGCGCGCCCTGCTCGATCTGTTTTGCCAAAACCGAGCTCGCGGCATAGCTCACCGAAAACTTGACGCCGGTCTTGGCGGTATAGGCCGCGTCGACCTCGTCGAGCGCGTTCTTCATCGAGGCGGCGGCAAAGACGGTGATCGTCTTGTCCTCGGCGACGGCAGGCGAGAGGCTCGCACCCGCGAGGATGACGAAGGCGGTGAAAAGTCCGGCAAAACGAAACATGGATAGCGCTCCGTGCGAGGTCGCGCGCAAAAACGCACGCGCAGATCTGGCGTGAAATGGGTTGGGGTGCGATGGACGGAAGCGCTGTTCCGCTAATCCCCGCAACGGCTTACGGCCGGCAGGGATATCGCACCGCAAACATAGCAGGCTGGGGCTTACGGTAAAGGCGACCGTTTGTCTAACGGATGACGCCTATTCCGCGGGCAGGATCGCGATCGAGACCGAATTCTCCTTCGCGCCGCTGACCTGGAGCAGGAAAGGCTTGGCCGAAAGCTCGTATTTCATGGTCTTGCGGATGCCGTCACAGTCGGTCGCGCCGCTGAAGGCCACGGGCTTGAGGAAATGCCCGTCCTGAACCACGTCGACCCAGGCGCCTGCCGACAGGCTGATGGTGTAGATGCCGGCCTTGGGCGCGGTCTTGAAGCTCGCAAAGCCGGCAAAGGTGCCGTCCTTCGGCGCCCGTTCAGGCGGGGAGGGCAGCTTGGCATCCGCCGGCGCCACGAGGCCCAGCGTGATGGCCGATGACGGCACGGCCGCCTGCTCGCTGCCTGAGGCGAGCTTGGCGCGGTCCGGCGCGGTGAGCGCGGCGCGCTCGTGCTCGATCGGCCATTTGAACTTGTCGCAGCCGCTCGGCTCTTCGGCAGCCAAGGCGGAGGTCGCGCCGAGCGCGAGTGCGGCGAGGAAAGCGAGGATGCGCATGTCAAATCTCATCGTTGGCCGCGCGAAAGACGCGGGGGCGTGCAGTCGGATGTATTGAAGAACGGGACGCGCATCCCGGCATGCCGCCTGCTTACGGCACGGCAGCAGACCGATCTTAGCGCATTCGGGGGGATAGGGACCAGTATTGAGTCGTCATCCCGGACAAGCGTAGCGAGGCGGAGCGCAGATCCGGGATCCCCGCGCGAGCGCGCTTGCGCTGGAGAAGTTTGGCGAAGACTCGTGGTTGCCAACTCGCGCCACACTGCTCCCTGGGGGTATGGGTCCCGGGCTCGCTTCGGGGACGACACCGGTGGATTTGGCGGCAGCGTGCTCGCGAACCTGCTACGGCTTCGCGTCCGGTGCGCGCAGCACGGCTTTGCAGGCGGCGGGCATTTGCGCCAGCGTCATCGGCGGCTTCGGCTTGGGCGGCTCCGGCGGTGCCTTCGGATGCAGCACGCCGTCGCTGAACCAGTAAGCGAGATCGGACGGCTTGCAGCCTTCGTCCTCGGATTGCGACGGCTGGCCCTTGCACTCGCCGGCGCCGGGCGGACAGCGCATGCGGATGTGGAAGTGATAGTCGTGGCCCCACCACGGTCGGATTTTTGACAGCCAGGCGCGGTCGCCCTTGGCCTCGCGGCAGAGCGCCTTCTTGATCGCGGGATTGACGAAGATGCGCTGCACCGCCGGCTCCTGCGCCGCGTCGCGCAGCACCAGCACGTGGCCAGGGGTGAACACTTTCGGATCGATGTCGAGCCGGTCCTCGCGCACCATCATCACCGCGGACATCTCCTCGCGCTCCTCGCGCGAGAGGCGATGGTCCGGCATCGGCGTCAGCCAGATGTCGGCATCCAGACCGATCTGGTGGCTGGCATGGCCCGACAGCGCAGGTCCGCCGCGCGGCTGGCCGATGTCGCCGACCAAAATGCCGGGCCAGCCGGCGTCCTTGTGCGCCTTGGCCGCGAGGCGCTTGATCAGCGCGATCATGTCGGGGTGGCCCCAGTTGCGATTGCGCGACAGCCGCATCACCTGCCAGTTGTCGCCGTTGAGCGGCATCTGCGCCGCGCCGCCGATGCAACCCTTGACGTAGGAGCCGATGACATGCGTCGGCCCCGTCGAAGGCAGCAGTTTGCGCGCGAACAGCTCCTTGGCGCCGATCTTGGGGTCGTTGGGATTGGCGAGCGGCGGCAGCGGTTTTGGGTTAACGCTGCCCTTGTCCTGGGCCAGCGCGCTGCCGGCGTTCAGGAGGATAAGCAGAAGCAGAGGGGGGGCGAGGCGGCAGGGACTCATGCTACGCCTCTTATACACCAATGAGACCTCGGGGTTAACGTGAACCGGAACAACAAAAACTGATACAAACTCGGGGATACCAGAGGTCACCCAAGGACATTGCATGAGCCCCGCGGATTGGAGATTCTGGAGCGCGCTCTTTGCCGCAACGATGTTCTTAAGTTACTCAGCCGACGCCGCTGGCGAGTGTGACAGTCCGCAAGACCCCGAGGCTGCGATCATTGACTGTACGCAGGGCATCAATTCGGGGCAATGGAAAGGCTCTCATCTGGCGGCCTTCTACACCAATCGAGCTGCCGCCTATCACGCCAAGGGTGACAACGACCGCGCCATGGCCGACTTGAATAAGGCGATCCAGCTCGATCCCAAATTGGCCATGGCCCTCAACAATCGCGGCGCGGCCTATAACGAGCAGGGCGACAACGACCGTGCCATCGCCGATTACGATGCGGCGATCCGCATCGATCCCAAATTCGCCATGGCCTTCCAAAATCGAGGTAACGCCTACCACGCCAAGGGCGACCTCGACCGCGCCATCGCCGACTACAATGAGGCGATCCGGCTCGATTCCAAATTCGCCACGGCCTTCCAAAATCGAGGTAGCGCCTACCACGACAGGGGCGACAACGACCGCGCTATCGCCGACTACAGCGAGGCAATCCGGCTCGATCCCAAGCACGGCAAGGCCTTTGTCGGTCGAGGTATTGCCTTCAGCGACGAGGACGACACCGACCGGGCCATCGCCGACTTCAACGAGGCGATTCGTCTTGATCCCAAATCCGCCATGGCCTTCCAAAATCGAGGGAGCGCCTACCACGACAAGGGTGATAACGACCGCGCCATTGCCGACTACAGCGAGGCGATCCGGCTCGATCCCAAGTACGTCAAGGCGTTCGTCAATCGAGGTAACGCCTTCAACGACAAGGGTGACAACGACCGCGCCATCGCCGACTATAGTGAGGCGATCCGTATCGATCCCAAATCCGCCATGGCCTTCCAAAATCGAGGGAGCGCCTACCACGACAAGGGTGATAACGACCGCGCCGTCGCCGACTACAACGAGGCGATCCGGCTCAATCCCAAGTACGTCAAGGCCTTCGTCGGTCTAGGGATGACGTTTCGCGCCAAGGGCGACAACGACCGCGCCATCACCGATTACAGCGAGGCGATACGGCTCGATCCCAAACGCGTCGGCGCCTTCCTCGGTCGCGGTAACGCCTTCAGCCACAAGGGCGACAATGACCGCGCCATCGCGGACTATAGTGAGGCGATCCGGCTCGACCCCAAAGAGGCCAACGCCTTCATCCTTCGAGGCATCGCTTACCACGCCAAGCGTGATGACGTCCGCGCTATGGCCGACTACAATGAGGCCATCCGGCTCGATCCGGGATCCTATCTCGCCTACCTTGTCCGGGGGCGTTCATATTTCTTTGCCGGCTCAGCCGAAAAGGCGCTGGCCGATCTTAGCCGGGCAAGTGCGAACGCGCCGGAGGATGCCTATTCGGCGTTGTGGCTCGATATCGTCAGTCGGCGGAACAATCTCCCGAGCCGTCTGGCGCAAGCCAGCTCCAAGGTCGACATGACTGTCTGGCCGGCGCCGGTCATCAGATTGTTCATGGACCAGATGACGCCTGCTGCTGTCCTTGCTGCCATCGACGATCCGGACGCCGCCAAGAAGAAGGACAAAGTCTGCGAGGTCAATTTCTACAGTGGAGAGCTTGCGCTGACGAAGGGGGTGAAGGATGAAGCAACCCGCTTTTTTCGTGTGGTGGCCAGCGATTGCCCGCAGGACTCCGACGAACGGGACGCCGCCATTGCCGAACTGAAGGCGCTTGGCGCGGTCCCGTGAGCAGGTTTCGCTCGACCTCTCGATTGCAAACGCCGCCGCCGGACGATCCGCCAGCCGTTGCTGCCGCGGGCTGCAAGATGTCGGATCATCTCGAGACCGGCAAGTTCGACGTGCCGGCAGTTTTGTCCGACCACAACGCGAAAGCTGTTGTGCCCAAGTCGCCGGGTGCTGATTAGGATTCACCTCGAAAAATTCAGCCCCGACGGGGCTGACGGCGGCCTCTCTTAACGCCGCAATAACCCTAAGCTGGATTGATCAAAATTCGTGCGATGACGTCAGGGATCGCCATGCCCTGTATAAAAACCGACAAAATTCGGAATCGATTCATAGGGGCGCGCGTTTTTGCGTCATCCTTCCTTCCGGTAGCGACTACCGCATTCGTCTATCGCGACGCGCAAGGCTCAGCCGCTCTTCAATCCGGCACGAAAGTACAATTCGCGAGGGGACGCCGCGCGGCGCGCCCGGCGGGCGGCGCGCCCAGGATTACTTTTTTTTCAGACACTTGTCGGACAACTTGCGACCGCTAGGCGCGAGTGCGACGAGTGAAGTTCAGTTTGGGATCTCGAAAAGCAAGAAAGCGAAAGCGGTCGGCGCTCACCTGGGCAGCCGGACGATCGCGCGAGCCCGCGACCAAGCGCGTGAAGCCTCATGCTGCGCCGGTCGAGACAGATGCGCTCGTGCAGAGCCGTGCGGAAGCCGAAGCTGCGATCGCGGATGCGCGCAAATCGCATGAACGGCTGCGCCAGGCCATCGACCTCCTGCCGCAAGGCATCGTGTTTCTCGACCCCGAGGGCCGCTACGTTCTCTGGAACAAGAAATATTCCGAGATCTACAGCAAGACCGCCGACCTGTTCGCGCAAGGCGCGCGGCTGGAGGATACCCTGCGCATCGGCGTTGCGCGCGGCGACTATCCGGAAGCCACCGGTCATGAAGAGGAATGGATCACCGAGCGGCTTCAAAAGCTCCGTCAGCCCGGCGCGCGTCACGAGCAGAAGCTGGCCGACGGCCGCGTCATCCTGATCGACGAGCGCCTGACCGATGACGGCGGTGTCGTCGGTCTCCGCGTCGACATCACCGAGCTGAAGCAGCGCGAGGCCTCGTTCCGCCTGCTGTTCGACAGCAACCCCGTGCCGATGATCGTCTGCGCGCTGGACGACGAGCGCATCCTCGCCGTCAACGACGCCGCGGTCGCGCATTACGGCCACAGTCGCACCGAATTCGAGAAGTTGACGATCCGCTCGCTGCAGGCCTTCGACAGCGAGCTGCCCTGGACAGGCGGCCGCAGCAGCGAGGAGCAGGCCGCGCGGACCTGGAAGCATGTGAAGGCCGACGGCGCGCTGATTGATCTGGCGATCTATTCGCGCGAACTGACCTACGCCGATCGGCCAGCGGTGCTGCTGGCACTCATGGACATCACCGAACGCAAGCGCGCCGAGGCGCGCCTTGCCTTCATGGCACAGCACGACGGGCTGACCGGGCTGCCGAACCGCAATCTGCTGCGTCAGCAGATGGAAGAGGTGCTGCTGCATACGCGCCGCAGCGCCGAGAAGGTTGCGGTGCTGATGCTGGGCCTCGACAATTTCAAGGCGGTCAACGACACGCTCGGCCACGCGATCGGCGACAAGCTGCTGCGCGCCGTCGCCAAGCGCCTGCGCTCCACCCTGCGCGATGAAGATGCGCTGGCGCGGCTCAATTCGGACGAATTCGTCGTCGTCCAGGGCGGCCTGTCCCGGCCGGAGGATGCGGTGGGGCTGGCAAAACGCCTGCTGGGGGCCATCGCCGATCCCTATCTGCTCGACGGCCATTCCGTGGTGATCGGCGCCTCCATCGGCATCGCCATGGCGCCCGGCGACGGCGATGAGTCCGAGAAGTTGCTCAAGAGCGCCGACATGGCGCTGTCGCGCGCGAAGCTAGATGCACGCGGGACGTTCGCGTTCTTCGAGGCGGCACTGCATGCGAGGGCGCAGAGCCGCCGCAAGATCGAGGTCGAGCTGCGCGATGCGATCCAGAACGACGTGCTACGGCCATTCTATCAGCCGCTGATCGACCTTTCGAGCGGTCGCATCACCGGCTTCGAGGCGCTGGTGCGCTGGCCGCACGCCGAGCGCGGCATGGTCTCGCCGGCCGAGTTCATTCCGGTTGCCGAGGACACCGGACTGATCAACCCGCTCGGCGGCTTGATGCTGCGCCGGGCCTGCGTGGATGCCGCGACCTGGCCGGACGACGTCCGCGTCGCCGTCAATCTGTCGCCGCTGCAATTTCGCAGCGGCAATCTGCTCTCGATCGTCACCGAGGCGCTGAAGCATTCCGGCCTGCCGCCGCTTCGGCTCGAGCTCGAGATCACCGAGACGCTGCTGCTGGAGAAGAGCGCCCAGGTGCTCGCGACGCTGCACGCCTTGCGCGCGCTCGGCGTGCGGATCTCCATGGACGATTTCGGCACCGGCTATTCCAGCCTCAGCTACTTGCGCAGCTTCCCCTTCGACAAGATCAAGATCGATCAGTCGTTCGTGCGCGACCTCGGCGCCAACCGCGAATCGCAGGCGATCATCCGCTCGATCGTCAGTCTCGGCAAAGGCTTAGGAGTCACCATCACCGCCGAGGGTGTCGAGACCGAGGCCGAGCTGAGCTGCCTGCGCGCCGAGGGCTGCCACGAAGGGCAGGGTTTCCTGTTCTCCAGGGCCCGTCCCAATGCCGAGATCGTCAGCCTGCTCGCGGCGCAGCGCGGCGTCGACGCAGCCGGCGAGGAGAACGCCGCGCTGGTGGCCTGATTGAACCTCTGCGCGAGTCCCGGCGTCTGATGATCGAATCGGATGACGGGATCGGCGCTCATGAGCATCACTACCCCAGCCACGACGGACGGCCCGCGCTATGCGCGATTCTCGCGGCGGCTGAAGGCTATCCTGCTCGACTGGATGCTGGCGATGGCCCTGCTGTTCGGCGCCGTGGCGCTGGCGAGCAATCTGCAAAGCGACACGGTGGCGCGCGTTCTTGGCATCGCGGTCGTGCTGATCCTGGTGTTCTACGAGCCGGTGCTGGTCTCGCGCACGGGCGGCACGCTCGGGCACTACTGGACCAACCTGCGCATCGTCGATGATGGCGGCGGCAATCTGAGCTTCAGAAAGGCGTTCGCGCGCTTCGCCGTCAAGAGTTTGCTGAGCTGGTATTCCTTCCTGACCATGATGGCCACGCGCCGTAACCAGGCGGTTCACGATCTCCTGACGCACTCCACCGTCCAGATCCGCGATCTCACCAAGGCGACGTCATCGCAATTCATCACCGAGCGCCGCGAGCTCGATGACGCGGCAATGCCGTCACGCCTGCGCCGCACCCTGGTGACGATGGCCTATCTCGCGCTCGGCGTTTTCGTTTATGTGATGGCGTTTGGCGCCCTGCTGGAACGGGGCTTGCTTTCGAGCGCCTGCCTCGATCGCGACGTCTGCTCGGGCGGCGACCGTATCGTCGGCTTAGCCGTCGGCGCAGTGCTGCTCCTGATGCTCGCCCTGGTCATCGGCCTCGGTTGGCGCGGCCTGCTCCCCGGCGCGCGCAGGGCTTAGAAGGGCCGGATCACAGGCTCAGCCCGCCGACAGGATTGCCCTGCCGACATCCTCATAATGCGTGTCGCGCGCCTGGATTTGCTGGGCGATCGCGTGCATGTCGCGAAAGCGCCGCTCGAAGGGATTGCTGCGGAACACCGCGGAGGCGCCTGCCATGTGATAGGCGGCATCGACCACCTTGGCGGACTGTTGGATGGTCCAGGTTGATGCCAGCCGTACGGCCATGCGATGCGGCTCCCTGAATTCGCCGGTTGCGGTCAGCTCGCGCCACATTGCGCCCGCCGTCGCATAGAGATACGCGCGCGCCGCACGCAAGTCGCCTTCGGTGCGGCCGATCAGGCCTTGCACGGCGGCGCTGTCGCGCATCGCCTTCATCGCGAGCGACTGATGTTTGCCACGCGCCAGCGCGATCGCCGCATCCAGCGCGGCCCGCGCAACACCAAGCGACACTGCGGCAAAGCCGAGGCTGTAGGTCGAGCCGGTGCCGAGCTTGTAGAGCGGCCCCGTTTCGCGTAGTGCGGAGGGCACATCACGAAACGCGGTGAAGCGCTCGGGGATGAGGAGATCGTTGACCTCATAGGAATCGGTCCCGGTGCCGGCGAGGCCGATCGCGTGCCAGACGTCGTGCAGCGTCGCGCTTGCGACCGGAAACAGGATGGTGCGCACCTCCGGCGAGCCATCGGCATTTCTGCGTGGCGCCCCGTCGGTGCCGACGATGCGCACATGCGCGCCCAGCCAGCTCGCCTGCCGCGAGCCGGAGGCAAAATCCCAGCGCGCCGTGACGCGGTAGCCGCCCTCGACCGCGTGCGCCTCGTGCGCAACCGCACCCCAGGCGAGGACGCCGGGCGGCGTGTTGAAGATGTCGTGCGCGGTGCCATGGTCGAGCGACGCTGCGATCATGGCACAGACGCTGCACTGGCCGAGACACCAGGCAACCGACGCGTCGGCCTTCGCGACCTCCTCCAGCATCTGCATGAAAACTTCGGGCGCGGCTTCAGTGCCGCCGAGGCTCTGCGGCAGCAGCGCGCGGTAAAGCCCGTTCTCGATCAGTGCGTCGACGACGGGCGGCGTCAGCCGCCGTGTCCGCTCGATCTCGTCCGCCTCGCGCGCGATCAGCGGCGCAATCAAGCGCGCCCGTTCGACCAGGCCAACCCCGGGAGTGACGTTCATTCGCGTTTCCTCGCCCATTCTGGTGTGAGCGGTCAGAAGCGCGATCGTGGTCTATCCAGCGCGGAGGATCAAGGTGATGTTCCCGTCAGGGTTCCGGCCGATCCCTGAATTTTTTGTCGAACCAGTGCGGGAGCAGCGTGCGGTCACCTCCTCCAAAACGTGCACGCGGGAAGATCTTTTGCGGCAGCCCGCCTCGCTTCATCCTTCCGTCTAATGGCGATCCCAGAGAAGCTGCGCAACACTTGGAGGGTCAGGGGGTGAAGGAGCGCCCCCATGACTGCGATGTCAGATACCGACCGGCCTGCGGAGCAGGCCTCCGAAGCGACCCGTTGGACTCAATTGATTGTCGGCATCATCTGCATGGTGATGATCGCCAACCTCCAATACGGGTGGACGCTTTTCACCATCCCCATCAGCCAAAAGCACGGCTGGAACCTGGCCTCGATCCAGGTGGCGTTCACGCTTTTTGTGCTGTTTGAAACCTGGCTCGTGCCATTCGAGGGCTACCTCGTCGATCGTTTCGGGCCGCGGATTATTGTCTTTGTAGGTGGGTGTCTTACCGGACTCGCCTGGATCATCAATTCCTCCGCGGATTCGCTGACGATGCTGTACAGTGCCCAGATCATCGGCGGTGTGGGCACGGGCGCCGTTTACGGCACCTGCATTGGCAATGCACTCAAATGGTTTCCCGACCGTCGTGGCTTCGCGGCCGGACTAACGGCCGCAGGCTTCGGCATTGGTTCGGCTCTCACGATCATTCCCATTCAAAAGATGATCTCGACCCATGGATACGAGGGCACATTCTTCACTTTCGGCATAGTTCAGGGCCTGGTCGTCGTGGTGCTGTCGTTGTTCCTGTTCGCACCGCGCCATGGACAAACTCCGCAAGTCTCGACCAGCAGGTTCGTCCAGCAAAGTCTTATTCAATACAAGCCGCTACAGGTCCTCAAAGAGCCGACGTTCTGGGTCATGTATGTGATGTTTGCGCTGATGGCGGCGGGCGGGTTGATGGCAACGGCGCAACTCAAGCCCATCGCCAAGGACTTCCATCTCGACACCGTGCCGGTCACGCTCATTGGCATCACTCTGCCTGCGTTGACATTCGCGTTGACGATCGATCGCGTTCTCAACGGACTGACGCGACCCTTCTTTGGCTGGGTTTCCGATTTCCTCGGGCGCGAAAACACCATGTTCATCGCCTTCCTGCTGGAGGGCATCGGCATTTGGGCTCTGTACGTTTATGGGCAGAACCCCCTGGGGTTTGTGCTTCTGAGCGGAGTCGTGTTCTTCGCCTGGGGTGAGATTTACAGCCTCTTTCCAACCACCTGCACCGATTGCTTTGGTGCGGCGTACGCCACCACAAATGCGGGCTTGCTCTACACGGCGAAAGGAACGGCCTCATTGCTGGTGCCGCTCGCCAACGTGCTGGTGATGGAGACCGGAGGCTGGAAAGGCGCCTTCATCATTGCCGCGCTGTTCAATGTTATTGCCGCCCTGATGGCCATCTTCGTTCTCAAGCCGATGCGGCAGGAGTTGGTGGCGCGCCGGAGCGACGAGGCCGCGTGGGTCGCCGGGGCGCAGCCGGAGCATATTCCGCATGCATCACGTCAATCCGGTTGATGCGGTGGTTCTTCTCGACTTGCGGGAGAAGGCGGACTGAGCCTCCATCGCCCGACGCCAACGGCTTAATCGGTACACGGCCCGCTCAAACCGGCTCTTTCCGGCCGGTCAGCCCGAACACGATCAACACGAAGCTGATGCCGCCGACGGCGCCCGCAAGCGGCGCTTTCGCCCCGTTTCGTAATGCGCAAATCCATGCTGTACTCACGTTCCCGGTGAGCAATGGTCGGCGCTGTTCGGAGAGGGAAACGCGACGACGCAATTTCCAACGGAGTGATCGATCGTCATCGTCCGCTAAACCAACGAAGGAGATGCGACAATGAAAAAACTCACGCTGAGTGGTCTCGGTACTTCGGCGTCGATCGTCGTTTTCACGGTTGGTGCCGCGATTTCCGCGCAGGACAAGTACACGGTGCAAGTACCAAATGGGCTCGCGTTCTCCGAGTTTAGAGGATACGAAGATTGGCCAGTGATCGCGATCAGCGAGAACGGCGGCGCGATCGCCGTGATCGTGGGGAATCAGGCAATGATCGATGCTTACAGGGCAGGCGTGCCCGGCAATGGCAAGCCTTTCCCGGACGGTGCCAAGATGGCGAAGATTCACTGGATCCCAAAAAAGCAAGAAACATACCCTGGTCAGCCAACGGTGCCGGGCACCCAGCATGACGTTGATTTCATGGTGAAGGATAGCAAGAGGTTCGCGGATAGTGGCGGATGGGGATGGGGCGCGTTCGACTACGACGCGGCGTCCGATACCTTTAGCCCCTCCACAGAGGCGAGCACTCCGCCGCAGGAACATGACGCGAAGTGCGGGTTCGCGTGCCACACGGTGGTGCAGAGCCGCGATTACGTTTTCACGGAATACGGCAAGAGGTGATTGTTGGGATTGCTCCAGCCCGATTGGTCCGAACCGGTGCTCGTTCCGGATTGAGGCCGAAGCCTGAGGCACGGGCTGCTTATGGGGACGCGGCCCGGTCATTGGCTCGGGCCGCATTTACGCTAGAACGCTGCTACGGCCGGATGATCCTGTCGCGCATCGCAATCATCACGGCCTGCGTGCGGGTTACCGCACCCAACTTCTTGCAACAGTTCTTGATGTGCTCCTTCACCGTCCGCTCGGTTATATTCATTGTCTCTGCAATCTGATCGCTCGTCCGGCCGATGGCCGCCAGCGTCAGCACCTCGCGCTCGCGCTCCGATAGGATGATGTGCGGCAAATCGGGCGTGCCGCGCAACCTCAGCACCCGATCAAACGCGTACAGCGCCATGAAGTGCAGCGCAGGCAGTTCATGCTCTGGCAACTCGACCTCGTGGCCGCCGAACCATACCTGGCCCAACCGGCCAGCGGGTGAGGCAACCGGGACCACGTAGCCATCCTGCAGGCCCCAATCCCGCGCCCGCTGCACCATCTCGACAGTCCTCAATTCAAGCCGCGCGTCATAAGGGGCTTCCTTGACCCATCGAAAGGGTCGAGTCGCCGTCCTGGAATGTCGGACAGCAGGATCGGCATGAACGTAATCGTTGTCGATATAGTGCTTCACCCAACCGTCCGGGAACTCGTCACCAAGGATAATGTCTTCGGTGCGTTCGTTTGCTCTGAGGGTGACGAAGCTGAAGCAGAAATACTCGATGCCGTGCTGCCTGAGCGCTTCGCGCAATGCATCCATGATGCCTGCAGTCGCGGGAATCTGCTGCAGCTCATCGACGAACTCAAATGCACGACTGCGAATGTTCTCCACTGGCTCTCTCTCGGTTGAGTGGCAGTCTCGGAATGCTTCGCTCGGCCCTTGTAACATGGCGGGCGCCTCCCCGCGAAGGCGGTTGCGGACCCCTTGCGGAAGTCGGCAGCCTCTGTACTCTCGACGACATGACGAAAGGAGACGCATCGGCTCTGGCCTCCAAGCTGTCGGTGTTTCCGCGCTTGGGGCTCGCGAGCCTGCCCACACCTCTCGAGCCAATGAGGCGACTTGCTGCGTATTTGGGCGGGCCACGCCTATGGGTCAAGCGTGAGGACGCGACCGGTCTTGGCTTTGGCGGCAACAAGCTGCGCAAACTCGATTACGTCCTTCACGATGCCGTCGCATCCAAGGCTGATGTGCTGGTCTCTGGTGGCGTCGTCCAGTCCAACAGCCAGCGTCAGGTCGCTGCCGCGGCAGCCAAGCTCGGGATGGAGTGCCATCTTGCCGTCTATCACGGTCGTGTGGCTCCGCCGACCCCTGAGTACGAAACTTCGGGAAATGCGCTGCTCAATCGGCTGTTCGGCGCGCATCTCCATGATGTGCCGTGGACAGGAAATCGCAACGCCGCGATTGAGGAACTGGGAAGCCGGCTCAGGGCGGAAGGTCGTCAGCCTTACTTCGTGCCATACGGCGTTTCCAATCCACTCGGCGCGATTGCCTACGCATCGACGATTGTGGAGATCGCGGAGCAGTCGCGGGCACTCGGCATTCGCCCCGCTGCGATCGTGCATTGCACCGGGAGCGCGGGAACACAGGCCGGTCTCGTTGTCGGGGCATCGGTTGCGATGCCCGCGACGCGGATCATCGGTATCGACATCGATGCCGAACCGGAGCGCGTGCGTTCCGACGTTATCACCTACGCAAGAGCCGCAGCCGATTTGATCCGCACCGATTTCGACGAGAACGATGTCGAGGTCGTCGCGGGGCACGCCGGTCCAGCGTATGGCGTGCCGCATGCAGCAACCATCGAGGCCATCAAGCTCGCGGGTTCGCTCGAAGCCCTGCCCCTGGACCCAGTCTACTCCGGGAAGGGATTGGCCGGGCTGATCGCGCTTGTTCGGGCAAGGCGATGGCAACCCGATACGGATGTTGTTTTCATTCATACTGGCGGCGCCCCGGCTCTGTTCGCCTACCAGAGTGTGCTCGGCATTTGATCGGTCCATTCGCTCGTCCGCTCATGTCTCGAGCGGCGGCTGGCGGATGTCGGCCACTCCGCCGCTCTCAGGGGATAAGATAACCTGACCAGTCGCGTCAGTTTACGCGGCGCGTTCCTTGTCTGACTGTTCCTTTGCGGCGGTCGCGGCTTCGTCCAACTCCTTTTGGTAATTGCCCGCGAACCTCTCAATACTATCGGCCCACATCCTCAGCATTGAGACCTGAAAGTTCATGATTGGCTTCAAGGCATTCATGCCGATTGCTGTTGCTGAGGTGATGCGGCTCTGTGAGTCGCGCGCGAAACGGTTTGCGTTAGCGGTCTGATCTGCCATGCTGTTCGCTCCTTCGCTCTGGTGTTATGCGCTAAAGCCGCGTGTCTGCTGTGCACTGCGTGACTCCAGACAATCGGCCAACACGCGATCTGCTGCGAGCCTCGCAGCTCGGTCGTCATGCAGTGCGTCCAGGTTCTTCAAGTAGGCGACTGCCGCAATCTGCAAGAGATCAAAATCATATTGACCTGCATCCCGCAGATTGGTGACGTAGCTATAGAGAGTGGAACGCCTGTTGTCGTTCTCGCTGACACCGCTGTGGAGCAGCAAGTAGTTCCGCCAAGCGAACGCACACGCGCCTTCCGTGGCCTGATAAGTCATGCGCACCTCCCTAAAGGCCAGAGAAAGACTGACGCTCCTTTTCGTTCCGCGGAACTCTCAGATGTAACGTTGTTCCGTTGCCGCGCCGCGAGGTGTTTTGCACGCGGTCGATGTTGATGCTGAGGGATCCGCCGAAAGTGGCCCAGAGGAGGACGATGTCTTTCGGCCGGTTGCTGTCTGCGCTGGCAACTGGCTGTACCCGCTACAGTCCCTTGAAATTCGATCGGCTCCGGCTATTTGAGCGATGTGGAACAGGGATCAGCCATGACAAGCAATCGAGTTAGGCCTGCACGTGTCGACGAGGCCGCGGAGCTTACCGAAATCTCGGTGCGCGCAACGAAGCACGACGGTTACGACGATGACGCCATTGCGCGCTTCATGCCTGGACTCAAGATCAACCTTCCGCTTGTTGCAGCAGGGCTGGTGTTTGTGGCTGAGGGTGAAGCCGGGACTCGGCAGGGCTGGGTGGCTGCAAGACCGACGGGAATTGGAGGCTATATTCTACTGGAGGGCATTTATGTTGATCCAGCCTTTTCGCGGAGGGGCGTTGGCACCCGGCTTTTCGCGACTGCTGTGGAGCTTTCGAGAAAGATGGCAGGAAGCGTCATCCTGATTAACGCGAACCCGAATGCCGCCGGTTTCTACGCCCGTCTTGGCGCCAACAAGATTGGCGCTACACCGTTCGTATTTTCTCCCGACGTGCAACTATCGATGTTTGCATTTGAAATCCCGAGAAGAATTTAATCTGGTCAACGCCGAAACTAGCAGCGGCGCGAGCGCTCGCGCCACGTTCGATCAAGCCAAATCCGGAAAGTTGGGTGATCCGCGCCCATTCTTGTCGTGACCTGTGAGGGCGGGATGGCGGTCTATCCGCGGCGACGCGTTAGTGTCGAGCCCGGCATTTCCCCTACGGCACAGAAGCGGACATCAACCGGTCGTCGACCCCGCTGAGTCTGCCGAAAATGACCCGGAACGGACATCGCGTGTTAAGTGGGGAGACGGAGCCTTCGTCGCTTACGCCAACGGCTTTTTCGGCATGCGGCCTATCAGGCCGGCGCCTTCCGGCCGATCAGTCCGAACACGATCATCGCGATGCTGATGCCGCCGACGGTGCCGGAGACTTCGCCGACCGTGCGCATCAGCGCGACAGGGTTGTTGGACCAGGGCGTCATGTCCCGCATGGACAGAAAGAACAGGACGGCGAGGGCCAGGAGCACCACGCCCACGGCAATCAATCGCCAGTTTCGTTTCCGCATGACAGACTCTCCCCTATGCCGCCCCTGGGCGGACGCGGCAGATCACTCAGCAGAAGATAGTGTCGTTGATTTCCGTCCGGGTTCGATCAGCCCGCGAATAAAGCTGGGCTCCACGATCCAGCTTCGATGCGGCGACTAACGCCGAACGCTATTTGCCGTCGGTTTCCCGCCAGAGCGTCCAGATCCAGCCGGCGAAGGTCGCGACCAGCACGGGATAGGCGTAGGTCGGCAACGGTGTGGACGTTGGCGCTAGCGGCTCACCCCAGAAAATTCTCGCCGCTGTGACGATGAACAGGACCGCGCTCACGATGCCAAGGATTCGGATTGGCATGGCAAACAGCTTTGGGACGCTGATGAGGAGAAGCGCCGTCCCCCAAAGAGCGCTGCCGGCGGCAAACGCGCCGATGCTGCCCGCCAGGCCCGCCGCAGGGCCTGACAGCATGATGACACCCTCGCCGATGGCAAAAACCAGAAAGCCGCCGGCGACGACATCATGTCCTGCCCGAAAGTATTTTGTCGCCAGCAGTGCTGCTGCCATCACAAGCCCCGAGCCGTCGATCGCCCACAGAATCCCCTGCACGTTCTGTTGCGTGACCATAGCCCCCGCCATGCCCAGGGCACCACCAAGCGCAAGGCCTATGGCCGCGATAACGTTGATCGAGCGCTGCATCGTCTCCCCCAGCGGGACTCCACCCGACCCACGAGCGGCGATGATGCCATCATGCCGGTGATTTGCCCGACGTGTCAAATGGATTTCGTAAAATCGGAAGACATCATATCGGCCGTTGCCGGCTACGCCGACTGCGTCATAGACCTCATGGTGAGGAGCGCGAAGCGCGTCTCCGGACGATGCTGCGCATCGCCGAGCGAACTATGAAGGCCCGCATCTTCCCCGCGGCCATCCTTCGAGACGCCCGCTCTCGCGGGCTCCTCAGGATGAGGGGGAGAGCACCCATAACGCAGGTAGGGCTACTTTGCATGGGGTTGTTTTAGAGCTTTTTGTTGTCGGGCCGCGGAGGCCTCAGGCCGGACCCGGTCTCATCCGCCTCAGCTATCGACCTTCAGCGCGGCAATGAAAGCTTCCTGCGGGATGTCGACCTTGCCGAACTGCCGCATCTTCTTCTTGCCTTCCTTCTGCTTCTCCAGAAGTTTCCGCTTACGCGTGATGTCGCCGCCGTAGCACTTTGCGGTGACGTCCTTGCGCAGCGCGCGGACGGTTTCGCGGGCGATCACCTTGCCGCCGATCGCCGCCTGGATCGGGATCTGGAACATGTGCGGCGGGATCAGCTCCTTCATCTTCTCGACCATGGCGCGGCCGCGGCCCTCCGCGCGGGTGCGATGCACCAGCATCGAGAGCGCATCGACCGGCTCGGCATTGACCAGGATCTGCATCTTGACGAGATCGGCCGGCTTGTAGTCGGTGAGGTGATAGTCGAACGAGGCGTAGCCCTTGGAGACCGATTTCAGGCGGTCGTAGAAGTCGAACACGACCTCGTTGAGCGGCAAATCGTACTTCACCATGGCGCGGGAGCCGACATAGGTGAGCTCCTTCTGCGAGCCACGGCGGTCCTGGCAGAGCTTCAGCACGCTGCCGAGATATTCGTCGGGCGTGAGGATCGTGGCCTCGATCCAGGGCTCGTCGATCTCGGCGATCTTGACCACGTCCGGCATGTCGACGGGATTGTGGATCTCGATCTCGGCGCCGTCGGTCAGCTTCATCTTGTAGATGACGCTCGGCGCGGTCGCGATCAAATTGAGATCGAACTCGCGCGACAGCCGTTCCTGGATGATCTCGAGGTGCAACAGCCCGAGGAAGCCGCAGCGGAAGCCGAAGCCGAGCGCGGCCGAGGTCTCCATCTCGAAGGAGAAGCTGGCGTCGTTGAGGCGCAGCTTGCCCATCGCGGCGCGCAGGGTCTCGAAGTCGTCGGCATCGACCGGGAACAGGCCGCAGAACACGACCGGAATTGCCGGCTTGAAGCCCGGCAGCATCTCGGCGACCGGCTTCTTGTCGTCGGTGATGGTGTCGCCGACGCGGGTGTCGGCGACTTCCTTGATCGCGGCGGTGATGAAGCCGATCTCGCCGGGGCCGAGCTCGTCGACCTGCTGCATCTTCGGCGTGAAGAAACCGACGCGCTCGATGTCATAGGCTGCGCCCGTGCCCATCATGCGCACGCGGCTGCCCTTCTTCATGACGCCGTCGACGACACGGATCAGCACGACGACGCCGAGATAGACGTCGTACCAGCTATCCACCAGCAGCGCCTTCAGGGTGGCGTCGCGGTCGCCCTTGGGCGCCGGCAGGCGGGTGACGATGGCCTCCAGCACATCGGGCACGCCGAGGCCGGTCTTGGCCGAGATCATCACCGCGTCCGACGCGTCGATGCCGATGACGTCCTCGATCTGCTGCTTGATCTTTTCCGGCTCGGCGGCCGGAAGGTCGACCTTGTTCAGGACCGGGACGATCTCGTGATTGTTGTCGAGTGCCTGATAGACGTTGGCGAGCGTCTGCGCTTCCACGCCCTGGCTGGCGTCGACCACGAGCAGGGAACCCTCGCAGGCCGCCAGCGACCGCGAGACTTCATAGGCGAAGTCGACATGGCCGGGCGTGTCCATCAGGTTGAAGATGTAGTCCTTGCCGTCCTTGGCGCGGTACGAGAGCCGGACGGTCTGCGCCTTGATCGTGATGCCGCGCTCGCGCTCGATGTCCATGGAATCGAGCACCTGCTCCTTGCCGGCCATTTCGCGCTCGGACAGGCCGCCCGTCATCTGGATCAGGCGGTCGGCCAGCGTCGATTTGCCATGGTCGATATGGGCGACGATGGAGAAATTGCGGATGTTGGAAATGGGGGCGGTCGTCATGGGGCGCGGGATACCACTCACATCCCCGTGCGGCAACCATATTACTGTATTTTCAGGGCCTTTCTTCACGCCAAGCTGATTCCACGGCGGCTCAAAAAGCGCTACGCAACGAACCATGTCGACGACTTCGATCCTGCCCGCCGGAACGCACGCGAAAAGCGCTTTGAACCCCAGGCGGCTCGTGGCCCGGCTGGTTGCCAGTGCCACCGATCCCAAAACCCGTCTGTGGCTGGTGATCCAGCTCGCCGTCCTTCATGCAGTGATCTGGACCTTCATCCTGATCAATCTGAAGGCCGCGCAGGACGTTCATATGGACGTCGCAGAAGCCTATGCCTGGGGCCAGAAATTCCTGCTCGGCTACGGCAAGCACCCGCCGCTATCGGGCTGGATCGCCGGCCTCTGGTTCATGGTCTTCCCGCCGAAGGATTGGGCGACCTATGCGCTCGCGATGGTGACCGTCAGCGCCGGCATGGTGATCTGCTGGCTAATCGCGCTGCGCGTGGTTGACGCCCGGCGCGCGTTCCTCGTCCTGGTGATGACCGCGCTCTACCCGATCTTCAATTTCAAGGGTTTCAAGTACAACCCGGATTTGTTGCAGCTCGTCACGCTACCGCTTCTCGTGCTCGCCTATCTCAATGCGTTCGAGAAGCGGAGCTGGCAATCCGGCGTCCTGCTCGGACTCGCCGGTGCGCTCGCGCTGATGACGAAATACTGGGTGCTGACCATGATCGGCGCCATCGGCCTCGCCGCGCTGATCCATCCGGACCGCGTCAGATTTCTGGCCTCGCCGGCGCCCTGGGTTGCGATCGCAACGCTCCTCGTCGCGATGATCCCGCATGGCATCTGGCTGGCTGGCGTGCATTTCGTGCCGCTGACCTATGCCGGCGACACCTATAGCCTCACCGATCGCGCCCAGATCAACGAGCTCGTGCGCGGCTATGCCCTGCACAATTTTGCGCTGCTCGCTCTCCCGGTGGCGCTGGCGGCGCTCGCGATGGCGCTGGTGCCGCCGTGGTGGAGATTGCTCCTGCAGGATCCCCTGGCGATCGTCACCCGCGCCTGGGCGCGCGGTGACAATCCAGGCGTCGACGTCTCGCAGGCGCTGAACATCTGGATCATCCAGATCATCGTCGCGGCCGGGCCGCCGCTGGGCGCGCTCGCCTTCGGCATCTACATGAAGACCGATTGGGGGATCTCGCTGTTCTTCCTGGTGCCGTTGGCGCTGGTGTCGATCCCGGCGCTGCGCGTGCAGCGCGCGAGCCTGTTCAACGTCACAGCGATCTGGCTCGTGCTGTCGCTGGCAACGCTGGCCGCCTCGCCCTGGATCGCCGCACGCGAGATGGCAGCGAATGCCGGCAACACCGCGACCTATGGCGCGCGCTCGGAGCTTGCGCGCGAATTGACGCAGGCCTGGCGCACCCGCTTCGGCTCGCGCTGGCCAATCGTCGCCGGCACCATGGAAACGATTCAGCCGATGGCGTTCTACAGCCCCGATCATCCGAGCCCGTTCACGCCGAACGAAGCCTGGAGCTCCGGCCTGACCTCGGCGGAGGACGTCAAGCGCCTCGGTTTCATCGGCGTGTTCGATCCGACCGACGGCCGCGCGAACGATTTCGACAAATGGGTCAAGGAGACCGCGCCGAACGCCGAGCGGATCGTGATGACGACGCGCCGTTTCGCCCACGGCAAGGCAGGCCCTGCGATGACGTGGAACGTCTACATCGCGCCGCCAGGAGGGTAACTCTTCTCGCGCCGCAAGCTGTCGAGTGGGCAAAGGCGCGCAGCGCCGCGCCCACCACTTCTGTCGAAAAATTGGAGACATGGTGGGCAGGCTTCGCTTTGCCCACCCTACGCAGCTTCACCCGGCCACGCGACTTGCCTTACGTCCCTTCCTCGTTGAACTTGCTTTCAACGAGTTCGGTGATCGCGGTGAGCGCGGCTTCGGCGTCATCGCCCTTGGCTGAAACTGTGATCGTCGTGCCGGGCCCAGCGGCCAGCATCATCAATCCCATGATCGAAGTGCCGCCGACGGTCTCGCCGCCGCGCGTCACCCAGACCTGCGCGTTGAAGCGCTCGACCGCTTGCACGAATTTTGCGGACGCGCGCGCGTGCAGACCGCGCTTGTTGATGATCAGCAGCTCTTTGGAGATCGCCCCTTCGGGCACGCCCGCTCCCGCAGGAAGACTGGCCTCACTTCCGAGTGGCGCGTCGTCGCTCATTTGCCGGCGAGCACGCGGCTGGCGATGGTGACGTATTTGCGGCCCGCTTCCTGGGCCATCGCGATTGCGTCGGGCAGCGCGCGCTCCTCGCGCACCTTGGCGAGCTTTACCAGCATCGGAAGATTGATGCCTGCGAGCACTTCGACCTTGGGTCGGCTCATGCAGGAAATTGCAAGGTTGGACGGCGTGCCGCCGAACATGTCGGTGAGGATCGCAACGCCGTCGCCGGAATCGACGCGATTAACCGCTTCGATAATGTCGCTTCGACAGAGATCGGAATCATCCTCGGCGCCGATCGTAATCGCTTCGATTTGCTTTTGTGGGCCCATGACATGCTCAAGCGCTGCCTTGAACTCGTCGGCAAGGCGCCCGTGGGTCACAAGTACTAGACCAATCATCGGAAAACTCCTCGCGGGCGCTTTTGGTGCGCCGCACGAACGCGCCACTTTGACCATCCAGAGCCCCCGCGCAAGAGGGGATGTTGCGTATCTCCCTGAATCTAGACGGATGGATGAGGGGAGGTGCGCCGAGCTATTCGGTCGCGATAGTGGGGTTCATATGGTTACCATTTCCCTTCAAACAATCGCCCGAAGGGTTAACGGAAGATGAACTCTTGGTAGTGGTCAAGGCAGCGACAACCAGGGAGAGGGGCTGGTAACCGGCTCCGACCGGGATTCGCGGTAATTCGACACCGGAAATGGTGATTTTCAGGGCTTCCGGTGGCGGCAGGCGCTCCGCGTCGGGCGCGGCGAGATCGACCACGAGGCCGACGGTCGCATGCTCCACGAAGTCGCAGCGGCGGATGCCGAGGCCCCGGACCTCGATCAGGCCGGCCAGGACGGCGGCAGGGCGGACTACAATTTCGTTGCCGACTGTCGCCAGATGGACACGGTCATCGCCCACCAAAACGGCCTCTTCGACCACCCCGGCGCGGCCTGCCATGATCAAATCGAAGGCAAGGCGCGACTTACCCGCGCCCGAGGGCCCCCGGATCAGCACAGCTACATTTCCTATTCTGACCGCGGAAGCATGGACGCTGGCGCTGTCCTCGCTCATAGCGCCGGCAGCCTCACCACGAAGCGCGCGCCGGCGACGGTGGGCACGCCGTCGGCGTCAGGGGGACCAGCGCGATTCTCCGCCCAGATGCGTCCGCCATGGGCCTCGATGATCTGCTTGGAGATCGACAAGCCGAGGCCGGAGTTCTGGCCGAAGCCCTGATGCGGACGATCGGTGTAGAAGCGCTCGAAGATGCGCTCCAACGCGTCCTCGCGGATGCCGGGGCCGTCATCGTCGACCACGATCTCGATCTCGGTCCGCACGCGGCGACAGGTCATGCGAACCTTGTTGCCGGGCTCGGAGAAGGACTGCGCGTTCGACAAGAGATTGGCGATCACCTGCCCGAGTCGCGAATCGTGGCCGGTCACGGACAGGCCGTCGCTCGGGCCGCGGCCCTCGAAGCGGGCTTCGACCGCGACGTCGTGGCCGAGCTTGGTCTCGTTGGCGACCGAGGTGAGCGTCGTCAGCAGGCGCTTCAGATCGACGGGGATCGCATCCTGCCGCTGCAATTCGGCGTCGAGCCGGCTCGCGTCCGAAATGTCCGAGATCAGGCGGTCGAGCCGTTTCACGTCGTGCTCGATCACTTCCAACAGGCGCGCGCGGCTGGTGTCGTTGCGCGCCAGCGGCAAAGTCTCGACTGCCGAGCGCAACGAGGTCAGCGGGTTCTTCAGCTCGTGTGCGACGTCGGCGGCGAACATCTCGATCGCCTCGATGCGGCGATAAAGCGCATTGGTCATGTCGCGAAGCGCGCCGGAGAGATGGCCGATCTCGTCACGGCGGCGGGTAAAGTCGGGGATCTCGATGCGGGACTTGGTACGGCGGCGGACGCGCTCGGCGCTGTCGGCGAGGCGCCGCACGGGACCTGCGATCGTGCTTGCGAGCAGCAGCGACAGCATGATCATGACGGCGGCGGCGACGCCGCCGACTTTCAGGATCGCCAGCCGCTCGGCCGTGACCATCTGGTCGATGTCGTCGCCCTGGGTGGACAGCATCAGCGCACCATGGATGGCGCGCGAGCGCAGCACGGGCACCGCGACCGAGACGATCACCTCGCCGCGCGCATTGACCCGCACCATCGACCGCTTCTGGCCCTTCAGCGCATCGGCGACCTCGTCATAGCCGTTGCCGTTCTCCGGGCCGAGTTCGCGATAAAGCGGCAGGTCGCCGCGGTTGAGCCAGGTGCGCACCGAGGTCATGCCGCGTTCGAGGATGCCGGGCTTCTCGGATGGCGGTGGCAGGTCGTAGCGCAGCACGTTCTCGAGGTTACGGCTATCGAGCAGGAGGATGCCGTTGGGATCGTAGATCCGCGCGCGCGTCTTGGTCGGCGAGATTAGTGTCCGCAGCACCGGCGCCACGCGCTCCGGATTGATCGGGAAATCCAGCGGCGAATAGTCGTCCGAACCGCCATAGCTGTCGCCGAGCTTGAGGTCGAGCAGCCGGTCGGGGTCGATCGTGATGGCGTTGGTCTGCACCGTCGCGGAAGCCGCGATCGCGCCCGCGATGATTTCGCCCTGCACCAACAGGCTCTGCGCGCGCGCATCGATCAGGCCGGCGCGGAACTGCGACAGGTAAAGGATGCTCGCGACCAGCGCGACGAGTCCGGCGAGGTTCAGCGAGACGATGCGGCGGGTGAGGCTCGAGAAGGAGAGCGCGAAGAAGAACTGCCCGGCGCGCTTGAGCCAATTCAGCGGCCGCCAGCCTTGCGCGACCTGCTTCTCCTCAGCCGAATGGTCCTGAACGCCCGCGGACGCGACGTCCTCGGCGTTCAGGCTGGAATCAGGCTGCGTCCGGTCAAGCAATGCTTACGCCCGCGTTAGGACTGTGTGCGTTTGGTCCCCGCATCTTAGCCGAGACCGACAACCCCGTCAGTCCGCAATGTCCCCGAAAGAGGCGCGCTCGCCTCAGGCTTCCTTGAAGCGGTAGCCGACGCCGTAAAGCGTCTCGATCATCTCGAACTCGTTGTCGACCACCTTGAATTTCTTGCGCAGCCGCTTGATGTGGCTGTCGATGGTGCGATCGTCGACATAGACCTGGTCGTCATAGGCCGCGTCCATCAGCGCGTTGCGGCTCTTCACCACGCCAGGCCGGGTCGCCAGCGCCTGGAGGATCAGGAATTCAGTGACCGTCAGCGTCACCGGCTCGTTCTTCCAGGTGCAGGTGTGCCGTTCGGGATCCATGCGCAGAAGACCGCGATCGAGCGCCTTGGCGTCGTTCTCCTTCGGCGCGGCGGTCGGATCCTTTGGCGCGGAGCGGCGCAGCACCGCCTTGACGCGCTCGACCAGCAGCCGCTGCGAGAACGGTTTGCGTATGAAATCGTCGGCACCCATCTTGAGGCCGAACAGCTCGTCGATCTCCTCGTCCTTGGAGGTGAGGAAGATCACCGGCAGATCGGATTTCTGGCGTAGCCGCCGCAGCGTCTCCATGCCGTCCATGCGCGGCATCTTGATGTCGAGGATGGCAAGATCGGGCTGCGTGGTGCGGAAGCCGTCCAGCGCGGAGGCGCCGTCGGTGTACGTCATGATGCGGTAGCCTTCGGCTTCCAGCGCGATCGAGACGGATGTGAGAATGTTGCGGTCGTCGTCGACCAAAGCGATTGTGGGCATGAGCCTCTGCTTTCCGTTGGGGTCGTGATCTAAAACGGCGAGCAATTCAGAGATGCGCCGTATACATGGGCCCCCAACCCGGGGTTCGAACCTTGTCACCGAGCAATGCAAGCTGGGCTGAAGTGTGACCAAAGTTCCTCGAAACGCAGCGAAGCAGCCGCGATCCGACCCATAACCAAGCCCCGTTTAACCCCGAAAAGGCCGGCCTTGCAACCCGTAAAAGCCGGAAAACCGAAGAGAATCAGATGCAACCGACCTCCGATTTCGACCCCGGACAGCTCGCCAAATCGCTGTTGCGGCGCTCCCGGCAGGGGGCGCTCGCGACCCTGATGCCCGGCAACGGCGATCCCTATTGCTCCCTGGTCAATCTGGCGAGCCACCCCGACGGCTCGCCGATCCTGCTGATCTCGCGGCTCGCCGTGCATACCAAGAACATCCTCGCCGACGGGAGGGTCTCGTTGATGCTGGACGAGCGCGCCCCTGGCGATCCGCTGGAAGGGGCCCGGATCATGCTGTCGGGACGGGCAGAGCTGGGAACGGAAGGCGAGCTGGAGCTCCTGCGACGGCGCTACCTTGCCGCCCATCCGTCCGCAGAAGACTTTGTTTCGTTTCAGGATTTTTCCTTCTTCCGGATCAGGCCGTCCGGAACCCATCTGGTTGCGGGATTCGGCCGTATCGTCGATCTGAAGCCTGAGCGGTTCCTCACGGACCTCGCCGGCGCCGATGAGCTGCTTGAAGCCGAGGAGGGCGCGGTCGCGCACATGAATGCCGACCATCGCGACGCCATGGCTTTGTATGCGACAAAATTGCTCGATGCAGCCGAGGCCGACTGGCGCTGCACTGGCTGTGATCCCGAGGGCCTCGACATGCAGTCGGAACAGGTCGTGCTGCGGCTCGAGTTTCCGGAGCGGGTGACTGATGGCAACGCGCTGCGCAAGATCCTGGTGAAGCTGGCGGGCGAGGCGCGGGCCAAGGGCGGTTAGCAACGCCCGGCTTGAACGGCGGCGTCGCTCGCCGCGACCCATGGTCAAGCAATATGGCCTGGGTCGGCAACGAGAGTTTTCATGACGCGATATGTACGTTTGGCGCTGGCAGCCGGGCTTGCGCTCGCGCTCGGCGCATCCTTCTCCACATTTGCCACGGCCCAGAATCTCGCCACGCAAAGCGCCAGGATCAACGAGCTCAGCCGAGCCGGCAAATATGCGGAGGCGCTGCCGCTGGCACAGGCCATGGTGGCAAGCCTCGAGAAAGGCAACAACAGCCGCGATCTCGCGGGTGCGCTGAACAACCTTGCCCAAATCAATGCCGCGCAGGGTCACGACGATCAGGCCGAGCCGCTTTACAAGCGCGCCGTCGCGCTGATGGAAAAATCCCTTGGCCTCGACGCGGTGGAGATCGCGCCCGAGCTGAACAACCTCGCAGCGCTCTATCAGCGCCAGCAACGCTTCGCCGACGCCGAGCCGCTGTTCAAGCGTGCGCTCACCATCCGCGAAAGGACACTGCCGCGCGAACATCCCGATGTCGGCCAGTCCCTCAACAATCTCGCCACGCTCTACGTGAAGCAGGAGCGCTATGCCGACGCCGAGCCCTTGTTCCAGCGCGCGCTTGCCATCTACCAGAAGGCCGGAGGCCCAGAGCATCCCGCTGTGGCGACGCTGCTGAACAATATCGGCCAGCTCGATCGCAACCTCAACCGTGATGCGGACGCCGAAGCGCCGATCAAGCGCTCGCTCGCGATCCGCGAAAAGGTGCTGGGCGCCGATCATCCCGATGTTGCGCGCTCGCTCAACAACCTCGCAGGGCTCTACGAGCACGAGCAGCGCTACGCCGATTCCGGGCCCCTCTATCGCCGCGCGCTGTCGATCCGCGAGCGCGCGCTCGGGCCCGATCATCCTGACGTCGTGACGTCGATCGGAAATCTTGCGTACTTCCTGCAAGTGTCGGGAAAGACCGCCGATGCATTGCCGCTTGCAGAAAAGACGCTGGCCAACAATGGCGCGCAGCTCCGCGTCGTGCTGCCGGTCCTTTTTGCCGCGCGGCAGCAGCAATTGCTGCCTGACGACAAGGCGCTGGACGAAGCGCTTGCCGCCATCCAGCGCGGCACGCAATCCTCTGCCGCGTCGGCCGTGAACAAGCTCGCGGTGCGGCTCGCCGCCGGCAGCGACCGGCTCGCCGAGCTGGTGCGGCGAGATCAGGATCTCGCCGCAGATGCCGACACGCTCGACAAGGCGATCGTTGCCGCAGTGTCAAAGCAGCCCGTGCAGCGCGATGCGGCCGGCGAGCAGCGCAACCGGCAGCGCCTTGCGGCGATCGCAAGCGAGCGCGCGAGCTTGCAGAAAACGCTTGCCGTCGAATTCCCGGATTACGCCTCGCTCTCCAATCCGTTGCCGCTGGCGGTAAAGGAGATCCAGGCGCTCTTGTCGGCCGATGAAGCGATGGCGCTCTATGCCATCGTCGACAAGGAGAGCTACGTCATCGCGATCACGCGCGAAGGCGTCGATTGGAAACGGATTGCGCTCGGTACTGACGCGCTTGCGCAAAAGGTCTCGGCGTTCCGTAAGGGGCTCGACGTCGGCAAGGTGCGCGATTCCTCCGGCAAGTCGGGGCTGTTCGATCTCGCGCTTGCCAACGAGCTCTATGTCACGCTGCTCGGCCCCGTCGAGATGCTTACAAAGGACAAGCGCAGCCTGCTGGTGGTCCCCTCCGGCGCGCTGACGGCACTGCCGTTTCATCTGCTCGTCACCGAGAAGCCGCGAGCTGCGATCCCGGAGACGCTCGAAGGCTATCGCAGCGCTGCGTGGCTGTTGCGGCGCCAGGCGGTCTCGGTGTTGCCCTCGGTGGTCAGCCTGAAGTCGCTGCGTGCCTTTGCGCGCAGGGATCAGAACATCAAGCCAATGACCGGCTTTGGCGATCCCCTGTTCAATCCTGCGCAGGAGGCGCCCGCGGACCGGCGCGCGACGAAGACTGCGGCGCGCAGCATTGCGACGCTTGCCTATACCGATTTCTGGCGCGGTGCTGGCGTCGATCGCGCGCGGCTTGCACAGGCGTTGCCGCAACTGCCTGATACGGCGGACGAGCTCAGCGCCGTGGCGAAGGACGTCGGTGCCGCCGCCGCCGATGTCCATCTCGGTCGCGATGCCAGCGAGACGACGCTGAAGCGGGCAGCGCTTGCCCAATACAGCATCATCTATTTCGCCACCCACGGCCTCGTCGCCGGTGACGTCAAGGGATTGGGCGAGCCTTCGCTTGCGCTCTCGATGCCGGATCAGCCGACCGACTTCGACGATGGTCTCCTCACGGCAAGCGAAGTCGCGCAGCTCAAGCTCAATGCGGACTGGGTCGTGCTGTCGGCGTGCAACACCATCGCTGGCGACAAGCCGGGTGCGGAAGCGCTGTCGGGATTGGCGCGAGCGTTCTTCTATGCCGGCGCGCGCGCACTTCTGGTCTCGCATTGGGCGGTTGATTCCGAAGCCGCCACCCGGCTGACCACATCGACTTTCGATTTGCTCAAAAACGAACCAGGACTCGGCCGAGCCGAAGCGTTGCGGCGCGCGATGTTGGCCTACCTCGATGACACCTCCTCACCGCGCAATGCCTATCCCGCGATCTGGGCGCCCTTCGCGCTGATCGGAGAAGGTGCGGTACGATAGAAACAGCACTGGAAATACAGTGGCAGATTGTGCGTTGCAAAATCTCCGACAACGCTGATTTGCCCATTTGGTTGCGCGATCATCGGTCGTTTTCGACGCGCGCGCTTCAGAGCGGGCACGCGCGACTTTTGGCCCAGCCCTTGAATAAACCAAATCCTACGGGATCAGCTTGGCAACGTCAGCGTTCATCAGTATTACGTCGTCCAGCCGAGGCCGGACGGCCTATTATTCACGGTGGCCGCGATGGATGGCGCTCAAAGATGATCGCGCCAGTAATGCGGGTTCTAGGAGGATTTTTCGTGCAAGAGACGGGCGTGCGCAACGGTGCCTTCGGCGCCGACAAATTCGGCTTAAAGAATCTCAAGCGGGTTCATTGGAACCTCGGCGCGCCGCAACTTTGTCAGTACTCGCTCTCCGCCGGAGAAGCGGTGCTCTCCGCCGATGGCGCGCTCTGCGCGGATACCGGTGAGTTCACGGGCCGCAGCCCGAAAGACAAGTTCACGGTGCGCGACGCCACCACCGACAAGAAGATGTGGTGGGCCGGCAATCAGTCGATCACCGCCGAGCAGTTCGAGACGCTCTATCAGGATTTCCTCAAGCACGCCGAAGGCAAGAGCCTGTTCGCGCAGGACCTCTATGGCGGCGCCGATCCGGCCTACCGGATCAAGACGCGCGTCTTCACCGAGCTCGCCTGGCACTCACTGTTCATCCGCACGCTCCTGATCCGCCCGGAGGCGATCGAGCTGTCGACCTTCGTGCCCGAGCTCACCATCATCGATATGCCGAGCTTCCGCGCCGATCCGAAACGTCACGGCTGCAAGTCGGAGAACGTCGTCGCGATCGACTTCGCCCGCAAGATCGTGCTGATCGGCGGCTCCTATTATGCCGGCGAGATGAAGAAGTCGGTCTTCACCACGCTGAATTATTACCTGCCCGAGCGCGGCGTGATGCCGATGCACTGCTCGGCCAATGTCGGATCGAAGGGTGACACCGCGATCTTCTTCGGCCTGTCCGGCACCGGCAAGACCACGCTGTCGGCCGACCCGAACCGCACGCTGATCGGTGACGATGAGCACGGCTGGGGCCCCAACGGCGTGTTCAATTTCGAAGGCGGCTGCTACGCCAAGTGCATCAAGCTGTCGCAGGAAGCCGAGCCCGAGATTTATGCCGCCTCGACGCGCTTCGGCGCGGTGCTCGAGAACTGCGTGCTCGACGAGGACACCCGCGTCGTCGATTTCGACAACGGCTCCAAGACCGAGAACACCCGCTCGGCCTATCCGCTCGACTTCATCCCCAACGCCTCGCGCACCGGCCGCGCGCCGCAGCCGAAGAACGTGGTGATGCTCGCCGCCGACGCTTTCGGCGTGCTGCCGCCGATCGCAAAGCTCTCGCCGGCGCAGGCCATGTACCACTTCCTGTCCGGCTACACTGCGAAGGTCGCGGGCACCGAGCGCGGTCTCGGCAATGAGCCGCAGCCGGAATTCTCGACCTGCTTCGGCTCGCCGTTCCTGCCGCTCGATCCATCCGTCTACGGCAACATGCTGCGCGACCTGATCGCCCAGCACAATGTCGACTGCTGGCTGGTCAATACGGGGTGGACCGGCGGCAAGTACGGCATCGGCTCGCGCATGCCGATCAAGGTGACGCGCGCACTGCTCACCGCCGCGCTCGACGGATCGCTTCGCAACGTCGAATTCCGCACCGACAAGTATTTCGGCTTCGCGGTCCCGACCGCGCTGCCGGGCGTGCCGAGCGAGATCCTCAACCCGGTCAACACCTGGAGGGACAAGGATGAGTTCGACAAGACCGCCCGCGCGCTGGTCGGCATGTTCCAGAAGAACTTTGCCAAGTTCGAAGCCCAGGTCGACGCAGAGGTGCGCGCCGCAGCGCCTGACGTGAAGCTCGCGGCGGAGTAACTTCGTTCCGTTTGAAATCCAAAAGGGCGGCCGAGAGGCCGCCCTTTTTGTTTGGGGACTGTATATCGCAAAAGCACCTACGCCTTGAAATACGCGATCTGAGTGGTGGTCGCGAGAAGGCGGCCGTTGGGCGACCACAGCTCGCCGGTCTGGTCGCCATAGCTCTTATGGAAGATCTTGGCGTCGGCCGTCGCGAGCACGCGCGTGATGTCTTCCGCGGCGAGCTCCGCCGCGTCCGTGTGAAAATATGTCGTCAGCGACACCGTGCCGAACGGCACGAGTTCGCGCCGCGCGTGGAAGATGCGGCCGAAGAACGCATCCGACATCGCCATCACCGACAGCATGTCGAGCTTGCGCGGCGTGCTGTCACTGATCCACACCTTCGAATAGGTGCTGGCTAGTTCTTCCTTCCCGGCGCCGATTCGCATCTCGCCCTCGACGAAGCGGAATTCGTACTGGTTGGCCCAGGACGCCTTGATCTTGGGAAAGGGCAGCGTCTCTTCGAACGGCGTCGCGTCGGGAAACTGAGCCACTTGATGCGACCAGGAGGAACGGCGTTCGGCAAAGACGGCGGTGGCAAGCGTTGCGACCTCGCCGCCATCTTGTGACAGCTCGACGCACCAATGCTGGCTGGAGCGATTGGCCTTCACCAGTCGCACGTCGAGATCGAACGCACCCTTCGCGATCGGCGCGCAGTAGTTGACGGTCACCGAAAGCGGATCGCCGGCAGCCTGCGGATGGTCGATCAGCGCGCGCAAGATCGTCGCAGCGGTGGCGCCGCCGAACGGGCCGACGAAGGCCCAGTAGTCGTCACTGGTATGTCCCTGCCAGCAACTGTCGCCGGCGCTGACGCGCGTCGCTTCGTCGAAAAGGTGCGGAAGTTTGGCGTGCATTCCTGGTCCTCGATACCTGCCGCACCGTCATTGCTGTGCATGTTCATTAATTCGGTGATCGAATCCAGCCCGGCAGGGAGGGTTCGATGCGCGACAATAGCTTCGATCGGA